>JBDNFH010000094.1:0-11216 GCA_041689915.1 Candidatus Nanopelagicales bacterium | reverse complement strand
TAATCGGTCACAACCTCGTCCACCAGCAACTCCGGCGAGAACGCATCCCCGACGAACTCGCTGCCTAAGCGAAAAAATTCCTCAATCCACAGCTACAAGTTCTGTTCGCATGCCCGAAACTACTTTTCCCGCTCATGTAGACTTTTATCAACGTATAAATCACGAATCTCGCGCATTTTCACGTCGCATTTAGCATAAATCGAACCTCAAAGTTCAATCTCGGCTGCAGCCAGTAACGCACTGAGGTTATGCAATAGGTTTTGCACACACCCCCCGGCCCCGGGGGTGTGTGCAAAACCCCTTTTCGTGAGGGAATTCAATCTCTAGAAACAGTCAAACAGGTAACCAATGTGAAAACTTTTGATGTAAAAGTGATAACTCTCATTCATTTTCGAAATTGCATCTATCTTCAAGCCGCCGAGAAAATCCCCTTGAATTGTGCCTGATCGCCTTTGCGCATGAATACTGCCGCTTGATCTATCGGAACCTGCACTTTTATCACTGAATTTCCAAATGATTCTTCGCCTGAAAAAACATGGACCCAGCAACCTTCTGGCAGGAAAATATCGACAGAGTTTGCACTCTCCTCGAGCACCGGGGCGACGAATAGCGATTCACCCAATAGCCAAGAATTCGGATGATCCCACGCAAGTGATTCTCTGGCTTGATTGAAAGTGACAGGAACCATCAGTGGCTTTCTATGCTCAATGGCCGCGCGGGCGGACTCGGTCAAATACGGAATTAGCTTTTCGCGGATATCGACAAAGCAACGGAATACATCAATCACTTTCGGATCGTCGAATTGTTTTGCGATGTTCCACGGTGATCGGTCATTGCTTGGTTTCCGGTGGTGATTGAACTCAGAGTGATACTGCATTATTGGGGTAAAGCAAGCAGCCGCAGTTGAGCGTAAATATAGCTCTGGAGTTGGGATTGCACCAGAGAACCCACCAAGATCCCAGGTCCAGTACACAGCTCCCGCGTATGCGCTCGACAGCCCGGCAACGATAGACGACCTGAAAGCTTCCCAGGTGCTGTTTTCATCTCCCGCCCACATGACACCTTGTCTTTGTGATCCAGTAAAGCCTGCGCGGCTAAGAGCTACCGGTGACTTGCCATTCCTGCGCAATAGATCAGCGAATGCACGCGAGTACGCCTCGGGAAAGAGATTGTTCATCTCATTACCGCGCTTTCCGTTTTTATACACAAGTTCGTCACCCCAAGCGTGCTCTCCACCGTCGGTCTTGAAACCTTCTACTCCGTACCAAGTAATGAGATGCCGCCTTTGTTCCGTCCACCAAACTGCGGTCTGGGAATCGGTCAGGTCAGGCATTTTGGCTAGCGGGAACCACCATCCACGGTTTTGGTAGGGAGTTAAGGAGCCATCGGAATTGGGTACTTTGACTAGATGGTTTTCTTTTTTAGCTGCGTCAATGTCTGCAGCAAGTTGACCTGTTGGGTGCGGCCTTGCCTTCAATAATGGTATTTGCCAAAGGATTGTGTGAATACCGTGCGCTTTGAAATCACTAATCATCTCTTTTGGATTTGGCCACGGGCTGTCCTCTGGGTGTTCAAATGA
This sequence comes from Candidatus Nanopelagicales bacterium, assembly GCA_041689915.1. Classification (GTDB taxonomy): domain Bacteria; phylum Actinomycetota; class Actinomycetes; order S36-B12; family S36-B12; genus UBA4592. The sequence continues at coordinate 9,637 of JBDNFH010000094.1, read as the reverse complement.
GTCGTCACCTGCAGGACTCCCGGTTTTTCGGATCTCTCCACTTGATCCTCGCCATTGGGTGAAAGTGGATTCATCACTCCATGCCTCAATAACTATCGCCCTAATTGGAATATCAAGCTCAAGGTGGTGTCGGACCTCAGATAACACTCGTTCTTGCGTGTTCCATTCGTTGCTGCTGGCCCAGAGTCCGAAAACCCATTCAGGCAATTCTTCCGGAGTCCCCGTCAGGGCTAAATACTTGCTAAGGGTGTTGGACGCGTCACCATCCCAAACGTGAACTTTCAGCGAGTCCTGCAATTCTGCTGGTGAGTCGATTTCAATCAATGCTTGTATCTCGCTCGAGTTGGAAGACCCAAGATCGAACCAGATCCGGTTTGACGTCTCGACATACAGTCCCCATGCGCTTTGATGAGCGGTGACATAGAGCAGGGGAACTGGAAAGTATGTCCGATCGGTCTTCCACTGATCTTTGTACTGCTCGAATACTCGAGTGTCACGCTTCTTTCCATACAAATCGAGCGATTGATACCGCTCCCCTAGCCCTGTCACTCGTGCATCTTTCTCAATCTCAAAAGCGATCTTGATCGCATACGAGTTAATACCGTCGGTCTTCACTAGCGGAGTTGCCGTGGTTTGTCTTCCGCCGACCAGTTCCACCGCTTCTTGGTTTTCGACCCACTTGCTTGGCCGGTAACTGAACCAACGCGTATTTGCTTCACTGCTCGTAAAACGGTACACAACAGTGCTACCGAACGCTGCCTGCGGTATATCCGCATGGAGAAAATGATCAATTGAAGCTTTGCGCGCTTGCGCCAACGCTAAATGCCCCTCGTCGCCAAAGGTGGCTTCATCCTCCAAGGTTGCTGGAGTACATGGGATCGTCACCGTGGGTTGTTTATCAACGCGAACTTCACATGAGACTTGCGGGTATTTATCACTGCAACGAACACCGACCCGGACAACTTCGCTCTCTGGGTGGACTGGAGTTCGTTGGTCCAGACTAGGTGAATAGGCGTGACCCGCACCCAACGGATTATGAAACAGTTTCATGTGAGACTCCAATTTCCTGCAGTCGGGTTTCAAGGGCCAAATACATGGCGTTACTCCAAAGGAGCGGGTGGGCGCTCTCACCCCATTTTTCACGCCAAGTATCAAGGTGATCAGGCGCAAGTAGCATTGAAGAGTCTTGTTCAGGGATGCCTTCCTCGAATGTTCCCCTAATCCAATCCCGGCACTTCAACGCGGCTTCAGTGTTCCCGATCTCGATTTGTGCGAGTCCAAGGAATGCACTGAGAATGGGCCAGCGACCGCCACCAAAATAGGTGTCCGACTGAAACCTATACACCCCACCTCCCACTGATAGGTCGTTTGTTACTGCTTCAATAGTCTGCGCGGATAGCGGATCTCGAGGGTTGATTACACGCAACGGCGCGATTAGCGCTGACAAACTTCCGTCAACAGCATCACTACCTAGCCATTTCGTCAGATGTCCATCGTGCACACCTTCATTCATGAGTATTGAAAACAATTCCTCAGCGCGGACTCGCGCAAGGTCTCGAAGCTCAGTGTCGATTCCTTGGGTCCGCTCTACCACTCGTAATCCCACAATCACACAACCGAGTGTCGAAGAATGAATTTGATCAATGTGTTCCTCCCACCAGTCGTAGCACGGGAGACTCCCGAATCCACAGAGATAACGCCCGAGAACCTCCATTGCTTGGATCCATTGAGTGGGCACTTCATCGCCTTTTTCAACGAACTCGCCAATTGCCCAAAGCCACGTTCCGAATCCATCTACTTGATGGTTCCACCAACCTTCAGAGACTTCTTCACCTTGAAGACTCAATCGAGTTGGAAGCATGCCAGTAATGCTTGGCCCTGCTCCGCCATCCAATTCGCCTAGCAAGCCATCAACTCGGTCGCTCCAAGCGGTTACAGCGCTGGCTACCCAGTTATGGAACTTCGATGCTGACTCTGTTTCTCCAACGAGGCTCATGGAATACGCGATAAAAGACCCGTCCCTGAACCACGAATATCCTTTGTAGGCCGAAAAAGACTCGCATGCAGGATAGGCCCCAGATGCATGTTGGGCGTCAAGGATTTGTTGGACCAGAACCCTCTCCATCGGTCCTAGGTGAACAGCCATGGTCATTGAATCTTCCCTTCAACATTGAAATGGTGCATGACAGTTTGTGGGGGCAGCCAGTGCTGCCCCCACAAATGTTTAGTACTAGCGGTTGAGAACTTCGTTTACTCGCTCAGCGGCTGAGGCAATTGCCTCTGCTGCGGTTTTGCGTCCAGCTTGAGCTTCAACTAGCTCTTCACCAACGATGTCCTGCATTTCATTTTGGCCTTCGCCAATGATGGGCACTAGGGCAATGTTGTCGAGCGAGTCAAAGACTGCTTGACGATTCGCCGGTGCACCAGCAGTGAGATAGGCATCAAGTTGCGTCTGATCAGAGATGGGTGGTAATTCCCAACCTGCATCTAGTCGTGTTTGTACTGCCACGGGTGATGCGGTGAGGAATTCTGCCCATTTTGTGGCAGCCTCTTTGTTCTCTGAACCCTCCGAGATTCCCACTGCATTGGAAAACGCAGCACTTGCTTGTGTGACGTTGCCAGGCTCGACTGCAAGATCCCAGCCAAATGGAGCATCGGCAAACGCGCCAAACATCCAGATGCCGGTAAGCATCATGCCAAGCTTGCCTTCTTTGAATAGGTTGGTGTCAAAGTCAGGTGTTCCTTGACCTTGCTCGATGGTTGGCATGACGACGCCGCTCTTATCTACCAGCCACTCAGCGGCACCAATACCTTCTGGTGAGTCGAAAGCCACTGCCGTGCCATCGGCGTTGAGCATCTCGCCACCATTTTGAGCAACAGTCTTGTAGTACTCATAGAAACTCACTGGCTGGTGGAGTCCCCATACGCCTGCATCCTGATCGGTCAGACTTTCAGCAGCGGTCATCAAGTCATCCCAATTCCAGGTTCCATCAGGGTAGGAAACTCCGGCAGCATCAAAGAGGTCCTTGTTGTAGAACAGGACTACGGTGGAGAAACTACTAGGCAATGCATAAGGAGTTCCATCCGTTGAATAAGCATCCAGCAGTGATGGGCGATAAATACCCGGGTCAGCTAATTCGATTGGCGCAAGAACCCCATTCGACTGCAAAGATGCGTAACTTGAAAACTCCACATCAAAAGTGTCGGATACGGTTCCCGCTGCAATATCAGTTTGCAGTGCTGTTCCGTAATTATCGTAGGGCAGTGTTGTCACTTCTACCGTGATGTTTGGATTTTCTGCTTCGAAAGCAGTCACGATACTTGCTAGATTTTCTTCATTGCCACCATTGGAAATAAAGTTTGTGTAGCTGATTGTTACCGGTTCCATAATCTCTTCAGATGCACTCGTTTCAACCGCACTCGGTGAAGAAGTTGCATCTGAGCTTGCGTCGCTTGAACAGCCAGCTAGAACTAGGGCTGTGGCCGCGACGATACTCGTGCCAACCATCCATTTTCTCATCTTACGTTTCCCTTTCTATCGTGAGCGCAGCATCACTTGATGCCAGCACTTGTAATTCCTTGAACTACGGATCGCTGCGCGAATACGTAAACAAGGAAAATTGGAATCATGCTGATTACTGATCCAGCCATGACGATGTTCCACTCGGTCGTGTATTGACCCTGAATGCCTGCCAAGGCAACAGGAAGAGTTTGGATTTCTGGACTACGCAAAACGATTAGCGGCCAAATAAAGCCATTCCAACTTGCCATGAAGGCAAAAATTCCAAATGTCGCCAGGGCAGGCTTAATGCTTGGAAGGATTATTCGAGTGAAAATTCTTAAGTGACTTGCTCCATCAACGGTGGCCGCATCATCCAATTCGCGTGGAACTTGATTGATTGCTTGGCGAAGAAGAAAAACACCAAATGCACTCGCCATAGCCGGCAGTACTACTGAGGCGTATGAATCGATAAGCCCAAAAATTCTCATCTGGATAAACAGGGGCACGAGAAGGACCTGGAAGGGGATCATCATTGTTGCGAGATAGCCAACAAATACGGCGTTTTGTCCTTTGAAATTGAACCTACTGAATGCATATGCCGCCGGCGCTGCAGTAGCGATCTGAATTGTCGTGACAATGATGGCGATTCCTACGCTATTGAGGATTACTTTAAAAAATGGGAGAGTTTCAAACAGCGCCGTGTAGCCTGATATGTCAAATCTTTCCGGCCAAATCGAGTCGTTAATTGAAATAGTTGCATCAGGATTCAACGAAGTAAGTACCGCCCAGGCAAATGGAATGAGCATGATCACTGCTCCAAGAGCCACAAGTAGCGTGATCCAAAATACGTTAGAGCGTTGCGACTGTTTAGCCATAGAACACCCACCGCCGTTGGCCCTTCACCTGTAACCAGGTGAAGATAGCGATGACAATGAACAGTATCCAAGAAAGAGCTGCAGCCTTGCCTGCTTGCCCATAGCGGAATGCCAGGTCATACACCTCAAGGACTACGACATTTGATGCTCCCGCTGGCCCACCACCCGTCATGGCGTACACCTGATCAAAAACCTGGAATCCATTGATCAGGGAAATGACGACGACGAAGAATATGCTGGGAGTGAGGAGCGGCAACGTGATTCGCTTGAGTTTTCGAATATGTGTTGCCCCGTCTAACTGCGCCGCTTCATTAATTTGAGGATCGATGGCCTGTAAACCGGCAAGGAGGATGATGGTGACAAATCCAAGATCTTTCCAAGCCGTGGCGATAATGATTGATGGCATGGCCCACGCCGGATCGGTCCACCAGCCTGGACCTGAAATCCCAAAAAATCCAATGACCGTGTTGACCAAGCCACCTTCTGGCTGAAGTAACCAGCGCCAAATCAGAGCAACGACAATCCAACTCGAGATAACAGGGAGGAAATAGATTCCCCGCCAAAAAGACCGACCAGGAATCATGCGATTGAGTGCGAGCGCAATGACCAATCCGCCAGTGAACACTAGTGGCAAATACCCAATAATGAAGTAAAGCGTGTTAAGAAAAATTCGCCAAGTGTCACTGTCCGTGGCAAGAGATACGTAATTGTCGAAACTAACAAACTCAGCATCACTCAATAAATTCCACTTTTGCAAACTTATCCAGGCAGCTGAGATCATCGGGACAAAAATGAACACCACAAGTGGGATTGCACTTGGTGCCAAGAACGCTAAAACCAACAGCGGTTTTGTGCGTGGCTTAGCCACCGCAACAATTTCTCGTTCTTGCTCTATTCTATTCATCGTCCAACACATTTACGGAGGATGCTGAGTTGGCCAGAAGCCGACGCCTTACATCGGCTCCCCAAATCCCTCCGGCTGAGGAATTAATTTCCCGTGGATGGGTTAGTACGAGAGCCGCGGCACCTTGGGCCCAGTTTTCATCGCGCCAAGGCTCAACATGCACGCGAATACCACGTCGTGAAGGCAAAAGAGTTTCCCGGAAGGCGGGTTCAAATCCAAGTGACCAGTGCTCCCAGGCGAGAGTCCCTTCACCGGAGAGATAAATAACTTCAGGGTCTACCGTGTGAACTAGTCCACTCATGAATCGTCCAAGAATGTGGCCAGCTTCACTGAATATTCGTTGTGCCTGCTCATTTCCACTGTCCGCAAGCTGCACCAGGTTCTCAATTCCAGCTTGTGAACGAATTAGTTTTTTTGAAATCGCCTTGTCTAGTAGTGCTCTCTCCCCAATCACGGCTTCAAGGCAACCGCTACCGCCGCAGGTGCACTTCTTGTCCACATGGTCGGTCGGGAAGTGCCCGATTTCGCCAATCGCGCCAGTAGCACCGGTCTGCACGACGCCCTCTCGGACGATTGCGGCACCAATACCAGTTCCCAAGGTGACCATGAGGAACTCACGCGAGCGACGACCCTCGCCGAAGAGCCGCTCAGCGTGGGCTAGACCGTTTACGTTGTTCTCAACGAATACTGGAAGGTTAAATTTGTTTTGCAATGCCGATCCAATTGGCATACGTGACCATCCCAGTTGCCAAGAATCTACGCTCCCACTGGATTGTTGATCAACTGTTCCCGGAACTCCTACACCGATGCCCAGCAATCGGTCGTCCGGCTCTCCTTGGATGAATTTGTCAACAATTGAAACAATGTTGGAAACAGCTGCTGTTGCTTGGGCCTCGTAGGGATCTCGAGAAGTCCTATTTATGTGACCATTGACGGAGACGGACACGCAGGTGATGTCTGACGGACCAACTTTCACCCCAATCGCCCGACCAGCATCAGCTCGTAAGTCCAGCAAACGAGCAGGCCGACCGGTTACTCCTGCGGTTTCCTCAAGTTCACGAATGAGTCCTTCTCCCAGCAACTGCTTGGTGACTGAAGTCATTAGCGCAGGAGAAACCCCCAACTGGCGGGCGAGTTGCGCCCTACTGAGAGGACCCTGAATACCCAATTCCACGAGGGTCGCGGCTCTCATAGCCGCCGCTTGGTCAACAAGTAAAACAGGACTTTGTTTAGACATAAATAAAGACTAAAACAAACTCTGACCGGCTGTCCACGGTTTTCGAGAAAACCTACCTCTCTGTGATCGAATCGTTACCCAAGCACGAGCAATCTGTCTGCGATTGGCCATCTCACCCAAAGTGGTGCTCCAAATTGTCACTACGAATATGCATGAAGGAGGCATAACTCGCAGACTCGCAAACATGGCCATAGTTACAGATTTCGCGAAATAGCCCGAGGCGAGTCTTCGTCACTGTTCGGCCGATTACTTCGTCACTGCATGAAACGACAGACGGAACCTTCCCCCATGTGCCCTCTTCAATCCACGCGACTACTGATTTTGGGTGAGCGTTAACAAGCAATTTCGAAGACCGGGAGCCATTGATCACCTGATCCGCTAATCGATTGTCTACCGAGCGATTTCACAGCTCTCACTTTGCATGCCTGAAATTCCAAATTGGGCTTCATCTTTGGATTCCCAAGGCATTCAGATGTCCTTTTTGTCATTTAGAGCAACTTTTGAATGCAGTTCGACCTACAAATAGAATTCCGGCTCATCACGAACTACTCACTGAGGTTATGTACACGGTTATGCATTAGGTTTTGCACACACCCCTTGGCCCCGGGGGTGTGTGCATAACCCCTTTTCGTGAGGGAAGCAAACACCCCTTTCCGGCCATAAAGCATGAAGAGTGAAAACTTTTGCTCTGGAATTGAAAACTTACTGCTTTTGGTTCATGTTCGACAAGGGCACCATCTTCTGGACGGGACCTGGACGCCGTCGATTCTTCCTTGCCCATTGGCTCCCCACTACGCGCTAGATCACCGGTAGCGGTTCCCATTCAACCTGCAGATCACTCAAAGAAAGAATCAATGGTGGGAATCCTGCTTTCACTGTTAAATCCATAACAAACTGCTGGACATACGGGAATATCATTTGAATTCCAATTCGCCTCGCAAAATCTTCGAGCTCTTTTTCGTCACCTGGGTTTGCGAAGCCAGGTTCAACGGAAAAATATGAGAGATACGCAATGGCAGATTGTGCTAAAACGATATGCTCACGTACGTCGCGCTTCGTCGGTTTGCGACTTTGAACCACATCCAGGCTAGTTACTAAAAGCATTGCGCACTTGGCCGGCTCAGGCCCTAAAACCACAGAGACTTCTGCCCCCGCAAGGAAGTCAAGAGATTTTTTGGGGTTACCCACCTCAACTAAGTCAAACTCGCACTTTTGAAGTTCAAGGTGGACCAGCGTGGTTTCCGTATCTCCAACTCGACTCATGACACTACTCTGAAGCGTTGAAAAGACTCGGGCGAGGAACGATTTTTGGTTCCCCAAGATTGGCGGCGAATTGACTCCCTGCCAAAGTCAATGAAAGCAGCTTGGGTATCAATTTTGACGCGAACCTTTACTCCTACAGCCCGTGCGTACCTTTGGAGTGTCGCCAAGCGAGGATCACTGTCCTCAGACTCCAGTTCTGAAATTCGAGGTTGGGATACTTGCATCCGTTTTGCTACATCCCGTTGGCGAAGCCCCAATGACTTTCGCACACGCACAAGTTGGTCTAACAGATTTTGGAGATCCTGTGCGTCCTCCAAATCCAGCGTAAAGTCTGGATCATTTTTAATCAAATCTTCAAATAAACTAGAATTTTTCATTATTTCCCTCCGAAATATAGGTTATACCTTATTTATTTAGATTGTAATCCGGGGGTAGCTGCACTCCAATACAGTCACTTGGCAACCAAATATTTCTTGCCTTGGCGGCAGAGTCGATTTTCGTAGGGTCCACCTTTCCTGTCTTTTTAACAAATGCGGTCACGGCAACTCGGTGAGGGTTTCGCAGGAAATAAAGCACTCGTATCTGGACGGCACCGTCCCTGGCTCTTATCTCGAGGATTCCATCGCGCAATGGCTTTGCGTCTATCGATCGGCTATCACCAGAATCAACTCTGTTCATTGCAACAATGATGTTGGCGACCGCTCGTGGATGCTTCTTCTTCAGGTCCAATAATTCAGTCTTGGCAGTGAGGTTTCCCGCGGGAGTTGCGAACCAGCACCAATGTATATCGGCGACAACTTGCAATCGATGTTCTGAATTTTTCGTCATCGCATAAAGTGCTTCACGACTCGATTTGCGTCAAGGCTGAGAAAATTTAGAAACGACTGATGCATATCATTCACGCCGAGTCCACCAATAACTCTACGAAGCCAGAATTCTCAAACTGCGAGGAATCCTCCTCCGATGTTCCCTGGTCAACGTCTCGCGGCACCGCCTTACCCATGGCTTTTTCAACGAGTTGGCAAAGGTCCTCGCGCCGTTGGATGAAGAATGCATCGAAATCATCCGCGCGTAGCTCTTCCGCTGGCACTAGATGCGTGTCGAGCAAGGTGTCAAGGTGGCCTGCAGAGATTTGAGCCTTTTTCGGGATTGCCTCGAGATAGACAGAGGGTGCTACCCCTCCGATAGTCCGGTTGGTACGAGCAGATATGGCTGTCTTATTAACGATGCTTTCGCGATGTTCGTCGTCAATGCCGTTTTCGTTGCACCACTTTTGCGGGAATATGTGGTGGATGTCAATGGCGAGGCTGGCGTATCGCGCCTCGTCGAGATCTATCGCTTCCATCCAGTCTTTCGAGCCGTCACCTAGAAGCAGCGCATAGATCCCCTTATAAGCAGCCGCCAGTCGCGTGCGAAGTGAATGCAAGCGAGACTCCACAAAGGTAGCGTCGTTGACCGTGTTGGGAGTGGGCGAGTTCTCGTCCCCGCGAGCCCATCCGGGAACCTGTTCGAGGTCTCTGACAAATCTTGTTTCACTCGCTCCTCCGTAGAGTTCACCGAGAATCCCACACCAAAACCAGCGAGTGATCTTTGCCCGGGGACCAAGAAGATCTGCGTCCTTTCCCATGACCGCTTGGATAGCGGCGAGTGGGACGAGTTGTTTGGAGTAGGGCAGGAATCGAGTATCAAAAATGTGCCTGTCTGCGAGAAATCTTGATGCCCAAATGAGAGCTGCCCGCAGAGGTTCCACCCATTCCAAGTAGTCGTCAAGCGTGAGTTTGAGAACATCTTCACGCTTCGCACTTACTGCTGGTGGTCGAGCCTCTTTACTCGCCAGGTTTCGTTTGCGCGTGACC
>JBDNFH010000093.1:0-36235 GCA_041689915.1 Candidatus Nanopelagicales bacterium | reverse complement strand
TATGAAATTACATGAAGTATTGAGCGATGCGCTGCGATACTTGGAAATGGCCGAAAAGGATCCGAACATTTGGATCGATATGCGGACTTGGTTTGATTGGCTGGACGTTGACAAGACTCAATGTTCCGTATGCCTTGCTGGGGCTTACTTCTGCAAAGGAGTGATCAACCCAGAGTTAGCGTTTGATTCATCCGCGATAGAGGCAGAGGAAGGCGAAGAGTACAGCCACGCACTTGGCGCTCTTAACGCTCTCCGGCAGGGCTGTATAGAGGATGCGTTAGACATTCTCGGTATAACCGCCACGGGGCAGGTACCAACGTTTACTGTCTATAAATACACGGACGATAGTGCGGGGTTTAGGCGGGACATGCGAGAGATTTTAGATTACCTAAAATCGAACGACTACTAAATCAGGAGAGAGTTATGAAGCTACATGAAGCGCTACGCGATGCGTTGGGGTACCTGGAAATGTGCGAGCAGGACCCGCACATTACGAGCGATATGATAACATGGTTTGACGAGCACGGCCGTCACCTTGTGGCGATTAACGCCCTTAGGTTCGGAAACCTAGAAGAGACGTTAAACCGTCTCGATATCGCTCACACAGAGCCGGTACCGGATTTCGAGGTTTGCGATTACGGGGACGATGACGTACTGTTCAAGGAGCAGATGAATGAGATTCTCGGTTACTTAGTTAGTTGTGACCGTTAAACAAGGCAGATGCGATCTTCGATGTCGATCACGTCCGCCTTTTCGCTTCCGTTAATTTGGATTGGATTATTTTAGATGTACGAAGAGTATGTACTTATACCGCCACTCAATGTACTTGATTATGTGGCGACAAAACTGGAAATTCGGCGATACCAACTCGGTGTTGCGAGGGCTATAACACCAAAGACCGAGTCCGGACAGCCACTTCCATCGTTGACTTGTAACTTACCTGGATACAGCTACGATTTGGGACCAATGGAGTTCTTTGTTCGGGACTACCCTGAGAATTGCGTACCAGCGCAGATTAAGGCTGCCTACGAACGAGGACTGCTTGTGAAGACCGGGAAGACGGCTCTCAAAGGTCAAATTGTCATCCTCATTTGCAGGTTGGATCTTACTAAGGTGAGTACCCGGTTCACTTGCCCAACTTGCAGCAAGGTATTTCCGACAACCAAGGCGAATCTGTTTGAAGATGATAATCTCATCTACTGTCCCGCCTGCATTAAAATCATGCGGGACGAGGATGACGACAGCGAAGATATCGATTTTAGCTCAGCTGAAATCGATATCGACGAAAACAAAATCAGGAAGAGTTAGTAAACATCCTGGTAGCAGTACAAGCAAAAGCCGTCACTTAGCGTAACTGTCTGAGTTCATTTTGCAGTCTACAAAACCGTCACCTGTCTTTTCGACGATTTCGTTTTTGATTGCCATTCTCTGTTTGTTCAGGTCCCGGATGTGAAGGGCGCGACGGCCGATTTCTTCGAGCCCTAGCCCCTCATCCTGGCCCTGACGAATAGCAAACTCAGCATCCCACATTAAGCCGTTGATCGCATAAAGCTGTTCAACAAGAATTACGAAAGATTCAACACCCCAGAGTAGACCAGCATCGTAATAATCAACTTGTCGTTGGCGTTCTTCGCGAGGAGATTCACTGTCTGGCAGCCGCTCAAGTTTCAACTTGGCGATCGTAAAGCGGTCAGCAACTTCAGACAGCGGGGTGGGTATGATTTTGCGCATAGGTGTGGTCCTTAGACGTGAATCTAAAAAATGTTTTTTGAAAGAAGGAAAGTAAATATGCCAATACCAGTAGCAACTGTATTCGCTGACTCTCATCTAGCAAAGAGGACTTGGCGGCATCGGCCAATTCTCATGGATAGTTACTACGCATTAGAACAGATTATAGAGTTTACCCTCGGGCACGAGCTGCCTTTGATTGGTGCGGGGGATTTGATTGACAAACGAATCAATGAACCGGAGCCGATCGTGAAGCTCCAGACTCAGCTTAATCTCCTGGAGCGACGTAGGATTCCGTTTTATTATATTCAAGGTCAGCATGAACTGGACGATACACCGTGGCTGGACTTAGGGAAAACGGCAGTCCACCTACACAATAACCCACTGGAGCTTGGAGAGCTACAGATTTACGGAATCGACTACCAGGGTGCCGACGCTCTAAAGGTGGCACTGGGGTCAATACCAGAGTCGGCTAATGTTCTGATTGCCCATCAGGTGTGGAGTGACTTCATGGGGGATATTGCTTTGCCCCAGGGAGAGTTTGCTCAGATCCCGCATGTCAGTACTCTGGTCACCGGAGACTTTCACCAGTCCATTCTGGAGCATTCAAAATATAAAGGAGCACAAGGTCAGGATCTGCTCGTATTCAGCCCCGGAGCTACATGTATGCGTAGTATAACAGAACCTGAAAAGCATCACTTCGGAGTGCTTTGCGACGACGGGTCAATCGACGTGATCGATTTGCGTTCTCGTAAGTTTGACGAGTTCAACATTCTTAGCAGCAACGATGCCGAGCATTTGCTCGAACATGTTGATACTTATCTCAATGAAGCAGCCGACCACGCTGAAAGCAATGCACTCCCAGTGGAACTACACACTCCGTTGTGGCGGGTCGTCTACTCACATCGTGTCTCGGATTTACCAAGGAGACTTGGTAAGATCGTGGGCGATCGGGCACATCTCTTCTGGAAAGAGATTCCACAAGAACGCGAAGAATCCAAAGTTCTTCTGAGTGTGCCAGATATACGTGCAGGGGAGGCACTGACATTGGCGTCGTGCTTGACCCAGGAAATAGACCCAGACAAAGAACCCGAAGCGTATGCCCTTGCAGCGCGTTTGCTTGATGCAGACGATCCCGAGCTGGAGGCCAATCGCTGGTTTAAGGAGAAAATGAATGATGGAGAAGTCAATGACGACACTGACGGAGATTAGTAATCTTAAAGTGGTTGATCTCGGAACAAAACTTGGTAACTCGATTGGTGAGTTCCGTAAGAAAGGTCACATCTATTTCGGTGACGAAATCAATCGGATTACACCAGACGAATGCCTCGGCATCGACAGGCAGAACAAGTACGAAAATGATGTTGTTGGTCAGGGTTACCACTTTGCTGCCTTGGACGTAACAACAGAGGATGCTTTCGATAAGATGCCCGAGGCCGATTACTACCTGGCCTGGGATTTTCTGGAGCATCTACCTGACAAGCAGTGGTCCGATCACTTGGTGAAGGTAATGCTACATAAAGCCCGCAAGGGTGTGTGGTGTCGGATGCCCAGCTTTGAGCAGGATGAAAGTACGGGTGAAGGAGCACTCAAAGCCTTGGGGCTCCGATTCGCTTGGTCCAACTGGCATGGGCATCCATCGCATTATCTTATTACCGAATGTGTGGAAGCCATCAATGCTTACAAACTAACAACTAACCGAGGCTCAATCTCGGTCAAAGTGAAACCCGGGAGGAGAGTCCGAGGAACCGACGACATCAATGTGATCCCAATCGACTCTCCAATCGACACGGTGAAGTATTCGCCCAAACTCGGGCATAAGAACATAAGAAAGTTCGATCCACCACTTGTCGCCCAATGGGAAGTCCTCGTAACAATGTGAGTGTTATATTATGTCAAGTAAAAGAGTGTTGTATGAAGTTGATGTTGAGAGAATCACTTTAGCTTCAGCCGTAGTGACTGTGTATGCAGTCAGCAAGAAGGATGCTTTAGCAGAAGCCCACCGGGAAGTTGCTGGTCAACATTTCGCAACGGATAAGGTCAGCTATCAACAGCACGACGTGAGGGTGAAAACTGAAATCGACTTGCCACCGCTGTCTGCAGAGGCCGCGTATCGTGCTTATGTGTTGCGTTGTGCTATGGATGATGTTTTCGACATCTCCACATTGGAGGGGTTCGACAGTTGGCAACAGCAGCGAGCTGTTAGCGAACTTGTGGATTTCTACTCTATGTATTCCGGCGACAGTGATAATGACTCCCTGGAGGAACTCATACATCGTATTTACAGCGAAAACGCATCAGAAGTGCTCAACAGTGGGTTGTATGGTCAGATCGAAGAGATTTACCAGTGCTACGGCTGGGAAGCAACTCGGGCACATCTAATTAGCATGCTTGGTCCGATGAAAGAAACTGAGGACTGGACAGATAAAACGGAGGGAGAACCGAATGCGAATTGAGTATGTAACTTTGAAGAACTTTGGACCATTTGCTCTATTTGAGCAGGAAATGGATAACGGCTTGATCGGTATTGTCGGACGTAATGGTGCAGGTAAAAGTACGTTCGTAAACGCAGTCTACGCTGTTCTGACAAATGACTTTTCCCGTTTCGACGGGACAAAGGCTGAATGTATTTACGACCAAGCTGACCCCAAAGAACCGTCGTACGCAGAAATCGAAGCCGAGCACGAAGGTACAAGGTTTACGTTGCGACGTAGCTTGAGGCCAAATAAATCCGTACTTACAATTGCTGGTGGGGAGGCCTACATTAAAGCAAATGAGATTGAGGCAAAGCTTCGAGACGATCTCGGAGTTAACATGAAGCTGGTCGATACTTATGTATTTGTTGCTCAGTGGATGATGTTCCAGTTCTTGGATCACACGCCATCACAGCGAGCTGAAGCGTACAAGCATCTATGCGGTACAATGAGTGCCGATAAGATTCACGACGCACTAGGACAGTTGATCACAAATCACGCTCTAAGTTGCGAAATGATCGACAATAGTGATGAGCTTATAACGCAGATCGGTTCGTTAACAGAGGAAATGAGTAAGGCTGCAAAGCAGGTTCAGGCTCTCAGAAAGAAAACCCTTAACGAGAAAAGTCAGACATCAGCGAAGAAGATAATGCGACAGCGAGAAAAATATCTCGAAGCTGAGGTGGACCTGGCTAACGTGAAAGCTGATGTTGTCGACTATGAGGAAAAAGTCAAGAGAGGAACGCAACTCAGCAAAAGCAAAGCCGACACCATCAAGCTGCTCGAAGTAAAGTGTGAGGAGGGTAGCCACGGGGCAGACGCAGCAGCTCACGCGATCAAATCCTGGGCGACTTACGAGACGAGACGTAGCCGTAAGCAGAAGTTGATTAAGCGACGTAACGAACTTAAAGAAACACTGCAAAACTTGCAATGCCCTAAACCACCGGAAGACCTTGATAGTTTAGGGCGTTACACAGAGGAAATAAGAAAGAACGAATCTCAGTTGGAGTTAGCTGAGGGCGTTACGGCTGAGTTCGAGGATAGCCAAGGGGGCGAATGCCCGGTCTGTCATCAAAGTGTTACGGATGAGTTTGTAGCGAGCTGTCAGCTGCAGGTAGCTAGTTTGCCAACAAAAATCGCTGCATTAAGAAAGTTGACTAAAGCGATTACTGGCTATCAATCAGATTTGCGAGATTACCAATCTGATAAGGAGAAGACTCAAACGGCACTTGAATCTGCCAGGGAGGAGCTTAAAACTTTCAAGGAGCTCAAGGAACCCGAAGGAGACAAAGAACAGCTTCAAAGTGAGATTGCTGCGCATAATGAACTCAAAGCGGTAATCAACACAGATAAAGAGGCATTGTCCGATATCAAGCAAAAGTTGTCTAACGTGGAAGGTAAGCTTACTGCGAAACAGGAGCAGGCACGTAAACTTACAAGCACCATAACCGAAAACCATGTGGAGGATACCAAGTTCGAGAAAGCCCGGTCGCGGATGAAGGAGCATGATGCTGCTGCTTTGGAGATATCCGGCATCGAAGGAGCACTTAATGAGAAAACTAGAAGTGTCGCCGATAAAGAAAAGCAGCTTGCACAGTTGCGTACGCTCAAACAGCGGCGTAAGAAGCTGGAGAAGGTGCTGAAGGTTGCTAAGCGTTCGCGTGAGGCTTTCCACTGGAATCAGCTCCCACGTATGGTTGCACAAGGTAATCTAGTCAACATGGAAGCGGATATTAACGCCACACTGGAATGGTTCGGAAGTCCGTTTTGGGCTGAGGCTGATGATAACCTCGGGTTCAAGATTCACTTCCCGGGTAATGAGAATGCTCGTCGAGCTGAGAGCTTGTCCGGTGGACAGAAGGCAGTGCTTGCTATCTCGTTCCGTGTCGCAGTGAACTCTCTGTTCGGTGCCGACATTGGTATGATGTGGCTTGATGAGCCTACCGCAGGTTTAGACGAGGATCACGTTAAATACTTTGCGGAAGCGTTGGTACGATTGGCAGCTGAGGTTCGCGGCAAGCGGCAGCTTGTGGTGATCACTCACTCAAACGAACTACGCACTTCGTTCGATCAGCTAATCGAGGTTAAGTAGAAATGGCAGACGACGCACTCAGACTTCACACGGATGTGTACGGCATTGTTTGGTGTGGCCAGAACGGAGTGAGAGCTTTCCGAACTGGCCTACCTCCCGATGAGTTTGTGCGTCGTTCAGTATTCAGGGATGCCCAACGAATAAAACTGTTGGGTATCCCTGTTAATGCCTCGCTGATTGTCCAAGTCCACGAGGCACGGGAAGTTAAGCGTCAGATTTTGCTGGGCAGTCCGACGGTGTGCTGTAAAGCCGAGTATCTGCATTCACCGGAGTTTGTGTTACAACGGATGTGGCAATCTGACACTACAGCCAAGACACAAGGATGCTGGCACCACCTAACAAACTCAGACTACACGGTGTACCTGCTCATCAGCTCGATGAAAGAAAGCGGAGGAAACCTTAACAACAAAATAGAAAACATAATCAAGTATCACCCCATCTGGCAGGCGATCTCATTCCTTCCTGAGTTCGATTTGCATTCAGCGACTAAGCTGGCCTGTGAAATAGTAGACCCTCGGTGGTACAATAATCCGACACGACCAACTCGACATAAAAAACTATTACGTTATTTGGGCGTTGACCCTCGAAACATCTTGGCTTTAACCGGAATCGTCCCACCAGGCGCTTCTGCTGCTTGCCGTAACTGGCGGCGTGCGGAGCTGGTCTTGCGATCCTGGCGAGGTTTGGATTGTGCAACGGGTTTTGATTTGGATGAACCGAGAAACTTTCTTTGGCGGATTTATCGTGATCACGGTAGTGGAGCAAATGGATTGTTAAAGGCTTCCCAGTCGTTCATTCAGTTTGTACGTTTGGTTTGGTTACAGGAACTAGCCAACGGCACGCGAGAAGTGTTTTGTCCAGAATTTTACTTTAGAAACGAGTGCGAGACTGCCGCCTACCGGAAGCACAGGGCTAGTCGACCACATACTTGAAACGCCGGCGTTTGATCGTTACCATGGATCGGCTTCGGCTTCGCAGGGAAGGAAACCATGCGAGAACTGACAGTACGGATTAGATTCACTGCACACAGTCTTGGTAACCAGAAGCTGAGAGACAACACGGGGAGGTTTGTGTTCCAACGGAATCCAACCACGAACCACGTGATGTTTTTACCAACATGGCATAACTCAAACATGCGTCTTGCCTCACAGCTACTTGGTCGGCATCAGGATGAAGTAGGCAGGATACATTGGGACCCGTTGGTAGATGGCAGGCTTCGACAAGATAAATGGTATCAAGAGCATTACCGCAAAAACGGTAAGACTCGCTATATACTTCACGAAGCATTTTTCCCTGGACAAGAAATTGGAATCAACCTTTGCCTGCCTCTGGCTATCAGTGAGGATGATTTTATTAGGCTCATGGCCAAGGCTGGCCAGTACAAGGGGCTATCTCCCTGGAAGCCGGGAGAGTTCGGATTTTACGAAGTCGTCGAGTTACGTGATCGACAGATTCCATTACCGCCGGATGATGGCGGTCGGAAACAACATAAGGAACTGGAAGACGCAATGCGTCGAAAGAATGAGCTAACTACATACAGAGAAAGCCCCCAATAAGCTGCCACGCTTATTGAGGGCTTTTACGTTGGCGGTGGGATGTCTCCGTGGTGTGCTGCCAGGAGGAGATACCTTTGCCGAAGGGATCTGTCTCTAATGATAGGGGACTTTCACTGCCATTTCAACACCGGAAATGGCGGTATCATGCGCAAATCTAAGAAAGTTACGTTATTAAAATCAGGCAATCGGATGGTCGTAGAACCCACTACGGCCACTATTTACGACCTGCTTGCACCGATTTTGACGTTCACAGAGAAGAAACTGCTTCATGGCTATGAGGCCAAAAAAACAGGCTCTCACATTGAGCTGATTGACTGGGAGTGCTTCGGTGAGGACTACAAAGGGCGTATGGCTTGCCCATTCGGGTTCTGGAAGCGAATCAAAGAGAAGCTGACTAAGTCTGGCTACGTTGTAGCCATGAGGGATCTACAGCCACCTAAAAACAAGGACGTCTTTAAGCCGTACTGGAATCGACTCAAAAACTTTGAGCTCCGAAACGGTCAAGATGAGTTCCTGTTAAAGCTCCTCTCGCAACGCTGTGGTCGATTTGACTGTCCGCCTGGTTACGGTAAATCGTTTCTAATCGGACTGACGGCACTGTTACTACCCAAAGCACGCATCGACATAGTCACAAAACGGGTGGCCGTCGCTCGCGATCGCATCTACCCTGAGCTGTGTGGCATGGTGCCGGATGTAGGCATGGTTGGTGGTGGTAAGCAGAAGAAAGACCACAGGGTCATGGTCTATACCGCGGGGTCGTTTCACCATTGCGAGGGTGATGCCGACATCCTGTTCGGTGACGAGTGTCACGAGTTGGCTTCAGACAACCTCGCCTACAAGATGGGTCGTTCTGATATGTCCAGAAACTTCGGGTTGTCAGCTTCACACGACATGCGACTGGACGGTAAGGATCTCCGAGTCGAAGGCATCTTTGGTCCGGTCGTTTACAAGATGCCTTACGCCGAAGCAAAGGACGGCGGTATGGTGGTGCCTATTGAGATACTTTGGCGACCGGTCATCATGGATTACGATCCGTGCGAGGGCGAACGAGACGTTGAAAAGAAGCGTTTGGGTATCTGGACTAACGATTACCGAAACGATTTGATTGCTGAAGACGCTCGCCGTTACGACAAAGATACGCAAGTGCTAATTACTTGCGACGTGATCGAGCATGCGGTAAATCTGAAATCTCGTTTACCTGAGTTCGAGCTTGTTCACATGGAGGACGGTCTGTCGATGGCAGATCGTCGGAACTACATCCGGCGAGGCTTACTGGAGCCACACGAACCTCATCTGGATCGTGCTCGCCGCGATATGCTTACTCGGGCGTACGAGCGGAACGAACTGAAGAAAGTGATCTGCACTACGGTGTGGAATGTCGGTGTCAGTTTTAATCATTTGCCTGTCTTGATTCGTGCGGATGCAGGCGGAAGTCCAATCAACGACACACAGATTCCTGGTCGTGTATCTCGCATCGCTGAAGGTAAGAAAGTAGGTGTAGTTCACGATTACATGGATCAGTTTAGCACGGCATTTCGGCGTAAAGCACTCAACAGAGAAAAGTCTTACGCGGCTCACAACTGGAAACAGCATTACACAGAAAAACCCGAAAAGGGCACATTAAGAGAACAACTTTATATGGGATGGGAAGCCTAATGCCAGATTTCGAATACAAGCTACCGGGTAGTGCTAGAAGCAAGAAATCCCGACGAAAGTTTACAGAGGCACGAGCCTTTCAAACCAGGTTGGGGCGTGAACTTAAAGAGGTATACACGGTGGAAAGAAGAATCTACGAGTCACAGCGAGACGGTAGCCCTTCGACGTACCGGCCTGCAGGTAAACTTGAAGGTCGACCACCTATAACCATCGAAGACAAGGCCACTGTAAACCTGTGGGACGAGATAACAAGAAAGTTGTACCAAAAGAGAATCGATCCAATCGATTATGTCCGCAGGATATTTGCAACATTGGGTGGCTCTATGATTACATGCCCGAGACCAAATCAGCTACTGTCTTCAGCGTGTCTGCAGCGGTATAAGGACTCAACGGAGAATCTTCGCGAGGAGATTCAAATGGCATTTGAGGTGCAACGGGTTAGCGCCAGACGAGAAGTCATAGTTAAATGCCAAATCAACGGTTACACGGCTAACGATGCAATAAGCTGGGTGCTTCGGGAAGAGAGCTTGCCACTCTCAGCACTATTCCGATTCTGCCTGGCGATCAGCATGGATAAAGATAGCGGGTTGGTGAAATTGGCTGAACGCTTCAGAAAGAATGCAGCGATTCAGTATTTCCCGACTCGCGTCGAATACGATCAGGTTTGGGGTGAATACATTCCAGACCCGTTCCGTCAAGAAGCTGTGTCGATTTACGAAGGGATCGCGCGGCGGATGTCATAAGTTTGACTTCCAAGGAGGTGTGGATGATTTACTAACGAAGGATTTTATCAATGGTGAATATGAAGAAGCGAAATGTGCTGTCGCCGCATGACAAGGAACGAATGATGTCCGTTGTCATCCGCAACTTCGCTGTGTTCGAGGTAGCGATTGAGGAACTGAAGACGGAACATTTCGATGCTACGGAGGCTGTGTATGCGTTGATCTGGGGAGTGGTTATTAACTTCTATGCAGATTACGCAGCACTTCCAGAACGCGATCTGATATTTGCAGAGGTGCAATCACTACTCGACCAGGATGAGGATATCCTGAATAACACTGAACAAGAAGATTTGGAAGCCTGGTTAGATGAGGCTTACGATGAAACAATCTCGCCGCCCTACCATTCGGAAAAGTATACGAAATGGGGCTGCACTCAACTTCGACGGTTCCTGGAAGAGCGGCTCGTTCTGGAAATACAGCAGACGGTATCCACGGGTAATCGTGTTGTGGTGGATTTACCTTCGATGCTCGGACAGCACCAGCAAGCCTCAGATCGTATCGCACAGATCGGGATCAGCGGTTCGGCTGAGATGTTCCCGGAGGACTGGGACAAGTCGGGCGGTATCCACATTAAACCGACAGGCCTCACTTTTGTTGACGAGTTGATTGGAGGTGGGCATGCTCCTGGCGAGTGTTACGGGTTACTTGGGCCGTTCGGTTCCTGTAAAACCACAACTGGCATCATGCTGGCCGTGAATGCCTGTAAGCAGGCTGCTGAGGAGAAGGATGAACCTGACTGGGACGGCAAACGCTCTCTCGCATTTTTCGTTACCTACGAAGCCAGACTGGACAACGAGATTCGATTACGGTCGTTGTCGTATGCGGCTCAAATCCTTCGTTCAAGCTTGGAGAGTATGGGGGAGGCAGGACTGGCAACCCTATCAACCACAAATAAACTCAAGAAGTATGAAAAGATAAAATACAAGAAGGATCTGATTGAAGGCTACGAAGTCTTAGGCGAGCAAGAGCGAGCCAAGCAGGCAATGCAATTACTTAATCGGCATTTCCGTGTCTTGGATATGACAGGTTACGATGAGAACGCTCGTGGAGCTGGCAGTGGCTTTGTGTCCGAGATCGCAAGACGCATTTCGTGGGAAATACGCAAAGAAAAGGATGCCAAGGTGGCAATCGTCTGTGTGGACTACGTTGGCGCCATGGCGAAACGGCACTTGGCTTCGATCGGGAAGGATGAAAACTATTTACGTCATCTGATTACTGGAGCCGGACTGCAGGCTAGGAACCAACTTGCGGACCAGTTTAATGCTCCAGTTTGGTTGCTGCATCAGCTTAGCGGCGAAGCCAATGCTAAAGGCCCGCATGCTAAGCTGCATCACACCAGCTCGGCGGAATCAAAATCGTTTGCAGAGAATCTCGATTTTGCTTTAGTAGTTGGTCAATTGAATGACGCTAACCTTTGCCAGATTAGTTGCACTAAGCATCGGCGTACTGCGGGCCACGTACCTATCGTACTTAAACTTACAGGCGAGTTTAACCGCGCAGATGGAATGCAAAAGAAATACCAAGTCAATCAGGCGAACGGGCAGATTGAGTCGGTAGCACTCGAGCAATCAGTGACCTCCAAGAAGAAAGCAGAGAAGGTGTTGGAGGGTTACAATAACAACGACGCATTGGACCCATCTTTTTATGAGTGAAAATACTTTGAACCCGAAACTCTATCGCCTTTTGAAACGCAGGTTCAACCAGGTGAAAGTTTCAAATGCAGGGGAGGCTGCACAGATCACCTATAGGCGAAATGTGCATCACAATAATCGGGAGGAGCCAGAGGCAGTTCATCCTGGTGAATACTACCAGGTGAACTGTCCCTACTGCGCTGACACCCGACAGAGACTTTACGTTAACCACATGTTCGGCCAAGTAGACGACGAAGGGAACGGATTCTGGCACTTGGCGCACTGCTTTAATGAGAACTGTTTAAGTACTCGGGGTCGGGTCAGCGAGTTTGTGGAGGACATCACCGAGCTTGAATGTGATATTCAGAAGTTCAAAGTTATGCCCGGCAAAGAGATCGATATCAGCAAAATCGAAGTGACTTGGCCGGGTGCGGTTCAGCGAGTTGATAAGTTACCGCGAGATCATAATGCGGTGCAGTATCTCATTAGCCGCAACTTTGATCCCGGGCGGATTGGCCGTTACTATAACGTCCATTACTGCATCGACAGCAATCGTTATTGGTTGGCTGTCAATCGAATCATCATTCCGATCTACAACGATAAACGAATGATAGGTTGGCAAGCTCGATCTATCGGTGAACCTCGGGGCGAGAACCCGCCACCGAAATACTACACTTGTCCGGGTACTCCACGACGAGCACTCATTTATAATTTCAGGAATGCGAGGAAGTACAAAACTGGCGTAGTGGTAGAAGGAGCAACTGACGTGTGGTCGTTTGGTCCTATGGCTTGCAGTACGCTCGGCGCAACCATGACTGATCACCAACAGAGAACATTTCTGGCGGCCTTTAGGCAGCATTCAGCGATTCTGCTATACGATCCGGAGGAGTACGAAAAACCGTCAGTGCAAAAACTGATTGCAGCTTTCTCCTCGGCGTTTGCTGGAGGTTTTGCGGCCGTAAAGCTGCCGTTGGGTACAGACCCGGGCAGCTTGGACCGCACCTTTCAGCGGACCTACGTAAAGGAGCAAGCAGCCAAGCAGGGCGTGAAGATATCTTGGGGGCGAAGATGATTAAACAGCACAGAAAAGTATCTAAGCGAGTCAAGAAACGGACTTTAACCAGAGAGCAAGCAAAGAAAGTACTAGAGCGAGACCTAGTGTTACCGGGGATACATTCGAAGGGCATGTATCCCCTGGACGCACCAGGCATGCCGCTGCCTGGGCAAAACTTCCTTAGACACGCGATCGAGTTGGGCGATACTGAATCTTCTATGGAGAAGGTCCAGGTCAAGGACGACACAAAGAAGAGCGGTAAGCGAACAGAGATTCAAGCGAAGATTGGTAATGACCTGAAGCAGCTGTACTTGCGAGGCTTACGCGAGCCAGGGTTCACGCTACCAATCGAGATTCGTGGTGGTCGCACTGACAACGTGACTTTTGTGCCAGGCCACATTTGGGGTCAACACATGGCTACGTTTCAGCAGTCGCTGCTGGACATCGAGGTTGACGCTGGTCTAGTTGATGGCCCTCATCCTGCCGAAGTTATGTTAATCGGTAAGATGCCTTATCTCGAAGAAACCCAGAGTCTTCGCAACATGGTGGGGACTTCCGGTGAGGTACTCATAGAAGCACTAAAGACACTTAGAATCAAAGGAACACCTGGCTGGTACATAACCAATCTACTCAAGTTTCAGCCACCTGACGGTTCGAGCACAATCAAGGCAGCCTGGATTAAGGATTGTCTTCCGTTACTTCATCAGGAGTTGCGGATTGTTCGACCGAAGTACATTCTGTGTCTTGGCGCTGATGCTACAAAAGCACTTTTGGGAACTAAGTTCAACGTGTCCTACATGGAAGGTCGCGTAATCGACTACACGTTCCCGGTTGGATTGGATTACGAAGATACCAAAAAGCACACCTCACTGGTGATGAGTGTAGTGCATCCGGCTTCGGTTGTACGCGACGAAACACAGAAGCGAACACTGGAGCGAGGGCTTGCTCGATTCAATCTATTGAAGCAAGGGATTCGATTCGATAAGGAAGAGAAAGGCATTGATCATCGAACGATTCGCACAATAGAAGAGCTCGAAGAACTCTGTTATGAAGTGGAGAACGACCCGGAGAAGAAAGATAACGTGATTGCGGTCGATGCCGAGTGGCACGGCGAACATCCAATCAATAACGGCGCCTATCTACGGACGATTCAGTTTGCTTGGAAGGTGAAACATGCCTGCGGTATTGTTTTAACCGGACCCGGCGGTGTGCCGACCTTCATTGATTCCGCAGGTAAGCAGGCACGAAAACGAGGCATGGCTTTGCTTCGGGCGTATTTCAAGGGAGGCAAATACAAGGCGACTGACGGTCGGACAATGGAGTTCGGTAAGAAACGAGTTGTCGGACACTTCTTCAACGCCGACCTTGAATGGTTGGTAGCTGCTAATCTGGATTTGCGGGACGAGTTCGCAGTTCCACTCTACGATCTGGATCTAAATGATCGTTCTGAGAGTGTGTCCTTGCGGCTACGCTATCGCAAACTCGGTTTCAAACGGAAAGACACCGTTCCAGCCTGGGTCAGAACCAGACTGGAAGGCGGTGCCGATACTGGCATGATGTGTCACGCGATCGAGGAGACGGCCAGTTATAAATTAGAAACTCTCTCGATGCGGTATACCACGGTACCTCGTTACGACGTGCCGCTGCATGACTGGAGAGACGCTTACTGCAAAGAAAACAATCTTAAATCGTCGGCGATTGAAGGGTACGGTATGTGTCCGGACGGCGTTTTAGTGCCTTATGGTATCTACGATGCTGACGCTACTTTGCGGTTGTTTTATGAGTTCGACAAGATGCTCGATGTTGATTACGAGCATAACTGTTGCAGGGAGGCTTTCTGGGAGAGCATGATTGCAGCTCCGGCTGTACTGGAGATCCATCGCACAGGCATATTAGTCGATCGCGACCGAATCGACTTTCTGACCGAGCAGTTTCTGGCTGGACGTTCCAAGCTAGAGAAAATGGTTAAGAAGTACTCACGCTGGCCTGATTTTAACATTCGATCAGTCCAGCACGTTAAGGAGTTTCTGTTCGGCGAGGACCTTAACGGCAGAGTAACGAAGACAGGTGAAGTTGTAAGGATTCGACCGCAAAAGGGAGTTCGTTACAAATGCACGAATGGTCGAGAGGGCACACCGAAAATGGATGCCGTGTCTCTTTACCTAGACCCGTTGATTGACACAGGCAAACCTCCAAGGTTATGGGAAGATGTCGTAGCGAAAGGACGAGAGCAGGATCACAACCCGTCTACAAATAAGATGGTGTTGTCGATTATGGCACAGGAAAATGAGGAGTACAGTAAGGAGATTAACTGGATTAGGGGTTACCGATTTCTGGACCAGGTGCTTAAAACCTTGCTAAGACCCCCGGCCACTGACGACGAGGGGTCCTGGTTGTATGACGATATGGCACCAGAAAATCTGCTATACGATGCTGGCTTGGCGTCGGTAGTTTGCGATGACGGTCGAGTGCGGACACATATTTACCAGACTAAGGAAACTGGTCGATGGTCGAGTGCGAGACCAAATCTGCAGAACATATCCAAGCAACGAGATCCCGATTACAAGCGACTGCTCGGGGACGGTTACAAGTACAAACTGAGAAGCGTACTTCAGGCCAGCCCCGGACATGTGTTGCTGGAGGTGGATTATACTGGAGCTGAGTTGTACGGGATGGCCATCATGTCAGGCGATCCTGCGATGATTGATCATGCAACCAGAAACCAGTTACCTGAGAGTAATCCGGATTTTTATGACATACACTCCAACGTGGCCGTCATGGCTTTCAACCTCAAGTGTGCGCCAACAAAGACTGGTCTGGAATCCCTCGACAAAGTTCATTTGCGTATCATCGCGAAAAGTGTTATTTTCGGTATCGCTTACGGGCGCGGGGCAAAAGCGATTGCCTTGGCAGCCAAGGAGCAGGGCGTGAATGTGTCTGTAAATGCAGCGCAGCGAGTTATTGACACAATCTTCGAGATGTACCCAAAATTAACGCCATTCTTTGATGAATGTAAAAGTCGTGCTACTAACGAGCGGTGGCTGTGTCACTGCTTCGGACGATTTCGTAGATTCCCGTCTGCCTCTGACGGTGGGCTAGCAGGCGAGTTTGAGCGGCAGGCCATGAACTTCCCTATTCAAGGGACGATTGCGTCTGCAATGAGTCGTGCGATCGCGTATTTGTATGATGCACGTAGGCAGGTTGGAAATCCAAATCTGTTTAAGATTTTGCTGCAGATTCACGATGCTATTTTACTGGAAGTACCTTACGAGCATGTCCGGTTTGTGGCGGAAGTGATTATACCGTGGGCGATGAGAACGATGGTTCCTATTTACCCTGCGGATTTGTCAGGTGAACCCACTGGAACTGGCCCATACTATCTCGGAGCCGAGGCAGAAGTGATGAGCCACTGGGGTGAGTTATTAACACAGGAGGAGGCAAAAATGTGCAATGCTACTCAACCAGTATTTAGTGCGGAAGGCATGGTTGTCAACTACTTCAGGAAAGCATAGCTCCACTACGGGTCACCCGTTAGAATGAGGAAGACTTTAATGCTGATCGCGATTGAAGGTATCGACGGAAGCGGGAAAGGCACACAATCCAGACGTCTCGTGGAAACATTAAAGACTCAGGGCTGGGACGTTATATTATTCTCATTTCCGCGATACACAGATACTCGGTTTGGTGCAATGGTTGGAGAATATCTGGACGGCAAGTTTGGGGTGGATGTGCATCCCAAACTTTCAGCAATACTTTATGCCCTGGATAGGCATGAGTCTCTGGCAGAGTTGAATGCTCAGCTTGCAGTTAGAGACGCCATCATTTGCGATCGATTTGTCCCGAGTAATCTTGCACATCAATGTGCTAAGTTAAAAGGCGCTGAAGCTCAAGACCTAGCTAAATGGTTAGTTGAAGTGGAGCATGGTCACTTCAACATTCCTGTGCCTGATCTTGTGCTTTGTTTAGACATACCCGTGGAGTATGCTGTTCAACTGATAGCAAAGAAGCAACAGCGAGCTTACACGGATAAAGCTGAGGATTTGCACGAAGCCGACCATGAGTACCTGTCGGCTGTGCGGGGATGGTACTCTCGCCTTGAAGGGCAGTACCCTGCGCAAGTTTGGAAGCAAGTCTCAGTTGAGAGGAATGGGCATCTACGTTCAATCGATTCTGTGTTTGAAGACATTTTCGATATCGTCGAGTCCCTCTTAAAATCAGCCCAATTGTAGGGCTAACCATGGTTAGTTGGTTAAACACCAACACAACAACAAAATGAAGGAGAATGCCGAAATGGCTAAAAAGTCTACTACGAAGTCAACGCCAAAGTCTAAACCCGCATCAGTGTTACGCAAGGGGCGTGTCAACCGCGGATTGAAAGCCCGCACAAAAACTGACTATTCGAATGAAGAGTACGGACGTCAAGACTCGTCGCTACCGCCGGACGACAAGACGATAAACGACCGTTGCTGTAGAGTGAATCTGGTTCGTCCTCGCTATAAAGAGGGGCCTATGGTCTTTCGAC
This sequence comes from Candidatus Nanopelagicales bacterium, assembly GCA_041689915.1. Classification (GTDB taxonomy): domain Bacteria; phylum Actinomycetota; class Actinomycetes; order S36-B12; family S36-B12; genus UBA4592. The sequence goes on along the minus strand of JBDNFH010000093.1, from coordinate 18,740 downwards.
CATGGCCTGCACTGTCTTCGAATGCACCAGAGACGATGTTGGAGCCTGGGCGTGTTACAGCTAATGATCGCGGCCAGGGTATATGGATTGTCCGCATGCCAACTGCATGCTACGCGGGATTGAATGACGCTGAGTGTGAAACCTCGACATTTATTCTGTATCGACCAGGAGACAAACTGGCACGGAAGAATAATCCGTACCGGATTTTCTACTTCGCATGCAAACAAGCATACGACGCGGGAGAGTTCGGCAACGGGCGATCCTGGGACTCCCAATGGAATCGACTAATGATAGGTTCGAAGCAGGGTGGAGCGCAGATCAGTCCACCGAAGCATACCTGGTTCATCCAGGGCGAACTGTACGCCAATGGGGACAAAGATTACATGGAAGACCGCGATCTACCCTACGGTGCAGCCGCTGATGACGATCTGGTCATTATCCAGCTCTCACAGTCTGGGGGTGAAAACCTCATGTGCTTGCTGGATAAACGTAAAGCGAATTGGGATGGTAATGAGGATGCTAATCCTTCGCTGCCGTTTTGCTACGGGGACCCTTGCGGTAAGTTTGATCCCAAATCTGGCGAGTTGTCATCTGGACTTATGTTTACAATCTTTAACCCCAAGAAGAGTGGTAAGCTGTTCAAAGACAATCCGAATACCACGTGGGATGGTAAGCTAGCGGACATACAAGGATACGAAGTAGCCGTTAGTAAGACTCACGAGTCTAATGGTGTAGTTTACCGCACGAAAAAGGATGCCGACCAGACTACTCATATCTTTAATAAATGGCAGTTCTGGCTTCCAGAGGTTGATAATCAGAGTCCAGATCCTTCCGAAGGGCTCTTGCGCATCCCTTCAGTAGAAGAGCAGTGCCTACTGATAGCTAAAGGCTACAGCAAAGTGCCGAAACTGCTTCAGTTTGCCTGGTCAGATCGACCGGAGTTCTTCACTTCGGAAGTGAAAGCTGTTTTAGCTCAGCGAACTCAAGCGAAAGCTCCAGGTTTGGCTGACGAAGATGAAGGTGATGAGGATGAGGACGAGTTCGAGGATGTGCCTGTTACGAAAGCGAAAGGTAAGAAGAAAGCGAAGAAAGACGTAACCGTCCATGATGATGATGATGATGAGTTCGACGACGATGTTTTAGAGGATGAAGAAGAGGAATCTGACGAGTTCGAAGCGGACGAAGAAGAGGAATCCGACGACGAGTTCGAGGCGGACGAAGAGGAGGAAGCTGACGAAGAAGAGGAATCTGACGAAGAAGAGGAATCCGACGAGTTCGAGGATGAAGAGGAGGAATCTGACGAAGAAAATTACTTTGACGAAGAAGAGGAATCCGATTCCGAGGAGGACGAGGAAGAAAGTGACGAGTTCGATCCGGACGAGGAGGCTGACGAGCAGGAAGCTGCGATGAAGACTTCCATGGACAAGGCTACCGGACGGGCTAAGAAACGGACTTCCACTAAGCAATCTCCGCTAGCGAAAGGTGCCTCGTCTGGAACTGTTTCAGCCAAGGCTAAAGTTAAGGCCGCTGCTAAGAAGAAAGCTCCAGTTAAGGCCGCCGCTAAGAAGCAGGTTCCGGTTAAGGCCGCTACTAAGAAGAAAGTTCCAGTTAAGGCTGCCACTGAGAAGCAAGTTCTAACGAAGAAATCGGTTCCCGCGGCATCCAAAGGCGGAACGGCTTCGAGAAAGAAAAGTGCGATTCCTGCGGCAAAAGCCACAGGGGGAATTAAGAAGTCCTCTAAGAAGAAGCCGACTGAGCGGTCATAGTTCGAGCGGTTCAGTTAAATGTAGGGGCCGCAACTCGATTGGGTTGCGGCCCCATTTCGCGGCCAAAGGAAAGCTAATGGATAAAAAACGAACTAGGGGGATCAAACCCCGGATGTCGGAGTCTACGTCATTCGAAACCGAAGACGACGAGGATAACGGTGAAGATTTGCTTCCAGTTAAAGCAAAGAAGACAGAGAAGGCACGTAAAGCACCTAAGACTAAGCCGGAGTCCGACCCGGAGCAAGATCAGTCGGTTGCAAGTCCCAAACGACGAAAAGTTGTCAACCTGGATGCAAGAGAAGCCGACCATCGCAAAAGTAAAGGAGATAAGGTCGAAAGAGGCAGACTCTCAAACAAAGCTAAGCTCTCGTTGGAGAGCTGGAAAGGTAGTAACCGCGGCAAGCAACGGGATAAGTATTTCTTGAGTTTAGCTGAAATTGCCCGGAAGAAGTTTGGACACGGAGCCGTGTTAGCTGGTTCTGATACAAATCAGCTTGTGGTTGGTATTCCCATGCCATCGCTAGCGCTGGAATGGCTGATCCAGCAGGACGTATTCCCGCTGTCAGTGATTGTAATGCTGGTAGGCAAGTGGCGAACCTGTAAATCGGCACTGCTTTACGAGATATTTAGATGGTTTGATAAGTGTAACGGCGGCTCTATTCTCAATGAGGCCGAGACTAAGTTCAGCCCGGATCTTTGTCAGTCTATCATGGGCTATGAAGATGGCGAAGTTCCTATTATCTTGAACCGCTGTAAATCCTTAGACGATTGGCAACGGTACCTGACGTTCTACTTAAAAGAGCAGAAAAAGGCCATGATTGGTACGGTAGAAAACCCTGGACCAGGACGGACGATCCCGGTCTGTTTTGCAGTTGACTCCATCATGGGTAAGTCAGCTGAGGAACAGAACGACAAGATCAGCAAATCCGGCGCGGCAGGTCGAGCGTTCCCTATTGAAGCGTTAATGATTACCCAATACCTGCGGGCGATCGCACACGAGTTTGATAACTGGCCGTTCAGCTTAGTACTGATCAATCATTTGAAGACCGCCATTAGTGCAGAGACGGGCGAGAGTGTACGCAGAAAGGCTGGCGGTGATTTTGCAAGTTTTCAGGAATCGTTTGAGCTTGAAACTTCCTGCTGGAAACAGAAAATCGATACGGCGCATTTCGACGGTATCGGGATTCGTATTACTTGTGAGAAGAACTCGTTCGGACAGACCGGACGGAAGATTAAGACGCGAATGCTTTGGTGGGACGAACAGCACGGGGAAGACGCTTACGGCCCAGTCTACAGACAGAAGACTGTGTGGGATTGGGACTGGTCCACTATCAACTTCCTTGACGACATCTCACCCAAGTCCAAGCAGCGGCTGAAAGAGGTCGGCTTCGATCTGGATACACGATCCCCGGCTGCTGACATGGATTGCTTGGCTCGTTGTCGTGCTGTTGGTATGGGTAAGGATGATTACTTGTCGTTTCAAGAGGTCGGAGCAATGATTCGGAATAACGAGGATGTGTGCAATCGCATTCGTACGGCCTTGTCTATTAAACGTAGAGCAGTGATGGATGGAGATTATCTGGATATGCTCGATGTACTGAAGAAAGGTTTAGTATGAGCATAGAACCCGATAAGACGAATCCGTTTGCGGTACTGAAGTCACAGTCACCTGATGCGATCCAAGCTGAAATGGACCGCCGCTGGGAACATGCCAGGGTTCGCTACACTTTGACGAGACTTGGATTAGCGAAATACAATAGTCAGATGTCTCGAAAAGTGTCGGATCGTCCCGAAGAGGCCTATTTGACTTTCGAGTTGTTTGATGAGTTTTTCCCGAGCTTCCCGATGATCCTGTCTACCGACAGGTTAAGTACAGTGGAGGTACAGAAGACAGGTAGTAAAGAACTGGATGAGACTGCAAAAGTGGATGCACCTCCACTGCACCAGAATTTGAAAGCAGTCCACCCGCGATGGTTCAAGAGTTTCCTTGCATTGCCATTTATTCCGCCTTACGAAGAGATATTTAACAAGCGAGGATCAGGCACTAAGTTACGTCCTGTGGGACTTGTGTTTCCCCGCAAGGGGTTTCCGCAGGGCCTTGTTGTGCATAATGGCGATGTTTATGATTTTGTGAGCCAGAAGTCCGGGTGTCATTATTACTTGGGCGGAGGCAAGAAGCCGATGAACCTGGTGGTTCAAAGCTACCAAAGTTTGCTGGACCAGATTCGTAGAGTTAAACACTGGAAACCAGAAGATGTATCCTTTTGATTCCAAAAGTGGTTTTTGGAACGTCTAACCGATAGAACTAAACACGGGTAGTTGATAAGATTCTATGCTTGTCAACTACCTTTTATGTCTCAACCTGAAGGAGAATGCCGAAATGGCAAAGAACACTGCGATGACTCCGTATGAAAAGAAGCGACTTGCGCTTCTGGAAGAAATGACACCTAAGTGTCAAAGCGTGGCCAAAGACTTCGACAAGAAGATCGCAACTGCTGCAAAAGGCCTCGTTATGATTCGTTATGACATGGGCTCGCGTTTGAGTGAGGTCATAAAGAAGGAAGCAGAGTATGGCTCAAACGCCGTCAATCTGCTGGCGGATTACTTGAACTTGCCTGGCGGTGCCACCACCATGTATGCACTGCGGAACTTCGCTGAAGAGTTTGCACGCGAGTTCGTGCAACAACAAGTTATGGAACCCATGGTAAATGGCCGACCTCTGGAGACCGGACACTTCTTGCTCATTCTGCGAGTAAAAGAAGAGAAGGACCAAATTAAGTTGTTCAACCAGGTACGCCGGGAGTGCTTGTCTGTAAACTCGCTGGAAAGCGAGATTCGTGCAAAATACGAACAGAGTAACACCCGTAGCGGCGGACGAAAGCCTCAGAAGCCTAGCAGCCCTGCGGCTGGACTTCAAAAGTTGTTTTCAACTGCACAAAAACTCGACAACTTTCTGGGTATTTCAGAGGAATCAATCTTTGAGCCACTGGAAGAAATCGCTCCGGAGGAGATCAATGAGCAGTTGTTTCAGAAGTTTGAGAAAGCGGCAGAACAGCTCGAAAGCCTGGCGATAGACACAGCGACGACGATCTACCGTATGTCTACGGTTCGCGATCGACTGAGGAGCGTGGTTACATCGCGTGAAGCTGCGGCTGCAGCTAAAGCTGCGGCTGAGGACGACGCTGAAGTCTCAGATTCAGCCACTCGACCTGCCAAGAAGAGCCAGAAGGGCGGGAAGAAGGTTGTTGTGGCGGCTTCTAAATCCAAAGGCGGAGGAACGGCTTCGCGAAAGAAAACTGCAAAACCTACTGACGCATCTACTGATGCAGCCAAGAAGACGACGAAGAAGGCTACTACTAAGAAGTCCACTAAGAAGAAAACGTCACGGCGACCCGCAGCGGTCTAAAGTGATTTCGGATTAGAGGAGTTAATCGAAAGATGTCATACCGTCTCTCAGCCTCAGAAGTTGAGGGACGGTATTTTCGTCATGGAGCGATTCGTGGGATTTTCAGTTTGCACGATGGCATACGGTGATTTTCCAGATTTACTAAGGAAGACACTGACATCAGTCCTAGAGACCTACAAACCTGGGCAGGTTACTGACCTGCGTATTGGCCTCAATGAGGTTGGTCAGGCGACGAAGGATCTGGTGATGGACATGTGTGGGAATAACTTCCTGGATGTGCCTTGCTATGTGTATGAACCGACACACAATGTCGGTAAGTATCCCTTGATGCGACGAATGTTCTATGACGAGAAACGGCCGATCGATAGACTGTTGATGTGGTTCGACGACGACACTTACTTAGACAAAGATGCCAACACCACCTGGTGGGCTGAAGTCGAGCAGACAATGCAGAATGCAGTTGTGTTGGGAGCAGTTCATCAGCTAACACAACGAGGTAACCAGTGGCGTGGCATTCAAGCCCAGCCCTGGTACAATCAGCGAAAAGTCGACGCCAATCATCGATTCAGTTTCGCAACTGGGGGATGGTGGGCAGCAAGATCGGAGTTTATTACCAAATGGGATTATCCATTCCCGGAGATCCATCACAACGGTGGAGATTCAATCTTAGGTGAATTATTACGACAGCAGGGTCTAAGTCCGACTAAGTTTGACCGAGTCCGTTGTTACTGTGAGTCGTGTGAGCGAAAGCAGCTGCCGCATCAGCCAGGCGTCGTTCACTTGAACGTAGGTGGAAGAAAGGGACGCAGAGGTATCGGTCGGTCGAGGGAGGTCTACCCTTGGCAGATAAACAACGGTCAATCTGGCGATCACACATTTCACAACTTTTCAACGAAGATATACCGATACGATCGTGGAGCTTAACGTGTCACAAATGCAGTTCAACGTGGAATGGCTTGATATCAATCCCTACTTGACTAGCAGGCAGCAACCTGTCTTTATGATTGAGCGTCCGCTTCCGGAGTCTGCACAAGGTAAAGTTAATGGCGGAGTATTTCTCACCGCTCAGGTAGCTCGCACGGGACGCTGGTTTGTCCCGGTGTCTCCACTCGCAGACGAGGTCGAGAACTTAGAGTGGAGCGACACACACACGGGAGACTTCGTGCGTGTGCCTGTATTCGCTTACCGAACAAAAGAACGCGCGATTGCTTCCATTTGGGGCACAGGGCTTCAGTTCGGTATGAGGGCGTTGGATGGTCTGAGACGGTGTGTCCAGACCCCAGTCGAAAGTTGTACGCTCGTGCTTGGTCACGAGTGTCACGACACTAACGATGCTTTCCGCTGTTATGTCGGAATGGCATTCAAAATGAAGGAATAAAATATGAGTAACACGTTTATGCCTGGCATGCTCCTGGGAACCCAGGAGTATATGCCTCCGGGTATGCCACCCAAGGTAGAACCCACTACAATGCCTGACATGCTCCAGACAATCCGGGACGAGGCGGATATGCTGGAACGGGCCTTGGCCGGTTACACACATCTTACCGAGGTGCTGCGTCAGAGCACTGAAGGCCTGGCGGCTGGTGACCGGGCAAAAGGGTTGCCCATTTTGCAGTACAAAGCATCTGCAGATGGCGTGCATGCTGTCGAGGTTCGAGCAGATCTAGGTAAGATCGATCCCAGGTTCATTCCGCACGTACTAAGTCCCCTGGCTAATGTCCATGCCGGTGAAATGTATGAGGCCTTGATCCAAATCAATCGATGCGCGGCAACGATGCTTGCCCAGGTACAGTCCGCTATGGGGATGAATCCAAACAACCAACACGAGACAGAAGAAGCAACCGAAGAAGCCCCGGAACACCATCCAAGTACGCAAGTTACCGGATCAACCCCAACCCCTCCGGTGGGCTAATGACAAATCCGTTTGACCGATTAGACCCTCGGGACGGATATCGAGTCACAGAGTGCAACCAAGGAGAGCTCGAAATCAGTCTGCATGTGGGGCTGTACGGCGATGGCGATCTGCAAGATGCTTTCGACGGCGACCCGCAAAATGCGACTCAAGAGATTTGGCAATGTAAGTTGCCTGAAGCCACAGATCACGGCACTCGGGCTCGCGTTAGGCTCGCAATGGAAGCGATCTGCCGCTATTTCAACTCTGGAGGAACTTGGGAAGAGCTGGAAGACGTACAGCGGTTGGCCAGGCCGGTTGTTCGGGGTTTACACTTGGACGGTTGGCACTATTTTGACGGATACATTGATACCGACAGTAACTTTACGCATATCTGGGTGAGTGATGTTGGTGGGATGGTCCGTTGGGTGGAAGGTGAGTATATCGATACGAATCTAACATTAGCTGACCTGGAAAGGGAACTGGAAGAGGATGACACAGAAGAAGCGATACATCATCAACCAGCAGCATCAGGTTCCGAAGGTGCTGGCGAAGAAACGCTCGATGACGGAGCTGTTACTTAATCGCTATCAGAACCGCAGTCTGACTGGAGTTGATTTCAGGGATTTTGTCGATGAAGTATTCGGCTTATTACCGAAAGGCACCGACAAGCAAGCTCTAAGAGATTCCATTCGGAATCTGGTTGGCCAGAAACTAACGGGTCAACTGCTTGATGAAACGTGTTGGCGTTTAGCTGGTAACATTAAACGCCTTAAACAGACGAGAGCCGTACCACCGTGGTCAGTGCAGCGATACCCTGAGTGGGTGCCAGCGCAGATCATTAAAGTAAGACTCCAACGTGGAGGTAAACGTGGCCTTGAGTTTGGGCATGAGATAACATTCCGAATCTTGGCAGGGACGTCATGCCCTAACCTGATTGTCCAGTGGTGGTCTCGAAATAAGTTCCGCTACTTGGCGCATAATCGCGACGAACAAGGTAACGGATTCGGTTTCGTCAGAGTATTCAGAGACAAACCGAGTCCTTATGAATATCATTATCCGAATGAGTTTGTCACGCTCAGATGTTTATTGCTTATTGAACCTGAGTGCTGTGACGTCGAAGGTCCCAACTTCAAAGAGATTTCGCATTCTAGTGGGACCAGTGCCTGGAATAGGGTTCAGCAAAAGTACAGAGCCCGCATCGAAGCTCCGTACCTTTGCATCAAAAAACTGTCGAGGGATATGCTATGCCATCAGTGTCCGTTTGGTTTGGACGTGTGTAGGGCGGCAACACATTCCAAGACATATCAGCTTCGTCCCTGTTCTCAGTGCAACGACGCTAAGGCTGTGCATGACCCAGCCGACAAGCTCAACTCAGTCTGCGTAGATTGCGTTGAGTGCAACATAGTTCACCCCAAAAACGAGGAAGATTAAATGACTGGAGCTGCATTTCAAAACGATTCAACATTAACTACAAACTGGAGTTTTAGCGTAGGTGGCATGACGTTATGAGTTTAACCATTCAGTTAAGCTCTCAACTACAGACATGGATCTCCCCTCTCAAAGTGCGTGTGGCCGTGGTCGCCATTTGGGAAGGGAAGACTATTGTAGGGGAGAGGTTGATCCATCATACAATCAGGGATCAGAAAGTGACGGAGACGGACCAGTGGCAGCAACAACTCGCCTCAAGGTGGTTGGCTTTGGGAAGTCTACTGAACTACATAAGCAAAAACAGAAACACTTTACTGCCGAACAATAAACTCGTACCGCGAAAAATCAATATAGTGATGGAGCAGGGATTTTGCTTTGAAGGCTTAGCTTCACGCAGGCAGGTCGAAGTTGAGTACTCTAACCACAGGTCATCTGAACACAGGCCACAAAACCAAGACATACGTTTCCAGGCTCCAGGCTACAACTATCGTGGCAGATGTTTTCATCTCATTGACGATTTAGCTGCACTAAAGCGGAACGAAGAGCGAATTAACTTTAAGTTTTACATCGGAGCAGAATCTACCCAATCGAATGCACTTATATGTTGCAACGAAGCACACAACAAGCTTATGGGTTTCGACCACGTAGGCAAAAGAGTGCTGCGAATCATCGAAGTAGCCAACCAAGCAGAGTACGCTGCCTTTTACGATAAAATCGCACCGAGGCATCACAGAAAAATAACCAGAAGGAAACCTAACAATGAGTAATAACGCTCATAAGTTCATAACACTATACAAGAAGACTTCAACGGGAGCCGTACAAGAGTGGGACATTCGTGTCGAAGCTAATCCGGACGGCAGTGCTGCTATCATTACAACCCAAGGACAACAAAACGGTAGAAAGCAGGAATACGTTAGAGAAGTAGAAGGCAAGAACGTCGGGCGTAAAAACGAAACAACTCCCTACGCACAGGCCTACAGCGAAGCTGAAAGTAAGTGGATCGACAAACAGAAACGCAAGCATTACGGCTTGAATGTTGAGGAGTCGGCAGAGAAGCGGGCGATCGCTCCTATGTTGGCGCACAAATATAATGATTACGCCAGTAAGGTTGATTGGCACAGTGCGTTCACACAACCTAAGCTGGATGGCAACCGCAGTCATGTGATTCGCAGTGGTAAGAAGGTTACGATCATCACCCGCACAGGGTTGCTAGTAAATACATTGCCACACATCGAGGAGGCATTGCTGGGTTTAATGCCTGACGGTGCTACCTGGGATGGTGAGCTGTATTCGCACGGCGTTTCGCTAACCAGGTTGAACGGCTGGCTTAGAAAGGCTCAGCTGGATTCAGAGAGGGTTTGCTTTAACCTTTACGATGTTTTAATGCCGGTTCCGTACCGCGATCGACTAAAGGAAATACGCCGTTACGTGAGCCGCAGCGTAGGGCCGATACACCCGGTATCGACGTACCAAGTCACTAACGAAGATAGACTGATGGACTATCAGTCGAAGTTCATTGCTGCAGGTTTCGAAGGTGGTATGCTTCGGCACGGAGAAAAACCCTACGAAGCAGGCAAGAAGAGTAACAGCCTACTCAAGGTAAAAACCTTCGAGGATGCCGAGTTCAAGATTAGCGGAGTGACTGAGGGTACTGGATCGCACAAGGGTATGGCCATTTTCTTGTGTGTTACTGATGACGGTAACAGCTTCAAGGTGACGGCTCCGGGCACCCACGAAGAGAAACGATTAGCCTGGGAAAACCCGGAGAAATATGTGGGTCGCATGTTGACAGTGAAGTATCAGTGCTTCACGGATACAGCTAATCCCGTGCCGTTTCAACCTGTAGCTGCGGCCTACAGATAAGTAGAGATTCGTTACTTATCTGACCAAGAAAACACAAATCTGATTGGAGTCAAATGAAAAACCCGAAATTACTTTTGAAGTTCAAACCCGGCAATAGGACACAAACCCAAGATCCCAATACCGGGTCAGTTTATGTCGCAATACCGAAAGAAGGCGTAGAGGTAGGTTGGGCAGTAGACCGCATGCTGGTGGTCAAAGAGGGCGATATCATCGGTTTTCGATTTCCCAGAAACGCACAGAAAGGAGAAGATACCGAGTATGTCGGCAGGGCGTTGTCGATTGCAATCAAAGATGGTTGCGGTCATCCTTTGGAGGAACCTCACCTCAATGTAATGGTGTGGGGTCCGGAGCTAGATCACGCTTACATGCGATTCGTACATCCGAGCACGGTCTACTGGCGACGAGATATTGCCAAGCGATTGGATCGTTGGTTCTTTAATGCGCCCTTGGATTTCAACGGGCAGGATATGCTTCTGAGGTTGATGCACTACGGAGCATTCCAATCTAACTTTAGCACTGAGTACCTACACGAGGCACACGATCCTGGAAGTGCCCCGTTTATTTACCCTCCTAAGCATTATCGGTGTATTAGGAGTGTATTCTTAAAGTATAATACAATCGCAATCCCCAGACTTATCAACAGGATTGAAGAGGATTTAGAGTCTTTTCTGCTTAGACACAAGTTACCCCGAAAAGCTCATAAAGACTCAGATACTTCAGCTTTAGTAAGTTTGTACCTGACACACGATACAACACCGGACGAGTTCAAGACAGAAGGCGTCACGGTAGAAGCCCATTTGGAAAGGATACTTAATCGCGTATGAGCATACTTGCATTTTTCGCCCCGGGGCTAGCCGAAATGGCAATCATTGGATTGGTTATGCTCTTGTTGTTTGGCAAACGATTACCACAAGTTGCGAGGAGTCTTGGCTCCTCGATTGTCGAGTTTAAGCGAGGGTTCCAAGGTGTCGAGGAGGAGATCCGAGACATCAACCGAACCGCGCGTAACCCTTTAGCGAAGGAACTAAAGCATAATGAGCGGATCAGCAAACAGCATCCAAGCGAGGATGTCGAAGGAAGATCCACGGCTGTACAACGTGAATCGGGATCTGGCACATAACTTTCAACGAGTGGCCGAGATGGTTGCTGGTCGACTGGAGGACGAGTTGTGGCCAGATTTGGCGGCAATCCTCAAACGTGAAGGTATTAACCAGTATGATCTCGGAGCAGCCTGTGAGTCGTTTTGTATTTTTGTCGGGAGCAGCTTTGAGCGTCCCGAAGAAGACATGACACAAGCACTGGAGCGTTGCGGTTGGATGCAACTGAAACCAGGTGCACAGGTAGCAGTGATGGCATGCCTAGGGACAGTAGTCTTGGGTATGCACTTTGCTGGAGTGAGAGAAGCCACGTTAGGCGGTGAAGGCCCAGCAATGAGCCTGAAGGCACTGCATGACTACGGCAAGCAAAGTTCGGCACTGATTACGGAGAGCCGCTGGGCTCGTCGTATTCGTCGCTGGCGGCTGAAGATCTCAAGTGTCTGGTACGCCATGATGGGGCGTACTAGTTAGAAAATAAGGCTATATTGAATCGAGCACAAAGCATGATAATCAACCACTGGAAACCAGAGTTTACTAGGCTCTACGGGCACCATTTCCCTGAGTCTTATCTAAGTTGGGATACCGAATACACAGGCGGAAATGCCGACAAAGATTTGATAATGGAAATAGGCCACTGCATGGTAGAAAACCGCCAGGTGGTTGACCGGCTTAACATAGTGATCGACTGGAGTCAGCACCCAGAAATACCAGACGGGTGGCTACGCAACCGCCTCGCACATCAACGATTGCAGATGGGCGATCGGTGGCGTGTCACTTGGGATGTAATGAAGGCTGAAGGTATTCACCCAGTTAAGGCGTTGCAGTTTTACTATAAACTCTTCGCAACCTGGTCTCGCCGTAAACTTCCGTTTGTTGCCCACAACGGCTATACCGCAGATGAGCGAATGTTTGCGGGTAACGTGGCGGGGTTTCTTGTGAAGAAATTCGGCTTTCACGACAACGAGCTGATCGATACAGGAGCGATCCACAAGGCTTCGTCGATTCTGGATAGCGACGATCCTTCACACCACGCGCTGAGAGCGAGAGTGCTGCCCACTGATAATGACTCGATGCGAACCTACTTTAAGCGGGTTGTACATACACCAGCTAAAGGGATTCGCTGGAACATGTTGTATTGTTTACAACACTACGGCCTCGATAAGAAATACGACCTGGATCAAACTTTGCTGCATACGGCTGGCTTTGATTCCTACTGTTGTCATTTACTAATGGAGGAGTACCGAAGTCGAGTCACCCACAATAACAGCGGTGAATCCGGATTTGCTGACGGAGCTGCTTTACAGCGAATGTTTGAAGAAGATATCGCTTCAGGCAAGTTGAAACGAGAACAAGTACAGCGAGGCGATTATGATGATCCGGACGAAACTATTGTGGACGTTAAAATCGATCCGGAGGTGCGTGAGAGACTCAAGGAGCGAGGTAATAAGAAGCGACGCAGAGGACAACGATCGCTATGAATGATGACGCCGAATCCGTAGAAAACTTCTTTGGCGATAAGCTGCGACCGAAACACAGGAAACGTAAGCCTGCGGTTAAGAAGAAGGCAGCACAGAAACCTAAAGCCAAGCAGAAGCGTTCTGCAGGGAAATCCGTCGATGCTGTCTTGAGGGAACTCAGTTCGGCCGGGCGAAAGAAGGTTAGACCTGCTCGACCGGACAAATCAAAGTTGTCTGGCCCGCCGAGTAAACCAATCACGATAAGCAAGCCTGACAACAGGAACCAGCTCCAGGAACTCGAATGGTTTTTCGGGGAACTGGGGACAGGCAACTCAACGATTTACGTTGGAATCGACCCAGGAGCCAGTGGGGCGATCGGGTTGATTCATCCTACTAAGTCTTCACGTCATACTGCTTTGGATATGCCAACCAGCCTGCAGGAAGTTAAAGGCAAGAAGACTAAGAAGGGGAATAAACCGAAGCGGACTGTTTACGATATTACGGTGTTGTGGGAGTATTTTAAGATAATCGAGAAACACAAAGATCGAGTGTTAGTCTGCATCGAGAAGATGCAACCTCGAAATGTGGATACTCCTTTGACGGGATTCTCTATGGGGGCTGCATATTATATGTGGCCTCTATTTTTATACTCACACGGAATTGCGTTTGAAGCCATCGTACCATCCGTTTGGAAACGACGAATGGGTTTGAACGGACAAAACAAAGAGGGCTCACGGTTTATGGCTCAACAACTCTTTCCATCAGCACCACTGTTTCGGAAAGGAGATGACGGTCGAGCCGAAGCCCTGTTGATAGCAGAGACAATTAAACGTCGAAGAGAAAGTGAAAGTGCTAAATGAAACAAACAGAAGAAGTATACCAACTTAGCGACGCAAAGTATCAACCACGTCAGGCCTGCGAACGCACGAACTGTGCTTGTAAGTTGTGCCAAGTGTCATGCCATCACATACCAGGCTGTCTGGTTCCTGGCGACATAGAGCTGATTGCTGAGTACTTGGACATAGAGATTACGGATGAATGGATACAGAATAACTTTCGCGCCAGTGAAGGTGCGCTACTGAGCTGCAACGGGCAGCTTAGTAGAGTACCTACGATTGTACCAGCGAATATGCCTGACGGAAGTTGCTCGTTTTTAGACAAGCAAGGACGTTGCAGCATTCACGCAGTGTCTCCATTTGGATGCGCTTACAGCGATATGCACATGTCCGAAGAGGACGGACACCGTGTAAGCAGTGTATGTGTTTTGAGTCAAATCGAAGATAAACAAAATAACGGTATTCACTCGCAGCGATTGGCTATGCTTATGGAACTCGGATTAACTACGTCGTTAACTGAGTTTCGGCGGAAAAGAACGGAAGCCGAGTTAAGGCAAATGGCGGAGGAACATCATGTAAGCAGTGTATATGTTGCGAGTCAAATCGAATATAAACAAAATAAAGACGATATTCACGCGCAGCGATTGGCTATGCTTGCAGAACTCGGATTAAAGAAGAAAGTGACGGAGGAACATGCAGAAGAAAAAGATTCTCAAACACAAAGTATACAAGGGTGCAAACACGAAAATAGTCCCGAAGCAAGTTGAAGCGGGATCAGCACAGCTCGTCATCGCAGACCCACCTTACAACATGGGTAAAGATTATGAGGCGTATTACGATCGGCTGAAAGTTGACGAGTATCTGGATTGGACCAGGGAGTGGGTCGGCTGCGTGAAGATGGCTTTGAGCCGTCAAGGTAGCTTCTGGTTGTTTATCAGCGACGGCCTGGTATCCGAGGTAGATACTCTTTGTAAGGGAGAGTTTGGGTTCTACAAGCGGTCACATATCATTTGGTATTATACCTTTGGGCAGAACACTGCAAAGAACTTTACACCCAGCCACACGCATGTCTTGTACTACACTTGCACTAAGACCAAATACACTTTTAATCAGGACGACCCTGATTTAAGACACGTCTCAGCAAGACAATACAAGTACAAAGACAAGCGAGCAGATCCACGTGGTCGGTTACCTGACAATACGTGGGCGATCTTTCCCGAGTTGATGCCAGAAGGTTTTGACCCTGCGGGAGACACCTGGCTGGCGAGTCGGGTGTGTGGCACGTTCCATGAACGGGAATCCCATAGTCCAAACCAGATTCCAGTTCCACTGATGGAAAGGATAGTGCTGGCCTCTTCGTTACCGGGTGATCTCGTAGTCGATCCGTTCTGCGGATCAGGTTCATCTGGCGTGGCTTCCAAGCGGCACGGACGCAACTATGTCGGTTGCGATTTAAGCCAGGTGTGCTGTAATCAAAGCCGAAAAAGGATCGCCAATGCCTAAACAGTGGAAAGTGGGCCAGCTCGTCACATTACGACGGCCGTACCAGTCTGGAGATATTCTGATTCCGGCAGATACGAAGCTGCTAATCGCAGAATGCCAGAATATAGTAAATAAAAGAAATCTGTCTACCCGGCGTTATCGATTGGTCATGTTGTCTTCACCATCGACTTCGATCTGGCTGGGACAATGGCCAATGACAAGGGGAACTAGATTATCATGTCCGTTACCATCTCAGCTTACAACGTTGTTACAGCGAAGAACGTCGGTTCAGCGGAAAAGATCCGAATAGAGGAAAGGTGTGTCTACAACGTCGGGAACAAAAACAAGGCTCGCCGTTACGCTGAAAGTTATGCAATACAGACAGGACAAAGCACTTACGTGTGCGATGGTGGTCCTGGCTATCTTTACAAGTATTTCGTGACTGCAACTGAAGATCCAAAGTCTGGAGGACGCACTAAGGTATTTCACGCTGTGCGTCGCCGTAAAGTCCCGTACGCACTATTACGTTGCGAGTGTCTCACGGAGGAAGCACAGCTCTTGGCTCAAGGCATGGAGGATGTTCCAGTATCGTGTTGAGGTTTCACGAAGCAACCAGAGTGAGTACATTCGTGCAACTGAAACTTAAAAACTATTTTTTAGAAGGAAGACAAATGGCCGAACAGGACCACGACTTATCCGCAGAAGAGATCGTCGCGCAGGCTAAAGAAGCAGCCCTTGACGGCGATCTCTTACACCAGGCAGTCAAGAACAAAGAAACAAAAGCGGAGGAAGAGTCTTCTGGGCCTGAAGAGATAGAAGAAAGCGTTCGCAATCAAGTCTTTGGCAGGGCTCAGGAGTTGATTGCCAGCCACGAAGGTGTTCGGCACTGTATGGGGACAATGATTGCGTCTCGACAACTTTACGCTATGGCTGTGCATGATCTTGAGTTGCAAATGAGTAGCTTGGAGGGTGAAGAAAATGTTGACCTTTTAGAGGAATGCCTGATTCAGGCGGCAGGTGTTCAAGCAGCAAAGCCCTTCGACGAAAATGCGCTGTACGTCGGGTTCCAGGAAACTGTTTATCCGTGGATGGTGAAGACCGTAGAAAGACACAACAAAGAGGAAGATAGCGAGCAGAAACGCGAAGCTGACGAGTGGGAAGATGCACGACGTGCTCGACGACTGCCGGTTGGAGTGAAGTTTGATCCGGATCTCGAAGACCGACTACCTCGGGATCGAACACTTACGTTGGTCGGTTGGCGTCCTGCCGTCCAGTATGTGATTGACTTGATGGTGACCAACGTGCTCGCTGCCCGGGATAAGGAGCAGTTGTTTCACGTGATTCGCTTAATGAAGGTCGCTAAGAAAGAAGAGGTACAACGTCAGTTGTTGCGGGTCACTGGCGAGATCTGGCAAAACTGCTGCAGGAGTAACAAATCGTGGCCGTTGCTTTTCCAGACAGACATCATGTCAAGCCTAAGCGAACCGCCTGACTTGTTGGTGTGCGACAACCTGTGCCACGCAGCCGAAGGGGTTATTGGCGGTTCGCGATTGAGTCGTGCCGCAGGTACGGCACACAAAAAGTTCCGCGAATGGTGCTTAAAAGTGGGAGCTGGGTTTATCGGTGGAGTTCCGTTGGACAGTAAGGAACCTACTGACTTGAGTGGCCCTGAATGGGAACAACTCAGAACCTGGTCCTGTTTGCGTCCCGTATGGGTCACAGACAGCGAGAAGACGCCACTGTACTATAACATCCACGTGGGTCGCGATCTCCAGATTGGGCATGTACCCAAAGCAACACTGGATTCTCACGATGGAAACAACATTATTTTATTTGAAAGATAAAACCGAAATGGCAGACAAGATTTTTGTGGGTTTCACAACCCGAGCAGTACCCGAGAACCTGCTCAAAACGCTTATGCCTGAGTTCCAAGGCAGAGCTGGAACAGCAGATAAGGAAAAGATAGCCAAACAGATCCAGGATAAAGAGGAAGCCTGGAAAGTGGAAGCGGCAAATATGCCTTATACAGGCACGTTTGATAGCGTCCACCTGATCGTTCCAGCCAAAGAACTGGCAGTTACCTTCAAGCATGACGGTCGACAACCATTCGGAGATAAACCTTCAATATCGCAGTTAACTCGGAACTTCCTGCTCAAGCACTTTAAGGGGGCTTGGAGCAACGAGGCGAACTACCGAGGCGAACACGATGCGATATTTGTGGGGTTCAATCCTCGGAGGTTTCTGAAGATGTTTGGTATTGAATGTTCGTTGCCGCGAGTGGATAAGCCGCTACCGCTTTCACTCTGGTACGGAAACAGCGATCACCGGGACATTGAAGAGGCCTTAATGCCGAAAGATTTCAAGCTCCTTGACTGGTCAACTGTGATCCGGGCCAGAAGTGATGGTATGACTGGGGATGATTTAGAGAAATACAACGCGATATTATCGGGGTGGAGTGGTCCAGGTAGCAACGCTGAACAGGATGCTAACATTGCAATGATGATGGCGTCACAACTCGGTTTTCTAGAGTAAGGTAAGCACAGATAATGGATGGCACGCCACCACCACAAGACACTACAAGTAAGCAGTACAAACTTCGTAGCTTTCCAGTAAAGAAAGTGAAGTTGTCGTTTACAGAACGAACTGAATCCCTACACCGGGTTCAAGACAGGTTCGTATTCTGGACTCCAGCTATTTTGTACTTGTGTGGTGGCTTCCATGACGCTGTTCTAAGTGACTTCCTGGAGCGGTACAACCAGGAAGTCATCTTTTATCATCACAGATTCGCAGTACCGTTATTTCGAGGACTTGAGGTCGGCACAGGCAATCCGGATTGGAACTATGTGTTGTGGGCAGTTGAACGTGAGCATTGGGAACCGTTGCTTGACCATATTTGCGCGGCAACGGTTACTAATACAGCACAGCAACAAGTACTCAAATACGCGATGCAGGAGGTTGATATAGTCGACCCGCTATACTTGCAACGTGCCTCGGTGTTATCCGATAAAGTACCCATACTCACCGTAGGCGCATTCGGCGTTAAATCGAATCACTGGGTGGCTGCTTTCGAGACCGAGGGATCGCATCCACTATTAGCCCCGGTTAAGCTGATCTTCTATGCTGCTGACGCGCATTGTAAGATGTATGCCGAGGCGCTATTCTCGGGCGCAGACCCGCAAACCATTACGCAAAAGCAACCAAAACAAAAGGAATAAAATGAAAATTATAGGAGTCGCACGACCAGTCCAACGTCGTAGAGACGGACAGCGTGTCCACGTATACGTCGCAGATTGCTACTCAAGTTGTGTGCACTTTACAGCACCGACCCGGTCGAAGCTGCGGAAGCGGTTAACAGACCGAGGGGCAACTTCGGAGATGCTTGCAGACGCAGGACTGAGCGTGCAATAACAGCTTAAACTGTATCTCAGTCACTTCAGGGAAGACCCGCAAACCATTACGCAAAAGCAAACACAAAAGGAGCAACAGTGCAAATCAGACTAGATTTTCCGCC
>JBDNFH010000092.1:0-18388 GCA_041689915.1 Candidatus Nanopelagicales bacterium | reverse complement strand
GGAAATTATTCAAGGATCATCTCCTTTCTACGCCCAAGAATTCCTTGAGGGCGCCAGAGCACGATTGCGATCAGAATCGCTCCCACAATAATGAGGCGCAAATATGCCTTGTCTGCGGAATCAAACCAAGAAAATGGGGGGAAATCGAAGAAACGAGTGCCCGCAAAAATGAAACCAAATATCATCGCGCCGACCGGAACGCCAACAACTCGTGTTGCGCCTCCCAAAAGAATGATCATCCAGGCAAAGAAGGTTGCTAGCGGCTCAAAATTATTTGGCTGAATAAATGAGAATTGCAGAGCGAAGAAGATTCCGGCGATCCCACCAAGGACTGACCCAAGGACCAGTACTTGCGTGCGCATGAGACCAACATTTTTGCCCAGCGATTGAGGTACCAAGTCTCCCTCGCGACTTGCACGCAGCACTTGTGCCCAAGGTGTTTTCTCCAAACGCGCGCTAACTATAAGCAAAATAATTGCGACGCTCCATACTGCAATCAACATCACGCTATCTCGATCCAAAGTGAAACCGGTCAGTGATTCAATTTGGGTTGAAATACTTGCGACAAAATCATTCCACGGGGCGACGTAGGAGGCTGTCACGGAATCACTCGGAATCGCAAGTGAACCTTGATCGCCACCGGTGAAATTAGAAGCGTTCCGGGCTACATATCGAAATGTTTCCGAAAACGCGATCGTCACAATCGCGAAATAGTCACCTCTCAGCCTCCGGGCCATCAGGCCAAGGAATACACCACCTAAGCCTGCAGCGATCAGCCCCATGAGACAGGCCATCAAAAAATTTACATTCCAGGTGATGAATGAGATCACCATCGTGTACACGGATAAGCCCATAAGTGCAACTGCACCGAAGTTCATGAGCCCGGCGACACCGTATTGAAGTTGCAGGCCGAGGGCGAAAATGGTGTAGATCCCAGCGTTGATAAGTACAAAGATCCAGAAGCCGGGAACCAATAAGTCCGCCATGGCTACACGCTCCTTGTTTGAGTGCCAAATAGGCCCTGCGGTCTAAAGAGGAGTACAACGGCGAGTGTCATGAAAGCAACCACTGGTTTCCAAGTTCCGGGTATTCCCCCAAAGAAGACGGACCAAGTAGATAACTCCATAACCAAACCCAGCACTAGTCCACCCACGAGAGCGCCCCGAATGTTACCGATTGAGCCGAGGACCACGGCAGCAAATATGGGGAGAAGAAGGGCCCAGCCCATATTGGATTCGAATGCCCCTTGCGATAAGCCTTGCATCACACCGGTCACTCCCATGAGTGCACCACTGATTATCCAGGTAGCCATGACAACTTGATTCAGGTTGATACCGGACACTGAAGCCAGCACGGAGTTGTCAGAGTAGGCGCGCATTCGTCGACCGATGGTAGTTCCCAGCATCACAACCAGCAACGAAATGATTGCAAGCACCCCAATGACTACTACGTATATCTGCACGAGTGCGACTCGAGCACCCAAAAAGTCATATGCAACGAGTAGGTCTACGTCGAAACTGCGAGAGCCCGATCCGGTAAACAAAAGTAATCCCTGTCGAAGGATAAGCGCCACGCCGATAGCCGCTAAGAAAAGCGAAAGGGTCCCTGCCTTTTTTCTCCGCATAGGTCTCCACAGGAGGAAATCGAGAATCAAGCTAAGAACTATTCCTGCTAAGGCCGCAATTGGAATCACTAGCCAAAATGGAATTCCAAAATCAATGTTTGCAATTACAGCAACAAAAGCACTAATGGTTAGGTAGTCCCCAGCAGCAAAGTTTACCAGCCGCAGAACCCCGAACACCATTGAAATTCCTGCCGCGCCAAGTGCCAATACCAGCCCGGTAACAACACCGTTTACCAGCAGTTGTACTAATTCGTCCACTCATCTCCCAATTGATTTCGATGAAGCCTACTTGATGTTGGAGGTCCACGAGTCCTATTATCAGAAGATGAATTTGAACGAACCAATTTCAGATCCGGGTCGGCCGATGGAGTTGTATAACCTTCGCATTGAGGTCGAAACGATTAATGGAAGATCGGTTTGCGGAATGTCACCCGGAGACTACTTTGAGGTTACAAACAGTGCGGAGGTTCGCATTCCCGAAGGCAAACATTTCTGCATGTACGCCATTGCATCCGTCCTACCTTTATTGCCCGCCAAGCAACGGGTGATGCCAGAAAATGATTGGTTAGAGAGCGACAGCCTTGTCGCATGTCCAGACCCAGAGGAACAACTCATCATGCGGATCGTTCGAACAAAGCTAGTTCAACTCAACGCTAATGATCTAACATGACAAAAACCTCAATTGGAATCGGTCTGCAAGGGAACCTCTCGCCCGCGCAATACAAGGAGATCGCGGTTATGGTTGACGAACTGGGTATCGACTGCATCACGATGTTTGGCGACCTCATGTTTCAACCTCCAATCCCACCATTAGTTGACATGGCTGGCGTGACCAACTCGGCTATTTTGGGGCCTGCCTGCCTTAATCCATTTGCCATAGCGCCCCACGAGATTGCTGGGCAAATTGCATATCTCGATCTTGCATCAAATGGGCGCAGTTACCTGGGGTTGGCGCGAGGAACTTGGTTGAGTGGAGTTGGAATCGCCCAAGAACGTGCTGTCCTGGTCCTGCGAGAAGCCCTCGAGGTAATCCGTCGACTACTTGCCGGTGATCAATCAGGTTGGGAGGGTGAAATTTACCGATTGGCACCAGGGATCGGGTTTGAATTCACGCCACAGCGCTCTAGTATTCCAATTCTCATCGGAACCTGGGGGAAACAGACTGCTCACTTAGCCGGACAGGTTGCTGATGAAGTAAAAATCGGTGGGACGGCGAATCCACTCATGGTCCCCGTAATGAGGGGGTACATTGATGAGGGCGCGCGCAGTGTCGGAAGAGACCCAAGTGAAATAGGCGTTGTTGTCGGAGCGGTGACGGTGGTCGACGAGGATCACGAGGCGGCGCGCGCACTTGCGCGTAAGGAAGTAGCAATGTATCTCGCAGTTGTTGCCGATCTTGATCCAACCATTTCACTTGATCCCGAACTTGTTAATCAGGTTCGTGCGGGCGTTGAACGAGGGGAGCACGTCCAGGCTGGTGCACTAATTCCTGACGAAATTCTTGACCTTTTCGCATTCTCTGGATCCCCTGAACACGTTGCACAACAAGTACAAAACTTGATTGATGCTGGTGCAAGTCGCGTGGAATTGGGAACACCACAAGGAATCAATACCGGACAAGGTGTCCGGCTGATAGGAGAGCGTGTACTTCCGCTACTGCGTTGCTGATTAACGCAGATGCGTTAACACTTTTCTACCCAGAATGTCAATTGCTTCACGAGGGTCAGGGCCAAGGGGCGGGCCAAAAGATAAATGTTTTGCTCCCATTGCGACCAGTCCCTTGCATCGCAGCACAATTTCGTCGGGGGTGCCAACCATTCCCAGACTCAGCATTGCGTCCGTGACATGTGCGACCGCGGAATCTAGTCCCTCCGTTTCAACGAGCTCAGTTACTCGAGCAAGTTCAATTGGATCAACCCCAACTTTTTCAACGAGCGCCGGAGCAAATGCGGCCCCGTAATACGCGATTTTTTCGGCCATGGCCCGTCGAGCCAGCTCCAAGTCTGAGCCCACTGAAACCCAGAAGCACGCAGGAAGATCGATATCATCCATCGATCGACCTGCATCACGAGCACCTTCTTGCACAAGTTCTAACACTGCGGCAAAATGCTCTGGGGGATAGAGAAGTGGTAAGCCGCCATCGGCGATCTCACCAATCATCCGCGTCATTTTCGGACTCATTGCGCCTAGATAAATCGGAGCTGCTGCGGGGAAACGCAAATATCCTTCGCTCGCCCATTGATCTGAGAAGTCCCCGGGGTTTTCCCCATCAAGCAAAGCCTTGATGGACAATAGGGCTGATCGAGTTGTTCCCAATGGCTTTTCACGGGGGATCCCCGCCCATGATAAAAACGAGTCAGCGCCTGCGCCTAGTCCAAGGAGAAATCTTCCGCCCGACGCTTCGGACGCGGTTGCGGCCAACATGGCTAGCTCTGAAGGGTGAATTGAATAGGGGTTCATAATTCCAATGCCGAATTCAATTCGGGTTGTTGCCGAGTTCACCATTCCAGCGATATAGGGAGCTGACCTGAGAAAGAGGTCGTTGGAAAACCAAAACTGATCAAATCCAACTTGCTCAGCAGCGCAGGCTAAGTCAACGATTTGCGCGGGCGCGAGATCATTATTCACGCGAAGTGAAAACTTCATGAATCGCCTTCCGCAACAACTATGGCCTCAATCTCAACTTCAACGAGTAATTCGCTACCGATTAGCGAATGAATGTAGAGAGTCGTGTTTGCCGGTGCCACTTCTCCCAATAATTCTTCATGTGCGCGTGATGCCTCAATTGGATCGGCACCTGGAGTTAAGAACAGTCGAGTTCGCAAGATTCCTTCGACGCTCCCACCCAATTCAATAACAGCGGCAATGCCGCGAGTAAGGCAGTTACGTGTCTGCTCATATGTGCTACCAATGCTGTCCTCTGAGAATGAGTCAAGATCTGCAGTCGTTCCGCTGACCGCAATATGCTGACCAATTCGGCTTGCCCTTGAGTATCCGGCGATGCTTTGCCACGGCGTTGAGTCAATATAACGATCACCAATCATTGGCCAAGTGTGCCAGAAACTGCGTAACCATTTGTCAAACCGTCGGGACACCCTGAATGCTTAACGAATTCAGCAGTCAGGCTCCGAATATTTCATGAACTGGAAAGCTTGGAGGGAATCAAGTGTCATTCGTAACGCAGGCAGCCTCACGTGGAATTGCATAGCAACCTGCAGTTAGCCACCGCAATCACAGGTCACAAAACAAATTCCACTAAATAGGTCCGGTGGAGTACTCACGGGTCGGCAAGATCTCATGCAGGAATCCCATCACACCGGAACCAACTAGAGCCGAATCGAAGCGTGACTAGCTGCGGAATGGGCTACTGGCGTATTGAACGCTCACCTCAATGACGAAATAATGGATTTCGCAGTTCTGTGCGCAGCAGAGAAAGCACCCTGAACGTGTCCCGGTGAATCAATTGCTGTTTCCGTTGACGCAAAATACAGGCGCCCATCAAAGTGGGAATCTCGTAGCACCTGTGACCCAAAGAGTTGATAGTCATTTAGTTGAAAGACTCCGGGTGGCGAAGTAAATTCCGACTTGCTCCAGTCTTTGATCAATACCGATCTAGGTGTTTTTGCTTGTGCGCCAAAAAGCTCGGTGAGCTGGGCGGTGACGGCGTCTTCGGTGATTCGTTCCTGTCTAAACCCAAAGAGCGCACCAAAACTTCCGCTTTGATCACTAACGTCATGGATCTCTCGGAGTGGACCAACATGACTCATGGCACTTCCCGCTAATCCGCGTGCACGCCAAAATGGCGAGTCGTAAATGGCGACTACTTTCGTCACGGCCCCCATCCAGACCGGAGTGCTCTTGGCGATATGTACCACATCTGCAGGCAATCCCGGGGTGAAGAGAATATTGGCAAGGGCGCTCGCCGGTGGCAATGCCAACACAACGTGCTTCGCCTTCCAAACACCTCGATCTGTTGTCACAGTGACACCATCGTCGCAACGCAAATCGGTCACTTTTGTTGACAGCTGCAATGATCCAGCGGGCAAACTCTGAGCAAGCCCAATCGCAAGATTTTGCATTCCACCAACAATCCGCCAGGCCTGCTGATTAAGTGGATTCCCGTCAAGTTCCTGAACGCTTCCAGGAACTTGAAACATCATGTTGCCGGTCGCGTACTGGGGGAAAGACTCCAATCCGCATTCGGAAATGACGTCAAGGACGTCCCTCTCGTTCTGCCAAAACCAGGTTGCACCCAAATCAATCCCTGAATCGACTGAGAGTAATCGTCCACCAACTCGATCGCGCGCCTCAAGCAGGACAACTGAAATCCCAGCCCGACTCAAAATGCCAGCCAGTCGAAGGCCACTGGCGCCAGCGCCAACAACGACTACCTCAGCGAATTGCGTCACGAAGGAACACTAATCGGCCCAAAGGGGGTCATTGACGTTTGCATTTCTCGGAGCAGTACTTCACTTGGTCCCAATCTCGAGCCCACCTCTTGCGCCATTGGAAGGGCAGTCCGCAGGTGACGCAGATCTTGGGTGGAAAACCGTTTTTCGCCGGTGATATGCAGGTCATCGAAAAACGATACCCACCCCGAATGACCACCTATATTGTTCATCGCTTACGGTAGTTAGGTAATCCTTACCTAACCTAACCCCTGAAAGGGTGTCATGTCACACATTCGCCGATCATTCCGGATTTCCCGTTCCACTCGACCCGCACGTTCAATGGTCCGAGTCTTGGCTGGGGCGGCCCTGCTGCTCCCGATCCTGGCTGCCTGCTCAAGTGATTCAAATTCCAGTGCCGAATCAGCCGAGCCCGGCGAACTCGTGGTCTATTCCGGCCGAAGTGAAGAGCTCGTTGGACCACTCTTTGAGGAGTTCACGAACTCTACCGGGATAAAGGTCAGCGCCAGATTCGGTGACAGCGCCGAGTTGGCCGCACAAATGCTCGAAGAAGGTGACCGCTCACCCGCCCAGGTTTACTTCTCCCAAGATGCTGGAGCCTTGGGCGCAGTTGAAGAACTCCTGAGCACCCTGCCAGAGAGCGTGACCGCCCTTGTTCCCGAGCAGTACCGAGCCGTTAATGACACCTGGACAGGTGTTACCGGTCGAGCACGCGTGATCGCCTACGACCCCGAGAGTGTTTCGGCAGATCAGGTGCCACAATCAGTATTCGGACTGACTGACGAAAAATGGCGCGGTCAAGTAGCGATCGCACCAACTAACGCTTCGTTCCAATCATTCGTTACCGCTATGCGGGTGACGGAAGGAGACGACGTCACACAAGAGTGGCTCACCGGTCTAGTAAATAACGATGTTCAAACGTACGAAAAAAACGGATTGATTCTCGATGCAGTGGACAGTGGACAAGTCCAATTAGGTTTGATCAACCATTACTACTGGTATGAAAAAGCGGCTGAGGTTGGCCAAGAAAATATGCGCGCCCAGGTTGCTTTCATGGCTCCAAAAGATCCAGGATCACTGGTCAATGTTGCCGGAGTAGGAATCCTCAAGGGAGCGGCAGAAAATCCCGCCGCCATCGAGTTTGTTCAATGGCTGCTCTCGCCTAGCATCCAAGAGTGGTTTGTTAGCAACACATTTGAGTACCCATTGGTTGCAGGCGTTGCATCCGCTGAGGACCTTCCAGCTCTTGACTCACTAGCAGGTCCTGATATCAGTCTTGCGCAGCTCTCTGATTTGCCAGGCACTCTCACCATGTTGCAAGATGTTGGCTTACTCTAAACATAACAATGCAAAATAATGGCAACGCTAAGGCGCCGTCTCTCCTTTTTTGGGGAGCGGCGCTTTGCGCATGCATCGCGGCAATTCCACTTGTGTATTTGGCGATTCGAATTGGTGGGGCTGGAGCAAGTGAAATTTTCGCAATACTTACTCGTTTGCGAACCTGGGAGACAGTTGCGACAAGTGTTGGCTTAGCAATCGTCGTGGTTGTGGCTTGCCTACTCATTAGCTACCCAACTGCGCTTCTACTTACAAGAACAAAGATGCCACTTCGCCGATTCTGGTTCACCACGGTCGCGCTTCCACTTGCCATACCTTCCTATGTTGCGGCTTACGCGTGGGTCGCTTTGATTCCTGGCATGAATGGCTTCTGGGCCGCATCACTGATCTTGACCGCTGTTAGTTTCCCCTACGTTCTCTTGCCATTACTGGTCTCACTTCGATCCGCCGACATCGGACTGGAGCAAGTCGCAAGATCATTAGGAAACAAGCCAGCGGCGGCATTCTTTGCAACTTCATTTCGACAAAGCATTCCCGCAGCGGCAGCAGGTTCACTACTCGTCGCTCTGTACGTGCTCTCAGATTTCGGGGCGGTCGCGCTCCTTCGAGTCGATGCATTCACCCGCGTGATCTACACCTCCTACCGAGCAAGTTTTGATCGAAGCAATGCAGCCGTTCTGGCTGGTATGTTGGTGTTATTGGCTGTGATTCTGATTTCACTTGAGCGCAAGGCTCGTGGTCGTTCATTGCGATTTCGGGCTGACAAGGGTGTTGCCGCAATTACCGCCCCGAAAACCCTGACTCCAACTTGGTCTGCCCTAAGCTCCCTTTGGTTCATTGCAATAGCGGTGATTAGTCTCGTTGTTCCGATCGTCTCCTTGCTCATCAGACTCGCAGAAGGAACGCGTAGACCACTCGACTGGAATGAGTTAGGAACAGCTGTCGTAAATACAGCGTGGGTTTCGGCGATAGGGGCCGTGATCGCGGTCCTGTTAGCACTTCCGATTGCTGCTCTTGCATCGAAATTCCGCAACAGAAGTACCAGCACAATTGAGTCACTCTCTTACTCCGGTGTGGCATTACCCGGGGTAGTGATTGGGCTATCCCTTGTTTTCCTTTCGATTAATACGGTGCCATTCCTCTACCAAAGTTTCGCTTTATTGGCTTTCGCATACGCCGTACTCTTCCTCCCTAAATCACTCGGTGCATCCCGCAGTGCGCTGGAAGCCGTCCCTCCGGCGTTAGGGCAGGTCGCACAAACGTTGGGCTACCGGCCGCTAAACGCCTGGCTCTACACGAGTGGACGGATTTCGTTGCCGGGAATTGCCGCTGGAGGGTTGCTCGTCATGTTGACGGCAATGAAAGAACTCCCGGCAACTCTGATGCTTCGGCCGACCGGGTTTGACACGTTGGCAACAGAATTATGGAGCCGGACTGAGCTGGCAGCATTTGGATCGGCAGCGCCCTATGCGCTCGCACTGATTCTGCTGGCCGCGGTTCCATCATTTGCACTCTCGCGTAGTTTCCTAACCGGCAAAAAAGAAACTATGGTGAACGCGTGAGTGCGATTTCAATCCAAGGTCTCAGTGCCGGGTACGGCGGCGAAGCGGTGATCAGTGACATCAGTTTTGATCTTTCACACCAACAACTATTGGCGATCTTGGGACCTAGCGGTTCAGGTAAGTCCACACTCCTGAAAACCATCGCGGGGTTTCTCACACCCATTGCCGGGTCGATCACTCTCGACGGAGAGTTTGTTTCCAGTACAGGATCACCGGTCCCACCTGAAAAACGAAATATTGGACTGGTCCCGCAAGAAGGTTCGCTCTTCCCTCACCTCGACGTCAGCGCGAATATAAGTTTTGGAATTAAGCGCGACCCGCAAAGGAAAAAGCGAGTCGACGAACTCCTTGACATCATCAGCATGCAGGAATATCCTCACGCCAGACCTCAGGAACTCAGCGGCGGACAACAGCAACGAGTCGCTCTGGCCAGGGCGTTGGCACCCAAACCTAAATTGATTTTGCTCGACGAACCATTTACAGCTTTAGATACTTCACTTCGCGCACAAATGCGCGAGGACATTCGAAGTATTCTTACCCTGACTTCCACCACCGCGATCATGGTCACCCACGATCAAGAAGAAGCACTTGCAACAGCTGATCAACTTGCCATCATGCAAAACGGTAAGTTAATTGCTTTTGGTACCCCACATACGCTGTACAACTCTCCTACATCCAGAGAGGTCGCCCAACTTCTCGGTGAGATCAATGAAATTCCGGCAATTTTCGAAACCGATCGAAGCGTGCGCACTGAATTTGGAGTAACAACCACAATAAATTCCGAGGACCTAACTCCCGGCGAGCAGGGCACGCTGATCTTGCGCCCAGAAGCACTCGTCATAGATGAAACCGCGAGCGCCAACGGAACCATTATTGACTCACTTTTCCACGGGCACGACTCACTCATAAGTGTGCGCATGGATAGTGGATTAGTCGTTAAATTGCGTGAACCAACGCAAACAACTCGCACCCCAGGAACACAATGCTGGGTGACCTTGACGAGACCCGGCACTTTCCTTCGTTCCTAGTTCCACTTAATTAATTTCGAAGTTCTCGGTGGAGTCAATCAATTTATGCTGAATCACGGGCACCAAAACCGGCGCTGACTAAACACTGCTCGGGCACGATTTGCTCTTTAGGCTTCTCCTCCGCCTTGACAAAACGCTCCTAGAGGGACTCAATGGAAGTAATTGAGCGCACTCACGAAGGAGACGCACCATGATCACCTTGGGCAGAGTTATTTTTGCTTGCAATGGTGATGCACCTGGTCGAGAGGTGGTTGCACCAATTTGGCTCCACTTGGTCAAGAAAAGTTCCAGCCAGATGAATCAACCCTCAAGCGCCACAAGACGACGCACCGAATATGAACAGCGATCAGACAAAAGGCAAGCTCAAAGAGGCAGTTGGAGTCCTCACAGAGGATGAAAAACTAAAGAATGAAGGTAAAGCCGATCAAATTGTTGGCAACGCGAAGAACGTCGTGCAGGATGTGGTCGACAAGGCCGAGGTAGTTATTGATGACATCAAGCAGGCAGTTCACAAGGATTAAACGCCTAGAATGGATATGTGACCGAGGAGGATTTTAAATGGTAAAAGTTTTTTCGATGAAAGAGAACATCGCAGATCTGCTCGTGGCAGCCCGCGCACATCGTGAAGGTCGAAGTTCGGTTTCCCTCCACGATGGTGAGGCCTGCGTGTTGCGCCAGACGGTGACTGCACTGCAGGCAGGGAAATCAATGGAAATCGAACATCCTCCGTTAGAAGGATGGATCCTGGTTCTCGAAGGCGAACTGAATCTGCGGATCACTAGCGATCCGGATACAGAAATACAGTTACCTGCTTATTCGCTCACGCAATTGCCACAGGGTCCCATCACGCTCACGGCAAACGTGGACAGCGGCATGCTTCTCACAGTCGCCATGGGTGATCGACCTCGATAACCGGCAGTAGTGGGCTGACGAACAAACACACTCAGCCTCCCGCCACACAGCTCGATTGGCCCAAGTAACGTCAGGCACGATCACCCTGCGCTCATTCGCAGCTGTAACGAAGATCGGTATTCCGTCCCTGGTTGGTTTCATTGCGATTCTTGCCGGACTCACCCTATTTTTTGGTCCAGTTGCAATCACGGGAACTGTTCTATGGATCGGACTAGCCCTCGTCTGGGGTTTGACTGTTCCCCATATGTGGTTTGTGTCGCGTTGTGATAATCGGATTCGAGCCGAGCGAAGTCCCCTTATATATTGACTTCCCCTTGATCGAGCAAAACTACTGACCGCACTCGAAGAAGGCGA
The DNA here is from genome assembly GCA_041689915.1 of Candidatus Nanopelagicales bacterium. GTDB lineage: Bacteria > Actinomycetota > Actinomycetes > S36-B12 > S36-B12 > UBA4592. Next base: position 7,161 of record JBDNFH010000092.1, on the reverse strand, counting down.
CTACATACCTTGGGATCACGTCAAGGAAGACCTCGGCCTGGCGTGAGAAATGGTCATCACGCGAGGTCTACCGCTGAACCATTCTTGTTGAAAAAGTAACCAGCCATGGGCCGATAAGTGTGGTTTAGGTCCTTCGCGAGAGCATCACTGCGATAAAGAGCACCACCGTAAATCCGACCAGGAGAAATGCCTTTGGATCAACAAAAATTCCCAGGAGCGAATCTGAAAGGAACACAAATACGGTCAGCCACGCACTCGCTATTGAGCCACGGGTTGTGGAAATGGAAATCAATGCGTGTGCTCCACCTAAGACAACGGCAAGAAATAACATCGCAAACACGTTCGCATCGACATTCTCGACCAAGGTCGCAATGAACATGCTCACCCAGAACAAGACCCCGATTGCCGCAAGGACATGGACAACAATTGCACTCGATCGATTCAAAGTCATTTCGCAATCATGTCACAGGAGCAGCATCAGAGAATCGCACAATGATTGAATACGCGCCACAATAGAGTCATGGAAAACCGCGATGCGACGAAAGATCTCCGTCCGATCTTTTTAGTGACCGGAGCGACAGGGTATGTCGGCGGTCGGCTCGTAGCGGAACTCATTCAACGTGGTGTGCGTGTTCGAGCACTCGCCCGGTATCCCGAGCGACTCAGGGACTTCCCTTGGGCTGATCAGATCGAAATTGCAGCAGGTGACGCCGGCAATCCCGAGTCGCTTGAAGAAGCAATGCAGGGAGTGAGCACCGCCTACTATCTACTCCACTCACTCCAACAGGGAAAAGACCTGGAACATGAAGAGCGTCGCATTGCAGAAAACTTTGCCCAGTGCGCAGCAAATGCCGACATTAAGAGGATCGTTTATCTTGGTGGACTCGCACCGGATGCACCCGCGAACAAAATGTCCCCTCATATGCGATCCAGAGTGGGCGTAGGTGGAATCTTGCACAACTCCGGTGTACCAACGATTGAGTTGCGGGCGGCAGTCATTATCGGGTCTGGTTCCGCTTCATTTGAAATGCTCCGGTACCTCACCGAGCGACTCCCAGCCATGATTGCACCCCGCTGGGTTCGGACAAAAACTCAGCCAATAGCCGTGCGAGATGTCCTCCGCTATCTGGTCTTAGCTGCGGACCTTTCACCTGAGGTGAGCCGGGCTTTTGATATCGGTGGGCCTGACGTGCTGACCTACCAAGCGATGATGCAGCGCTACGCCAAGGTGGCGGGGCTACCTCGACGATTAATCCTGCCAATCAACCTGCTCTCACCTCAACTCTCCAGCCATTGGGTGGGACTTGTCACGCCCGTACCACGCGCCATTGCGCGACCTCTCGTTCAATCCTTGAAATTCCCGGCCGTGTGTCTGGAATCTGACATAAAAAAATTGATCCCTGATCCACCTGTTGGATTGCTTCCCTTTGACCAAGCAGTCGCACTGGCACTGACCCGGATCCGAGACGCCCAGGTAACCACGCGGTGGTCAAGTGCCAGCACTCCGGGCGTTCCCAGTCAACCGATACCCAGTGATCCGGACTGGGCTGGCGGAACACTCTACGAAGATATAAGGGTGGTCGATTCAAGCACGACCCCACAAGTATTATGGGCTGCGGTTGATTGCATTGGCGGTGACAACGGATGGTACTCAGCAAAATTGCTATGGGAAATTCGCGGCTTTATTGACCGACTAGTTGGTGGCGTTGGATTGAGACGAGGTCGACGCGATCCCAATGTTTTAAAGGTCGGAGAGACGGTTGATTTCTGGCGGGTTGAGGAGAGGCAAGCGCCCCAGCTCCTGCGTCTGCGTGCGGAAATGAAAATGCCCGGAAGGGCTTGGCTGGAATTTACGGTGACCGCTGGCGAGAATGGCGGATCCAAGCTCACCCAACGCGCTGTCTACTGGCCCAAGAGTCTGATCGGCCACACGTATTGGCGGTGTGTGGCACCATTTCATGTATTCGTATTCCCACCGATGGCCAGACACATTGTCCAGCGCGCCGAATCACAAGCTACGCTCACCACCATTACCGACTGAAACAGAAGAGCGGTGTTGTAATAGCTGATCGACGGTCGTGCGGGATCAGGCACGTATGCCGAAAACGCCCATCGTCACCCAAACCGACGCGTAACAAGACCCCCCCAGCAAACTGAGCACTGAGCCCAACTAAGTGGTATTGCATTTAGGCAGACAGTCGAATCCTTTCGCGCACGGCGCGCGTTGCGGCGAGGACGTTCTGTAGCGACTCGACGGTCTCGGCGTAGCCGCGGGTCTTCAGACCGCAGTCGGGGTTGACCCAGAGCTGGCGTGCGGGGATCGACGCGAGGGCCGTTTCCAGGAGCTCGGTGACTTCGGTGATGCTTGGCACGCGCGGTGAGTGGATGTCGTAGACGCCCGGTCCAATGCCGTGGTCGAAGCCGCTTTCTTGAATGTCTTTGATGACCTCCATGCGGGATCGGGCGGCCTCTATACTTGTGACGTCAGCGTCCAGGTTGCGGATCGCGTCGATGACGACGCCGAACTCCGAATAGCACAGGTGAGTATGGATCTGCGTCTCGTCGCGCACACCCGAGGTGGCCAGGCGGAAGGAGCCAACCGACCAGTCGAGGTAGTCCGCCTGGTCTTTGGCCTTGAGCGGCAGCAGCTCGCGCAGGGCGGGCTCATCCACCTGCACGATCCGGATTCCGGCGGCCTCGAGATCCGCGATCTCGTCGCGCAGCGCGAGCGCAACCTGGCGCGCTGTCTCCCCGAGTGGCTGGTCTTCGCGCACGAACGACCAGGCCAGGATCGTCACGGGGCCCGTGAGCATGCCCTTGACGGGTTTGGTGGTCAGGCTCTGCGCGTACGTCGACCAGTGGGTGGTGATCGGCTTGGGCCGCGACACGTCACCCCAAAGGATCGACGGACGTGTGCATCGGGTTCCATAGGACTGCACCCAGCCGTTCTGGGTGACGGCGAAGCCGTCCAGGTTCTCGGCAAAGTACTGCACCATGTCGTTGCGTTCGGGCTCGCCGTGCACGATGACGTCCAGGCCGATCTCCTCCTGAAGGTCGACCGCACGTTTGATCTCGGCCCGCATGAGGTCGACGTACTCCGCCTGGCTCACGGTCTGTCCGGACAGCCCCGCACGGGCACGACGGATCTCGCCGGTCTGTGGGAACGAGCCGATCGTCGTGGTGGGCAGCAGGGGGAGGTCGAGAGCCGCCCCCTGCGCGGCGAGGCGATCGGCATACTCACCTCGGGAAAAGTCCGCGGCAGTCAGGACGGCCGCGCGGGCACGGACGGCACCATCGCGCACGCCCGGCGCCGACCGGCGTCCAGCCAGAGCAGCGGTCGCCGCGCTGAGCTCGCCGTGGATCGCCTCATGCCCGTCGGCCAGTCCGGTGGCGAGCGTCGCGACCTGCCCAACCTTTTGGTCGGCGAAGGCCAGCCAACTTGTGATGGCCTCGGCCAGCAGTGGTTCGTCGTCGACGTCGTGGGGCAGGTGCAGCAGCGAGGTCGACGTCGAGACGGCAACCCTGGGCGCGAGTGCACGCAGCTCGGTGAGTACGCCTAACGCGGCCTCGAGGTCTCCCCGCCAGATATTGTGGCCATCAATCACGCCGCCGACGAGAGTCTTGGCTGCCAGTGCGTTTCGGGTCGCGTCGTCGAGTCCAGTTGGCACCGCGCCACGAACGAGGTCGAACCCGATGGCTTCAACGGGTGACGCCGCGAGCACGGGCAGCGCGTCATCTAGGCTGCCGTAGGGCGCGGCGACAAAGATCTGCGGACGTTCGGATGCGCCGCCCAGCGCGGCGTACACGGCCTCGACCGCCGCGAGCACGTCCTCGCGCCGGTCTGCAATGCTTTCGCTGACCAGGGCCGGCTCGTCCAGTTGCACCCACTGCGCGCCCGCAGCCGCCAAGCGGGCCAGGAGCTCGCTATATGCCGGGACGAGTTCGCTCACGCGGCTCAAGGGGCGGAACCCTTCGGTCGCCTCATCGGTGGCCTTGCTCAGCAGCAGGAACGTGACCGGTCCGACGATGACCGGGCGCGTGACGAATCCGGCGGCCTGGGCCTCCTTGAACTGGTCAACAACGCGATCGGAGGCGAGGCGAAATACCGTCTCCGGTCCGATTTCGGGCACGAGATAGTGGTAGTTGGAGTCGAACCACTTGGTCATCTCCAGCGGCGCATCGTCGCCCTCGCCGCGTGCCACCGTGAAGTATCCGGCAAGGTCGAGGTGGCCGTTCGGATCGAGCAGGGACGCGAAACGCGAGGGAACGGCGCCGAAGATGACTGCGGCATCCAGGACCTGGTCGTAGTAGCTGAAGGTCTCTGGGATCGAGGAGTCCGTGCGACCCAGGCCTAGCGAGGCGAGGCGCTCACGAGTGGTCGCTCGCAGCTCGGCTGTACGCGTCTCGAGTTCGCCGGCCGTGATTGATCCGGCCCAGAACGACTCGACGGACTTCTTCAGCTCGCGACGCCGGCCGATCCGCGGATAGCCGAGGATCGTTCCGGTCGGGAATGCCGGTACTGCGGTGGGGTGCGTCATGCTGGTTCCTCTTCCATAGTGGTGCCCTGATTGAGCGGGAGATTGCTTGGTTTGGTCAACGTGGCTTGACGATCAACGGGCCGCCGCCGAAGTTCCACGGGACTCGGGACCTCCTCGTTGTCGAACACCCTACGGCACCAAACGAACTCGCACCGGGCGGTAAGCAACGCCCTTGAAGAGCAGTGTCCACAGGCAAAGGCGCCAGCGCCACCGTCAAACGACGCGACGCGTAACACGTGCCGGGTGTCCGGTCCGTGGTCAGGTCTGTGTCCGGTGCCAGAGGCTCATCAGACCGCCACCCCAAACAGCGCGGGTACATGGTCGAGGGCCGTCAACAACGCTTCGACTTCTGCAAGTGTGTTGTATGCCGCGAAGCTGGCTCGCGTGGTCGCGGCCACGTTCATCCGCCGATGCAGTGGCCAGGCGCAGTGGTGACCCACCCGGACGGCGACCCCGGCATCGTCGAGGATCTGGCCGACATCATGGGGGTGGACCCCGTCGATAACGAATGCGACTGCGCCAGAACGGTCCTGGCCGTCAGCCGGTCCGATCACACGGACCCAGGGGCGTTGCGCGAGACCGGCAAGCAGCACCTCGGTGAGGGCGTGCTCATGGGCCGTAACCCGCGGCATACCGAGGGCGGTGAGGTAGTCGCAGGCGGCGGCCAGGCCCACGGCTTGAGCCGCCATCGGGACACCCGCCTCGAAGCGCTGCGGCGGAGCCGCGTAGGTCGAGCCCTCCATCCGGACAACCTCGATCATGGAGCCCCCGGTGAGGAACGGAGGCATGGCCGCCAGGAGCTCATAGCGGCCCCACAAGACGCCAACTCCCATTGGTCCGAGCATCTTGTGACCACTGAAGGCCAGGAAGTCAACACCGAGATCGACCACGTCAACGGCCAGGTGCGGCACCGACTGGCAACCGTCAAGGACCGTCAGCGCCCCGACTGCCCGAGCCCGATCTACAATGGCAGCAACGGGATTGATCGTGCCGAGAACGTTGGACACATGGGTGAACGCGACGACCTTGGTGCGCTCGGTGATGACCGTGTCCAGGTCCGCCAGGTCAAGGCGTCCATCGTCGGTGACCCCGATCCACCGCAGGGTGGCGCCGCTGCGCCGGGCAAGCTCCTGCCACGGAAGGAGGTTGGCGTGATGCTCCATCTCGGTCACGACGATCTCGTCGCCCACCCCGAGAGCGAATCTCGCAGCAATAACAGGATCGACCCCGTCCATGGCCCCGGCAGCCGCGGCATTGCTGAAGGAATAGGCCACAAGGTTCAGGGCTTCAGTGGCGTTCTTAGTGAACACCACCTCCTCAGCCTGCGCGCCGATGAAAGCGGCCACCGTCTCGCGAGCGGACTCGAAAGCGTCGGTGGCTTCCTCGGCCAGCTGATGAGCACCGCGATGAACCGCCGAGTTGTGCCGCTCATAGAACGCGCGCTCGGCATCGAGCACCTGGCGCGGCTTGTGCGATGTCGCCCCGGAGTCGAGGTACACCAACGGCTTCCCGTCACGCACAGAGCGCGACAGGATCGCGAAGTCGCCACGGATCGCGGCCGACTCCTGAGTGCTGAATACCCCGCCCAAGGCGATATCGGACCTAGTCGTCCCCATCAGAGTCGGGTTGAGTTCTTTAACGGTGCTGCTCATTGCGTAGACCCTTCATCAGAGATGGACGTGCCTGTGGCTGCATTGAGCGCCTTGGCGGGACTGGCACTCGTGGGGATGAACGTCGTGCAGGCGTGCTCGCCATGGGCAAGGGTGGTCAGGCGTTGGACCTCAACCCCGAGCAGGCGCGAGAACGCGTCGGCCTCGGCGTCACAGAACACCGGGAACGCGGTTGCGACGTGCTGCACCGGGCAATGTCCCTGACGCAACAGCACACCGGCCATGGGCGTGCCCGATCCGACGGGTTCGGTGGAGGCAGCGAAACCGTCTGCGCTCAGGGCCTGCGCCAGTGACTCCACCCGGGCCGTCAAGTCCTGGCCCGCGGCAGCGAGCTGCCCGACATAGCGGGCTTCGAGTTCGGCATTGCGTTCGCGGGCGAACGCGTCCACCGCGTCGGTGCCGGCGTGTTCGGCAAGAAAACGCAGTGCGGATGTGGCCACGCCGTCATAGTCGCTGTCCAGGTCGGCATGACCAGCCTCGGACAGGATGTATGCGCGGGCCGGCCGGCCCCGACCGTGCCCAGACCCGCCAGCGATCGCCGGCTCACACTCCTCGATAGCACCTTGTTCAGCGAGCAGATCTAAGTGACGGCGGACCGCTCCAGGCGTCAAGCCCAAACGCGAAGCCAGTGCGGCAGCGGTGAGCGGGCCATCCTCGGCAATCGTCTGCCGGACCAGGTCCCGGGTCCGCGCCCCAGAAACCTGCGGGCCTGGATTGGACCCGTCCGCAACGCCGGATAACCGGTGATCAGCGATTAACACAACATGAGTGTATCCTAATTCGGACCGGTTATCTTGTCAGGGTCCCCTTTACTGGCTCTTCAGACTTAACCGGGCAATGTGCTTTTCACGGCTGAGGCCCGCCGGTGCTGGCGGGTACAGGACCACCGTATACGTCGGCGTTGGTTGACTGGGTTGCGGAACCCGAAAGCGTTGCGTCCTTGATGTTTTGCT
>JBDNFH010000091.1:0-7255 GCA_041689915.1 Candidatus Nanopelagicales bacterium | reverse complement strand
GTGCGGATCTAATGAGTGCGGATCTAACAGGTGCGGATCTAATGAGTGCGGATCTAATGAGTGCGGATCTAACAGGTGCGGATCTAACAGGTGCGGATCTGTCTGAGGCGAACCTGGCGGGTGCCGATCTAACAGGTGCATATCTAACGGATGCGAACCTGGCGGGTGCGGATCTAACGGGTGCATATCTAACGGATGCCTATCTGCCTGAGGCGAACCTGACGGGTGCGAATCTAACGGGTGCATATCTAACGGGTGCGAACCTGCCGCGTGCGAACCTGACGGGTGCGAATATGACGGATGCCTACCTGCCTGAGGCGAACCTGACGGGTGCGAACCTGACGGATACGAACCTGACGGATACGAACCTGACGGATACGGTAGGACTGAACTAAGTCTCATTACAGGTGCCGGGTGAGGGCGCTTCTCTACGCCGGCAAACCCAACCGGTCACTACTAGCGACCATCACACCCCACAGAAATCCGAAGAGTCGTTAAAAGGCGGAGGAAATTCCGTGAATACGGCCACCCCCACCCGTATCGGATCTGTGGGCGCGGTCCCCAAAAATCGCGTTCACTCGCTTACGGTCAATCCCAACCATGCCCAAAAACTCGGTCCAAAACGACTGCGCCTCAGCGTTCTCATCCGTCTCATCCTGAAACCGGCACACAAACTCAATCGAAGCATTCCTGATCTCATTCCACGACCGAGGCTTCTTCAACACCGGCTCCCTCCCCCACATGTCAATTTCTATTCCTGGCAGAGCCAACTGGCGCTGGGTTACTTCGAGTTGCTGGGTTACTTCGAGTTATTGCGCCGTGCACCTCCGACACGCGATTGTGACCGGAAAGCGGCCCCCACGGACGGCCGCTATCGTGGCGGTGGTGGGAACCCTGCACAGGATATGGGTCGAGCCCGGCCTTGCCCAGCCGATCGTGCTTCGCGCGGCGAATCCGCATTTGCTCGGGAAGATCCTCATCCGGGGCCAGATCCTGGTTGGGCTGCTCGCTGCTTACGACGTACAAGGCAACCGGTCGCCTACCCGCGCACGTGGTCGAACGATCAGTGCTTCGGCTCGAAGATCGCCTCGGACTCCACAGTCCTGCTCAGGTGCATGAGGCCCAGGATCGTCAGGATGAGCAGCACAGCCGCAGCTCCGAACATGACCCAGGCAGCAATCAGGCTGATCGTTCCAAAGGTCCAGAACGCATACGCGTTAAGCAGGAGTCCGCGCAGGGTCTCACCCATGAACAACGTCTGACGCTGGCCGGCAAGCACGTCGTCGGTACTGCCACCAGCGATCCATTCTTCGCTGACCTCTGAGTAGGTCTTGCCACCGGCGATATTGGCAACGTGCACGCTAATTAGGTCGGAGTAGGCCTTGGCCAGTTCACCGTTAGTGACGGCGACGCCGGCGTACTGCTCGAACCCCGACGGCAGGCTGGCAGCATCGGTGCTGAAGGAAACCTTCTGGCCCGTGAGTTCGTCGGTCACGGTGTTCTGGGCGACGGTGCCGCCCCAGATCATTAATACACCGGCAACGGCGAGCACAATCGCAACTACCAGGCCGGTGAACGACAGGATCCGATCAAAACTTCGACGACGCATCCGATGTCCCTCCACTAAACGCCAGCAACTCTGCCCCTCGCGTTTCGATGACGATCCGCCACCTAGTTGAACCCTAAGCGCCTCCAGTAAGACAGATGACCCGCCAAAGTGCCCCAACTCGCGGGACCTAAGTCCCCTCCCATGCCGCGCCTATGGCTTACGCACGGCCCCGTAGACGAGTCACAAGTTCGCCGAGGTTACCCATTCCGCAATGCTGCACGGTATGGACGCGATCACCGCAGACCACGGCAGGCTACGTGCACCTGGCTCCGGAGACCCTCGCTGGTGCGCCCCGGGGTTGGCGGAGGGCTGGTTGGTCCGCGAGTGATTGCTGTGCGGGTTCGTTGTGAACACGATAGTGCTCGGTCTCGATGAGCCGATCGGTGTAGCGAATCGACGTGTATTGTGCGAATTCAACCGGTGGTTGCAACATGACCTGACCCCCGATTTCTGATCCACTGTGTGTGTTAGTCCACGATTGCCCTTATGGGCGAGGAGGACAACATGAAAAAACGGCAAGATACCCCCCCTGATCAAATTTTTCGTAAGCTTCGTGAGGCTGACCGGATGCTTAGCGAAGGCTCTACGTGGTCGAGGTGAGTAAGCATTTGATGGTCACTGAGCAGGCGAACTACCGGTGGCGCAATCAATACGGCTCTTTGGGTTTTAGCGCCACTCTCTCACTCGTCAGCAGTAAAATCACAACCGCACACACCGTGGCGACGAGAAATAGTGCGCCGTAAGAACCAAGCATCGAACCAAGCATGTGTGACAAAATGAATCCAACAACAACAACCACGACACCAATCAACGTTCGTAGGACACCGACTACGCGGTTCATCGAAAATACTGCAAATGCGCCAATCCCAAGCATGACAAGCCCGCCGAGCCAGCGAATGTCAGTGAGATCTGCGACGGAAAATCCCAATGTCAGTGCCACGAAAACAAGTAAAGCTGGCACTACTTGATCTCGTCCATTTGCGAATTGCATGTGAAATATTTGACTTTCTCAGAGTTGATGACAATTTGGCAAAGATTTTTAGTATTGCATCCAATCGGCTGGCCTTCGGTGGGACGCACTATTACTGTACATCCCCGTGAAGGAGTTATTGGTGGACGAGAAATCAGTGGCAATTGAGCTACGAGGGTTGCGACGAACATTTGGCGAGGTTGTTGCTGTCAACAACGTTTCCCTTGATGTCTACGACGGTGAGTTCCTCACTCTGCTCGGTCCTTCAGGTTCCGGCAAAACCACCGTGCTGCGCCTGATCGCTGGATTTGAACGGCCAATTGCCGGCAGTATCAAGCTCGACGGAGTCGACGTCACGGACCTGCCGCCCTACGACCGCAATGTGAATACCGTCTTTCAGGACTACGCACTCTTTCCGCACATGAGCGTTGCAGAAAATATTTCCTATGGACTCAAGGTGAAGAAAGTTCCCAAAAGTGAACGAGCCGATCTGGTCGCGATCGCATTGGAATCCGTTCGTCTTTCGGGTTACGGTGACCGAGCTCCTTCACAACTCTCCGGTGGTCAACGTCAACGCGTTGCTCTCGCCCGCGCATTGGTTAATCGGCCGAAGGTGCTGCTCCTCGACGAACCACTTGGAGCCCTCGATCTCAAGTTGCGTGAGGAAATGCAGATTGAACTTAAAGAGCTGCAGCGCAGTGTCGGTATCACTTTTGTTTTCGTCACCCATGATCAAGATGAGGCTCTCACCATGAGTGATCGCATCGCGGTGTTCAACCAAGGCGATATCGCACAACTCGGAACACCGATTGATATTTATGAACAACCAGCCACACCATTTGTTGCCGGTTTTGTTGGCGTCTCCAACCTGATCACCGGAGGGCTCGCTAAGTCGCTTTTCGGCTCAGAAGGCACTTGGAGCGTTCGCCCCGAGAAAATAACCATGACTGAAACTGCCAGCTCAGTTGCTTCCGGTGACCAATGCGTCAATGGCAAGGTTCATGAGGTGATTTATGCAGGCATGAGTACGCGCTACCTGGTTGATCTACCAGAAGATCAATCACTTTCTGTCGTAATTCAAAACTCAACCGAGCACGCCACCCATCAGAGTTGGATTCGTGGAAGCGAAGTTCAACTCACCTGGAATTCCGCGAGTGCCAAAGCGCTTCACTAGAGGCACGTTTTGTACTCACGGTATGACTTGACGCAACCGCGTCAAGTACTAACACAGAAAGTTCCAAGCAAAAGGAGGAAGTAGATGCAAACATCACGTCTACTGAAGATTGCTGCAGTTGCGGCTGCAGGCTCTCTCGTATTAGCTGCATGCAGCAGCACTGATGACAGTTCTTCAGGTGCACCTGGTGGATCTGCCATTGCAGGTCCGATCGGTGATGGTGAAGGCGCTATCAATATTTTGGCATGGCCCGGTTATGCAGAGAATGGCACAACCGATCCTGCCGTTGACTGGGTTACACCTTTCACCGAAGCAACCGGTTGTAAAGCTAACGTAAAGGTGTTCGGTACCTCTGACGAAGCGGTCAAGTTGATGCAGGGCGGTGGCTGGGATGTTGTTTCCGCATCCGGTGACGCCTCACTGCGCTTGATTTACGGCGACAGTGTTCAGCCGGTTAACACCGATCTGGTCCCTAATTACACCGATATTTTCACGGACCTGAAGGATCAGCAATGGAATACCGTTGACGGTGTCACATTCGGTGTTCCTCACGGACGAGGCGCAAATGTCCTGGCCTGGAACTGGGCTACCGAAGTTGGAGGGCCAGAGGAGCCAGATTCATGGAGTGTCGTCTTTGAAGCTGATTCGCCGTATGCCGGAAAGGTCAGCGCCTACGACTCCCCCATCGCGATCGCTGATGCTGCGGTGTACCTCATGGCAACAAAGCCTGAGTTAGGCATCACCTACCCATACGCATTGGATCAAACCCAGTTTGATGCAGCAATGGCGTTGCTCGAACAGCAAAAAGTTCTCGTTGGTGAGTACTGGAACGACTTTGCAAAGCAAATGGCGTCATTCATTGATGGCTCCACGCTTGTCAGTACTTCTTGGCAGGTAACCGTCAACGCACTCCAAAGCGAAGAGCCCCAGGTAGATGTCCGGGTAAAAGCAATCAAGCCAAAAGAGGGCGCAACGGGTTGGTCAGACACCTGGATGATTGCCAAGGACACACCCAATCTCAACTGCTCTTACAAGTGGCTGGACTGGATCGTCTCTCCTGAGGTCAATGCTGAAGCCGCCGAGTGGTTCGGTGAAGCACCAGCAAACAAACTCGCGTGTGATCTCACAGCAAACGCTGATCACTGCGACGTCTTCCATGCCGGTGACACGGATTACTGGACCGACGTCTACTACTGGAACACCCCAACAACCGCGTGCCTTGATGGACGTACTGATGTTGAGTGCCTTCCTTACAGCGAGTGGGCTACCGCATGGACTTCCTTGCGTAGCTAGTAACGCCTTAGCAATAACAACCAATAACAAAACTAATTAGAGAGAGGAGGGACCCCAATTATGTCGACAGAAACCATCGAGACGAAAACGGATTCGCAAATCAAACCAAAAATCCGTAGCGGCTTTTGGTACCGACACCCGCGCTTGCGTATCGCCGGAATCTTGAGCGCACCAATGGCTTGGTTGATCGTGATTTATCTTGGGTCCCTCTTCGCTCTTTTCATCACGGCCTTCTGGCAGGTCAATGACTTCACTGGACTTGTCGAACAAAAATTTACTTTCAAAAACTTTCAGACCGTCTTCTCTGACTCTGCCTACTACCAAACTGTTTTCCGCACTCTGGGAATTGCGCTACTCGTTACTGCGTTTTCGTTAATTCTCGCGCTTCCCCTCGCTTTTTTTATGTCCCAGGTGGTACCGAATAAGTATCGGGCTCTCATGGTCGCCATGATTCTCACTCCTTTATGGGCCTCCTACTTGGTCAAGGTCTACGCCTGGCGCTCAATGCTTCAACCTGACAACGGGGTAATTGCCTGGTTCCTGAATCCATTCGGACTTGGCAGCCCCGGCTACGGCTTCATTGGAATTGTGATCACACTGACCTACCTTTGGCTGCCCTACATGGTGCTACCGATTTACTCGGGGCTGAGTCGACTCCCTGACTCGCTCGTCAGCGCGAGTGCAGATCTGGGCGCCCGAAATTTCCGCACTTTCCGCAGCATCGTTTTCCCGATGATTTTCCCTGCAATAGTCGCCGGTTCCATCTTCACATTCTCGTTGAGCCTCGGTGACTTCATCACGGCACAAATCGTGGGTGGCAAATTGATCATGCTCGGAAACGTGGTGCAACAGACCTACGTCACCAACCTGCCCTTCGCAGCAGCCGTGTCCACGATCCCGGTAGTAATAGTCCTGATGTACCTCTTCGCGGTTCGCCGCTCCGGCGCACTTGAGAGCTTGTAGGTCACGTGAGACTCTCTAAACCCACCAAGACCTTCTTGATCGTTTTCTCGATCATCACCTTTGCTTTCGTCTACATTCCCCTCGGTGTAATCCTGCTGAACTCATTCAGCGAAAGCACATCACTGACATGGCCACCCAGTGGGTTCACTACCAGCTGGTGGGGTAAAGCAATTGACAACCAGGGCGTGCGAGAAGCCCTACTTACCTCAGTTGTCCTAGGCCTTGTTGCAACCGCCGTAGCCCTCGTCTTGGGAACCCTCGTCGCTTTCGCATTGGGTCGCTACAAGTTCTTTGGCCGCGAATCAGTTTCACTTCTCATTATTCTCCCCATTTCGCTACCAGGGATCGTGACCGGTATCGCGCTTAATAACGTGTTCACTTCCTTCCTCGGCGGTCTTACCTTCATGACCCTCGTGGTTGCTCACTCGACCTTCTGCATGGTTGTGATTTATAACAATGCAATTGCGCGAGTACGCCGCATGAGCATAAACTTCGAGGAAGCATCAGCCGACCTTGGCGCGAAGGGGTTCACCACATTCATCCACGTCACCTTCCCCATGATGCGCTCAGCGCTCATTGCCGGTGCGGTCCTTGCCTTCGGACTCTCATTCGACGAAATCATCGTCACTACGTTTACCGCCGGCCCCGGAATCACAACACTGCCGATCTGGATCTACCAAAACCTCTTCCGGCCAAACCAGGCGCCAATTGTTAACGTGGTTGCAGCAGCCCTCGTGCTGTTCTCAATCATCCCCGTCTACGCCGCACAAAAGCTTTCCGGGAGCGATGACAAGCGTGGTGGCGGCCTCATGTAATCTTTCGGCTTCCGGGCGAGTAACTCAGTTGGTTAGAGTGCATCCCTTACAAGGATGAAGTCGGGGGTTCGAGTCCCTCCCCGCCCACCTGTGAGGGTTTACCACAAGCCCTGATGAGTTGATCTGGGAGTACCCGCCGGAACTACCAACGGCATCCGTCTGCGCGCCCCAGCCTGATCTGCATTACCAGTTCGTCACCCTTATCAGTGGCGGCGCTCAGGCCGCTCAAGATTACCCGCGATACCGCCACCGGGTCATCGAAGGCGTCCGACTCGATCCAGTCGACCGCGAAGCCATCCAAATCGAGCAGGAGCGACACATCCGATACCGAATCCGTTTGAACATAGTTGACGTGCGTATTCTGTGACAAGTCCGTGGCCTCACTTTGATCAGATAGCTGTCATTGACAACAGCCATGATCACGAGGTCAC
>JBDNFH010000090.1:0-51253 GCA_041689915.1 Candidatus Nanopelagicales bacterium | reverse complement strand
GAACCGTCGTCAGTGACTGTGAGCCAGGACGCGGCCGGTCGTTGGTTCATTTCGATCCTCACCGAAGACGTGATCGTTCCGCTAGCGAAAACCAACACAACCGTCGGTGTTGATCTGGGGTTGAAAACGTTCGCTGTTTACTCCGATGGGCAGCACATCGAGCATCCGAAACTTCTCGCGCGTAAAGCCGCGCGTCTGGCCCGGTATCAGCGGGTCGCTTCCCGGCGTAAACCCAAACCAGGACAAAAAGCGTCCAAGAACTACGTGAAAGCGAAAACCCGTGTCGCGAAACAACACGTGAAAGTCGCGGACGCCCGGCGTGATTTCCTCCACAAAGTCACTACCGATCTGGTGAACCGGTTCGACGTGGTCGTCCTCGAGGACCTGCACGTTGCGGGCATGAAACGTAACTGTCACCTCGCGAAAGCGATCAGTGACTCTGGGTGGGGTGAATTCCGTACCCTGATTGAATACAAAACGCAGTGGTACGGCAAACGCCTCATTGTGATTGACCGTTGGTATCCCTCCAGCAAACTGTGTTCAACCCCAGATTGTGGTGGGAAAAACAGTAAATTGAAACTTTCCGACCGCACGTGGGTCTGTAATACCTGCGGCACCCTGCATGACAGGGATCTCAACGCCGCGAAGAACATACGTGCCGCCGGGCTGGCGCTAATCCAACGAGAGTCCGGCAAAGCCTGCGGAGAGGATGTAAGACCGAAAGCGTCACCGCGCGTGACCCCCAGCAATGGGCGGCAGACTTCCATGAAACAGGAAACAACCCCGAACGCTCACGCGCGAGCGTCAGCCGCGTAAGCGGCTGGGGGAATCCCCCTCCGTAAGAGCGGGGAGGAAGTCAAAGATATGTCCAAGAATCTGACCATTAAGAAACCCCGAAAGGTTTGGGAACGTTGAGAGGTGTACCACCCAGTCAAAAAGTGGTACAGTTTAATCATGCCTACTGTAAAGTCTCGGATTCAAGTAACAGAAACTGAAGAACTCGCTGCTGCTTTAGAGGTCGGGCGTGAACTTTGGCCCAATGAATCAAAGTCAGCTCAAGTCTCGCTTTTGGCTCAGCGCGGAGCAGAGTCGATCATTGAAAAACGGTTCAAAGAGGCTTTGCAGCTACACCAGACCATCGAAGAAATTAGGAAAGTTCACGGCAGTCTCCTAGAGGGCGTGACTAAGGATGATCTGAGGAAGCTTTGGGAACGCGATGATTCTTGATTCAAGTGCTTTCATCGCATTCCTAAAATTGTCAGATTCGCACAACTCAGAGTCCACCAATGCGATCCAGACTAAACGAACCGTCGAATCGCTGTTCATACATGAAGTATCACTCGCCGAGTGTCTCGTGCACGCGCAAAGCGAGCAAGAGGCGCAAAGCATTCTTGCAGTGGCCACATCTTTGAGAATGGGAATAGCAGACTCACGCGGCAGCGAGGGTGCTCTCCGAGTATCTAAAATTGGAAAAAAGACGGGACTTTACTTACCTGACTGTTACGTACTCGACGCCGCAATTGAGAACTCGGAAAGTTTGTTGGCTTTTGACAAGAAAATGAACAAGTGGGCTAGGCAACTTGGAATCATCACACTTGTGAATTAGGTACCGCTAGAGTCCAGAATTCTTCGACAATGGTGAACCGGGTGTTCTCGTAAAGTTGTTTGGCTTGGTTCCCGTTGGTTACTGCAAGACCAAGGCTTGTGCAGCTGTCTGCTTTCAGTTTCTCTTGCGATTGGGTTATTAGGTATTTTGCGATTCCTTGACCTTGGTGCGTGGGGTCAACCCAGATCTCAGAGATCCACGGGCCACCGAACGGCTGAGCTCCTTCACGCAAACTAATAATTATTGCGGCGATTGGTGTTCCGTTGTCGATTATTGCAAGTGAGGATCGGTGATTGTCTTCCATTTCCGTGCGGTCCAAAAGTGGTTGCAGGTGATCGCGGATTAGATCTGACCTGTTGCCCGGAATGTGATCGGGGTGGGTGGGTCCGTAGGCGTTGTTCCAAGATTCGATTAGTTCCCCTGCATCAATTTCCTCGATGAAACGTGTTTCTCGCAAGTTCTGTGTTGGTGAGATCTTGAGTTAGGTGAGATCGCAGGTCATGGCGATTGCATTGCGTTTGGTGGTGCAGCCATGAGCGATTAGTTCTTTGGCAAATTCACTGTTGCTGGTGGAGATCAGTTCGCTGACGCGTTCTTGGATTACTTGTTTCGTTGCTTCTCTGATGGTGAGGTGCGGTTTGGGCTGGGCAAGGTCCGCGCACGTTTGATTCTCGCGAATGCGGAGATCAAAATCCATAGGTGCGTGTCAACTACATGCCCATTGGGTGCCAGACGGTTTTCACTTCGGTGAAAGCACGTAGGCGTGCAAGGCTTGGGGTTGCTTCCCAATCAGGGTTGACCGGAGCGCTACGTACTCGCTTGACGGTTCCGGCTGACTCAATCTCAAGAGCCTTGTGCAATTCGGGATCAGTTATGCCGGTGAGGTCGAGTGCGTTGACGTCACCGTGGCTGGCGAGGGAGGGCATGATCTCTGCTGGGTCACCGGTGAGAATGTTGATGTTGCCGGCCACAACGTCACTCGTTGCGAGGCATTCACTGAGCGTGATTGCCGGGATGGGGGAATTGGTGCTCGCAATTACGATCACGGAGTTACCGCTGGTAACAATGGGTGCGATCACACTGATTAGTCCTAGCAAAGATGAATCCGGCGGGGCGACTGCCGCGACAACCCCGGTTGGTTCGGGAATGCTGAAGTTAAAGAAAGGACCGGAGACGGGGTTGGTGTTACCGAGTACTTGGGCGTACTTGTCGGCCCACCCGGCGTACCAGACCACACGGTCAATTGCTTGATTCGTTTGGGCGGTTGCTTTTTTGTTGCTGGTTCCTTCGGCGTCTTGGATGTCGTTGACGAATTGGTCTTTGCGACCTTCCATTACTTCAGCGATCCGGTAGAGCACCTGTCCACGGTTGTAGGCGGTTGCTTTTGACCAGGAATTGAAACCCGTGCGGGCAGCGATGACAGCGTCACGTGCGTCTTTGCGGCTGGCTTTGGCGACATTGGCCAAGAACTCGCCGCGGGTGTTGATCACCTCGTAGGTGCGACCCGATTCACTGCGCGGGAATGTTCCGCCAATAAAGAGTTTGTGGGTTTTGCGAACTTCAACCCGGTCATTGCCAATCATGAACTCTCCTCGCTGATGAGGTAGGCACCCAAGCCTTGGACGCCACCCTCGCGGCCAAAACCGGATTCCTTGTAGCCACCAAATGGGCTGGCCGGATCAAACCTGTTGAACGTGTTCGCCCACACCACGCCGGCTCGGACCTTGTTCGCCATGGCAAGAATCCGGCTGCCTTTTTCGGTCCAAATCCCGGCACTGAGGCCATAAGGCGTGTTGTTCGCTTTTTCAATTGCTTCATCGGGCGTTCTAAAAGTAAGCACACTGAGAACTGGTCCAAAGATTTCCTCCCGAGCAATCCGGTGGGCCTGGGTGACGTTGGTGAACACTGTTGGCGCGAACCAGAAACCCTTCTCGGGGATCACGCAGTCCGGGCTCCAACGCTGCGCGCCTTCCTCGTCACCACTCTGGGTAAGCTCCGTGATCCGATTGAGTTGTTCCCGTGAATTGATCGCGCCAATATCGGTGTTTTTATCCAGTGGGTCACCAAGGCGCAGGGTTTGCAGTCGTCGTTTGAGGGATTCAATTGTTTGTTCGGCAATGCTTTCTTGCAGGAGGAGTCGGCTTCCAGCGCAGCAGACATGCCCTTGATTGAAGTAGATACCGTTAACGATTCCTTCGACTGCTTGATCGATTGGGGCGTCATCGAAAACGATATTTGCCGCCTTGCCACCTAATTCGAGGGTTAAGCGCTTGTTCGTCCCCGCGATTTGTCGCGCAATTGCTTGACCCACGGCCGTGCTGCCGGTGAAGGCAATCTTGTTGACGCCAGGGTGCCCAACGAGTATGCGCCCGGTATCACCTGGGCCGGTAAGAATGTTGACCACACCCGGGGGTAGGTCAGCCTGCTGGCAGATCTCCGCGAAAAGGAGTGCGGTCAGGGGAGTGGTCTCGGCTGGTTTGAGAACAACGGTATTTCCTGTTGCGAGGGCTGGCGCGATTTTCCAGGCAAGCATGAGTAGTGGGAAGTTCCAGGGAATGATCTGGACGGCAACGCCAAGGGATTGGGGGTTACTTCCGAATCCAGCAAATTCCAGTTTGTCGGCCCAACCGGCGTGGTAGAAAAAATGCGCTGCGGCGATGGGAATGTCAACATCGCGGCTTTCTTTGATGGGCTTGCCGTTATCGATCGTCTCGAGCACCGCAAATTCACGCGCGCGTTCTTGAATCAGACGGGCAATGCGGAAGAGATACTTGCCGCGATCGCGACCAGACATTTTTGACCAGGTTTTGTCGTAGGCTCTGCGCGCTGCTAGAACTGCGGCGTCGACATCTTCTTGGTTGGCTTGCGCGATTTCGGCGAGCACTTCCTCGGTTGCCGGATTAATTGTTTTAAACGCAGTGCCGTGACCCGGTGTGAATTCACCATTAATGAACAGGTCGTAGGAACTTTTGATGTTGACTATTGAGGTGGACTCCGGGGCCGGAGCGTATTGGAAAGTCATGGGTGTCTTCTCTCGCTCTAGTCGATTGTGACGTAGTCGGGGCCGGAGTAATGGCCGGTGAGCATTTTTTGTCGTTGCAGAAGTAGGTCGTTGAGCAATGTTGAGGCGCCGAACCGGAAAAGGTCCGGGGTGAGCCAGGCATCCCCAACTGTTTCGTTCACCATTACCAAGTATTTGATAGCGTCCTTGCTGGTTTTGATTCCGCCGGCTGCTTTAACGCCAATTTGAATATTGGTTTCTTGGTAGTAGTCGCGAACCGCTTCCAGCATTACAAGAGTCACAGGAAGTGTCGCTGCCGGAGCTACCTTGCCCGTGCTGGTTTTAATGAAGTCGGCCCCGGCTTTCATGGCGAGCCAACTTGCTTTGCGAACGTTGTCCAAAGTTTTTAGTTCACCCGTTTCCAGGATCACCTTGAGGTGGGCATCACCGCACACTTCCTTCACGGCCACGATCTCTTCAAAGACTTTGCTGTAATTTCCGGTGAGAAAAGCCCCACGATCAATCACCATGTCAATTTCGTCCGCGCCGGCATCCACCGCTTCCTTGGTGTCGGCGAGTTTGACGTTAATTGAGGCACGACCGCTGGGGAATGCCGTAGTAACTGCAGCAACATGGATTCGGTCCCCAACGACTTCTCGTGCGACGTAGACGAGATCGCCGTACACACACACCGCTGCAACGCTCGGGGTCGTGGGATCGGTGGGGTCGGGGTGCAGGGCCTTTGCGGACATTGCCTTAACCTTCCCGGGGGTATCCGCGCCTTCCAACGTGGTCAGATCCACCATGGAAATTGCCGTGTCAATTGCCCAAATCTTGGATTCTTTTTTGATTGACCTTGCGCCCAATGCTGCAGCCCTAGCCTCAGCACCCACCTGATCAACGCCAGGGAGCCCAGCAAGGAAAGCGTGCAGGCCATTACGACTTGCGGAAGCCTGACTATCGAGGGAAGACACGTGTTCAGCCTAGTGCCAAGCCGCGAGAGTCCCGAGGCACTAGTGAATTGCTCAGTCACTGCCGACCGTGCTCGCCGCTGTGAAAATTCACCGAACGCTGCTGGGCGATGTGAATGCCTGTTCGTTAGTCAATTTTGTGCTTAAGCGATTCATCTATTTGTAGTGATAGCGAAGTGCGACAATTTCAAGGGAGTCGCCTCTAGATAGGTAAACCATTCGGTGTTCTTCAGTGATTCGTCTCGACCAGGTTCCAGTGAGCGTGAAACGTAATGCTTCTGGTTTTCCAATTCCCTCGAATGGACTTCGGCTTGTTTCTTCGATTAACCGGTTAATCCTTTTGAGAACCGCTCGATCCTCGCGCTGCCACCACAGGTAGTCATCCCAGGCTTGATCGGAGAAAATCAGTTGTGCCATATGAGTTCATGCTCGGTGCCTCGGCCAGCGGCAAGAGACTCCAGTGATTCCGCTAGTCGTTTAGCATTTGCTGGGACACGCAATAAGTGAGCGGTTTCCTGAAGGGATCGGTATTCGCTTGCGGAGATGAGTACCGCATCTCCTCGCTTGGACAAGATCTCAATCGCGTCGCAATCCTCGTTGACCTGCTCAATGAGACCAAAAAGATTGCGGCGAGCTTCACTTGCTGTGATGGCAGTCATGAATATAACGTACCAGAAGTGGTACGTTTATGGAAGTTAGAGGATCGTTTCTGGGCAATATACGTATCCTCAAGATCATCAATATGTTCATTTGAGGGCTCAAGGATGTAGAAGGTTTTTGAACGCCCGGTCTCAGCTGCAAGTATTTCCAAGCGTTTGGCAAGGGAGTCTGGGACTCGCACCGAAATAGCAGTCATGCCACGCACCTCAAGTTCGCCGTAACATGTATTACGTGTATTAGGGCTCTCCACTTAACCGGAGTTGCGCTGGTGTGAGTGTCGCCAAGGGTGGTCCGCGCGGGGGCGTTCGATGCTGGGCGGGTGCCCGGTCGACCTCGACCCCGACGGCGCCCACAACGCCGATGGTCTGGTATTGACTCTGACGTTAGGGTGTGACTAACAGCACAGGTCCAACACGTTTGGTAGCGGCACGAGGGGGTAGGCCCTTGGCGCAGAACACGAGAAGGAAGGCCAGAATGAAGTCCTCTAGTGCAATCGCCGCCGTCGCCGTCTTGGCGGTCGCAACTGCCGGGCCAGCCGCAGCCGCTCCCGGTTATGACCCGCTCACGAAGGGTGAAGCGCGGATAATCCTGTCGGATACGTCGCTCGCCCCGACGGGTTTCGGCGCTGCGAAGGCCAACCCGTTCTTTACGTTCAAGTCGGGGGTGCCGCAGGTGTGCTGGACTGCGAACGGCAACATGAAGACGTTGCCGAAGGCGTCGGTTCAGTACATGAAGATGTATGTACTGAACCGGTACAACTCAACCGCGGGTACGTTCATCTATTCGTATGCCACTCCCGCCAAGGCGAAGGAGGCTGGCCGGATACTGGCGAAGATGAACTGCCCCAACGCCGCGAAGATGGCCGACGACGTCGGCGTCCCGCTGGTGGCTATTGACCAAGGAGGCGACCAGACGGACGCCCTGTACGGCAACCTCGGCTACTCGACCGGATACACCTACAAGGAATACGACGGCAAGATGTACACCTCCCTGAACGCGTACCGTCAGGTCGGCAACATTGTCGTCAATACCAGCATCCTCGTGCCGAAAGCGAAAGCAACGGCGGGCGGCAACTGGGCCCGAACCACTGTGGATGCCGCCGCAACCGCGTACCATGCCAAGTTGTTCGACGCCGACCCGACTTCTGACGCCGACCCGGCTGGATGGGCTCCGACGATGGTTGACTCCAACGCAACGACTGTGCCCCTTGTCGTGGGACAGCAGGCTGTCTTCGCCAACTACGAGTACGCGAACAAAGGGCATGTCTACGTGGCCACATCATCAGACCCGAGCGTCGTGCAGGTGGAGCCCAAGGCGACATCAGCCGTACCCGCCATCCGGGGCGCATCACCCGGCACGGCAACCGTGACCGTGACCGACGGTGCCACCGTCGTCCAGTCCGTAACCGTGACTGTCACGCCATACAAGCCGTAGTCACGCCTCGCGCGGCCACCGATGTCGTCACCCAGACCGCGCATCAGTCCTTCATCGCCGCCCTCGATGCGGTACGCGGCCCGGCCGGCTTGGCCGGTCCAATCCCCGCCAAGCCAAACGCAGCCACACCTACCCACGCAAACGCGCCGACCACACCCTGCGGCCACCACCCCGCGGACCCCTCACCCTCGTCCTGCTACCTCCCAGCCTGAAAAAACCCAAAGTTGAAGGTATTGCGCGCGGACTACCCTTGGCGACGCTCTCACCAGCACCAGTCCGGTTAAGTGGAGAGCCCTAACGTGTATTTATAGTCATACACGTATCACTTTTGGACTGCATGCAGCCTGTGGATAGCCAGTTGCGAGATTTTGAGCCAGGGCCGATCCTTAACTGGGTAGCGCAGATTTGCCACAACAACTAATCAAGTGTACTTTGGTATGCAACCGTTGCATACAATTTCCATTACTGTTAATTAAGGAGCCACTCGAATGACAACCATCGCGAAGGGTCGGACCGCACAAACAAAAGGCGTATCCATGTTGCCCGATGAGATCGCTGATGCTCGGCTGGTTGAGTCGCTCACGGGCTTGGGCTTTTCTGAGGTATACCACCGGCATTTCGCTCCACAGATGCGAGCTGCTGCGCAAATCCTTCAGGAAGTCCAAGAATCTGGAGTCGAATTAAACCGGTCGCTTCTGAAAGACCATTGGGATCTGGACATGTCCCAGAGCAAGTTGACTTGCCTTTACGCCGCGAAATCAGAACTGACCGTTGGTGACTAACAGCTTCTACCCTAAACCGGGGCGTTACTTCGCCCAACTCACAAAGGACCGCCCAATATTTCAAGGTGACATTTTTCGCGGGGGATTCGGGGCCTGGTGGAGGCATCCTGTTGCACTCAAAGCCATTTTGGCCGGGGAAGCGGTCCCTGACGACCCGGTTTATCCGGCGCTTGGTGAGCTCACGGCCAACGTGCTTGTCCGCGGTCAGGGGTACGCGATGATCCTGCCACAGCCGTGTGAATATTCCGAAGGCGAAAAGGGAGCGACTCACCCGTATCGATTGGTCGCACCGTTGTTTCCGCTGGACCGGCATGCCGGCGTTGATCACTCGCTGGTGCGTTCGGGAACTCTGGGACACACACTGTGGGTGCCGAATTGGAAACCCGGCAGCCCTGCGGACTATTTTGTCGATCTGCGACTGATTACTTCAATTGACAGCACGTTCATTCGGCGTGAAGTTCGCGCCGCTGCCCTATCGAGAGTTGCTTGGCTGAGTCTGGCTGACCGACTGAGCCGCTATTTTGTTGGCACTCCTTTGGATTTGGGCGCGTTCTCGCTCGTGCAAGGTCACCTCCACCCGGACTTTGTTGACGTGAACGTTGGATAGCTGCAACGGGAAGTTCATTATTGATTGATGATGAATTGGAGTGCTTTGAGGTAGTCCGCGAGAGATGCCGGCCAGTTGAAATCCAGCTCGAGCCCAGACTCTTTGCCCACTTCCTCGGCGCTTCGGGCGAAGGCATCAGGTGCCTGTGCGAGTAGCAATGACACTCGCTCAATTGCCTCGACGTCTGGGATGGAAAGCTGGCCCGCTACTGCTTTCCAGTCCAATGCTGTCAGGCGGGTGAAAGCATCAGTCGATCCCAGAATGAACGACGAATGCAATTTGCGCACAGAATCGAATCGTTTACCCCAAGGCCGGGTGTAGGGCAAGGCGCTGTTGAGGTCGTAGAGCGGGGCAAGGGTTGCATCCGGTCCTGAAAGGAGCAGCGAGAAGTTTCGCGCGTGCCCGTCTGTGCCAGCGATTGCATAATTAAATGCCAATGCGTCGAAAAGGCGCCGAGCCGAAGTTTCGCGAAACGTAATTGGCAGTCGCTGAAGCAGGGCTGAGATTTGCGTGATGCCTGGCCCACCATCACGTTCATATTTTTGCCAAGCCGGATACTCGAGTGCCTGACATAGGTCTTCCTGGTGAATGCGTTGAACCCTGCCGTCTTGCGCAATTACACGGTCGTAGCGGACCACCACGGCGGCGTGTGTGCCGTCAGTGAGCGGCTGCAACCATGCGTGCGCGGTACTCAATCCGAGCCGGCGTGCCGCGCGAAGAGCGATGACCTCGAATGCGTCGAACCGCTCGAAGCCGGGGATAGCTGGCTTGACGATGTGGGTTGTCGGCACCGACCCAAACGGAATACCCCATTGCCCTTGCGAATAACTGAGCGCAAGTTTGGCCTGCGCTCCCGCCAACGACCACTGCCCATGCTCAGATAACGGAAGGCCACCGGAGGCAGCTGCACGGCGCAGGTCTGCGATTCGAACAGCTAGGTCTTCGTCACTTAGCGAGTCGACACCGCCGTCTGTTGGCAGGCCCTTGTCGGACTTCACCACACACACGGCACCGGGCAGGTCGCGCCCGACGTACCCCAACAGACCGAATACATTTGTTCGTGATATCCCGGATTCCAGTTCGATCCGCTCACGTGCAGAACCTTGCTCCGGTAGGAGCGCCTCAAAAAAGTTGGTTACTTGCCTGCGCGAATGTTCGCTTCTCGCTAGTGGGAGCGAGATCGACAGCGGCGTTGCATCATCTGCATCGCGATAATCGCGGTCATAGGTAAAGTCTAATTCGCGGCTATCCGTGGTCAGTAATTCTCCGGCGAAGCGGTCACCAAGCCACACGTCGAGAGAGTGCTCGTGCGCGTTCATGTGTGTTCCTCATGCGCGCGCACCACGGCCGCAAGATCAACCGGGCTACGACTTGCATCAACACTCGCCGTGAGGCCGAGTGCCGCCAGTACGTCGAGAACTTTGGCGAGCTCGGCCCTCGAGGATCCGCGCTCAAGCCGGTTGATGAGATCTCGACTGACTCCACTTTTCTGTGCAAGGTGAGCCTGGGTCCACCTCAACTCTTTGCGTGCGGAACGCACAGCACCAGCAACGTCGTCAACCGTCGTGATCCGCATGGCCTCTCCAATTGTCAGCGTTCGCCGACAGGATACCTTATGTCAGCGTTCGCCGACAGGATACCTTATGTCAGCGTTCGCCGACAGGATACCTTATGTCAGCGTTCGCCGACATTATTCTTTGTCGGGTCTGGGAGCCCTCAATCGTGTCCGCTGCGCGGAAATAACTTGCACGTGTGTTATCCGCACATCCGTTTCGTCCTCCAGGGGCACGCGGGTGAAGTGGCGTCGCCACAATCACGCAAAGGCAATGCATTTGCACTGAAGATGAGACTGGCGATCACCGTTCAGGGCAGGGACTGGTATTCAAACCGGTATTTCGGAACAAAAGAAAAAATAATTCTCTGGGATGAAAACAGTGAAGCCCTTAATGCAGCGCTTGGTCGAACTTTGGGCAATATGGGCGCGATTATTTCCTTCTGCCGCCTGGTCAGCGGCCGCTCACCAGGTTCGAATCTCACGGGTTGGACTCGCCGATGGAGTTGAGTTTTCCACTGTTAGACGGGTGAGGTGGTGACGACTCACGTCGTCACCACCCGGCTCGCTAGCGTCAATGACGCATCACGTTGATTAGCCATCGCAACAATTCTCGCCCAGCAAAACTGAGCGTGAACGTTCCAACCCATGCTAGAATCCGTTTAGTGTGTACGGATCCGAAGATCATGCTCAGCCATTTGGCTGGGCATGATCTTTTCGGGTAAGGATCAGTCATCCTCACCATCACCCCCGATCTCCTCACTGATTTTCCGAACCACGGAAGGCGAGGATTTAGGAGCAGGGATCACGCAGGGGACTCCGACACAACACAACTTCATTAGCAATCAGCAGGCTAGAGCGCTGGAATCAGATAGCCAATAGGCAACTTCACGCTGTGGACAGCCCATCGAATAGTCCACAGCCAAGAGCCGTGGCAAATTTCAATGGCTGCGACCGCAGTCACGTGAAAATCGAACGAGTAGTCGTACGTATTAATTGAGCCAGGTTTGAGCAACGGCAGCCATTGCCATGAGCTTCACGGCGGCCTGGGTTCGGGCCTTCATGAGGGTTTCACCATTTTCACTCGGCGCAACCTCGACCATGCTTTGCAGGTAGACCTTTACTTTGGGTTCGGTACCGCTGGGTCGCACGATTACTCGGCCGCCATCGTCGAGGTTAAATAGCAGGCCATCAGTTGGTGGCAGTTGCTCAGTTCCTATTGCAAGGTCAATGAACTCCGTAACTCGTGCGCCTGCGATCTCCTTTGGGGGAGTTGATCGAAGTCGCTGCATGATTTCTGGGATGATGGACAGATCGCTGACCCGGACTGAGACTTGGTCGGTGGCGTAGACGCCCACTTGGAGTGCAATGCGATCAAGTTCATTTTGAAGAGTTTGTCCCTGTGATTTGAGGTGGGCGGCAAGTTCCATGACTTTCAGGGCTGCTGAAAGACCGTCTTTATCTTTCACGTATCCAGGGTCGACGCAGTAGCCCAGGGCTTCTTCGTATCCGAATACCAAACCAGGGATCGGGCCAATCCATTTGAATCCGGTTAAGGTTTGTTGGTAGTCAAACCCTGCTTGCTCAGCGATGGCTTTGAGAATTGTTGAGGAAACTATTGATTGCGCCATCACTCCTGATTTGGTGTTGCTCTGATGTGCAATCCAAGATGCGAGCAGGGCGCCGACTTCATCACCGTGCAACATGCGCCAAGTGGATTTGTCTTCGGTGGTAGGAATCGCTACCGCGCAACGATCAGCATCGGGGTCGTTGGCAATGACCAGATCAGCATTGTGTGCGATTGCGGTTTCAATTGATAGATCAATAGCACCGGGTTCTTCGGGATTGGGAAATGCGACGGTGGGGAACGTTGGATCGGGTTCGAATTGTTGCTTGACCGTGATGGGTTCGGGGAAGCCTGCTTCTTTAACAAGTTCCATGAAGATTTTTCCACCGACTCCGTGCAGTGCGGTGTAGACAGTTTTTAGGTCAGTGTTGGAGCTGATCTGTTGGCCAACCAGTTGGGCGGTGTGGTTGAGGTAAGCCTGCTCGGTGCTGTGATCAAGTGTGGTCCAGGTGTCACTGTGGGGCAGGTCTCGAACTGGACCGGAGTTTGTTACGTCTTGGATGTATTCAGCGATTTCCATGTCGGCTGGGGGAATGATCTGCGCGCCAGAGCCGAGATAAACTTTGTAGCCGTTGTCCTGTGGTGGATTGTGACTCGCGGTCACCATGACGCCGGCATCTGCATTGAGGTGGCGAATTGCAAATGCGAGCACCGGGGTTGGGACTGTGTGCGGGAACAGCTGGGGAGTGATTCCAGCGCCGCTAAGGATCTGCGCGCTGACTTTGGCAAAAAGTTCGGAGTTGTGACGGGCGTCATAACCGATCACAACGCTTGTGTTGGCGCCGTTCCTGCTGGTTCCCTTGCCGTTCAGGTACTTAGCCAGGCCAGCTGCGGCCCTGGCAACGACGACGAGGTTCATGCGGTTGGGACCGGGACCTAGTTTTCCTCTCAGGCCTGCGGTACCGAATTGAAGGGTTCCATTAAAGCAATCGTGTAGCTCGGCGATTGCGGTCGGATCCATTTGTCCGGAGCGCTCCAGTAGGATCCGTAATTCGTGTTGGGTTTCTTCATCGGGGTCGTTTGCTAGCCAATTCTTTGCCTCTGCAATGACGTTCATGGAATCTGGTGTTTCCTGATCTAGATCTTGGCAACTATTTTGGCGAGCAGGTCACCCATGCGGACGGCTGCGTCCTTGCCAGCTTGAAGTACTTCCTCATGATTGAGTGGTTCACCACTCATGCCGGCTGCAAGGTTGGTGACCAGGGAGATTCCCAGGATCTCCATGCCAAGGGATCTAGCCACGATTGCTTCAAGGGCAGTGCTCATGCCAACCAATGTGCCACCCATGTTGCGCACCATGGTGATTTCCGCTGGGGTTTCATACATCGGTCCGGGGAATTGAACGTAGACGCCTTCGGGCAAATTGGGGTCTACTTCGTGACACATTGCCCGCAATCGTGATGAATACAAATCGGTGAGGTCAACAAAGTGGGCGCCATGCAGTGGCGAATTGCCGGTGAAGTTAATTTGGTCCTTAATCAAGACGGGTGTTCCGGGGGACCACTCGGGGTTGAGGCCACCACAACCGTTGGTCAGGATCATGGTTTCACAACCTGCGGCTGCTGCCGTACGGACAATATGGGTTACAGCGTCAACGCCTTTGCCTTCGTAGAAATGCGTGCGACCAAGAAAGACGAGAACGCGTTTTCCGTTGATATCCGCGCTGCGAATCTTCCCGGCGTGGCCGGCAACTGCGGGTGCGTTGAAATGCGGGACCTCAGTGACACTGAACTCGGCAACTTGGCTACCTATTTTCTCCGCCGCAGGAACCCAACCTGATCCAAGCACGATTGCAATATCATGTTTGTCAACTTCGCTGAGAGTTGCAATTGCGGCAGCGGATTCATGTGCCGCGCGATTGAGTTGATCGGTCTTGGCGTTAATTGAAATATCGATTGAGTTCACCACGTGAATCTAGTACCTATTCGCTCGAATTGTGTAACCGTCGGGCAGCTTCGGCGATAGAACCCGAGAGGCTTGGGAAAACTGTGAAAGTAGATGCTAATTCGTCGACCGTGAGCCGTTCTTGGATTGCCATGGTGAGTGGATGAATCAATTCACTGGCATTGGGTGAAACCACGACAGCTCCGGCAACAATGCGTGAAGTTTTGCGGCAGAAAATCTTGATAAATCCATCACTTTGCTCCTGCATTTTTGCTCGCGCATTGGTGGCGAGTGGGAGCAGGTACACATCTCCGCGGAATTCACCTGCGTCGAGATTTTTTTGACTCACGCCAACTGTGGCGATTTCTGGTTCCGTGAAAATGGTGCTGGAAACTGTATCGAGTTCAAGCGGGGTTACTGCATCACCCAGTGCATGCCACATTGCGATGCGTCCTTGCATGGCAGCAACTGAGGCAAGCATGAGCACACCGGTGCAGTCACCGGCTGCATAAATATTGCGTGCACTTGTTCGTGAAACTTTGTCGACCTCAATGAAGCCCCGCTCGTCAACATTGACGCCGGCAGTTTCCAAATTCAACTGATCAGTGTTGGGTAGGGAACCCACGGCGATCAGTACGTGACTTCCGTGAACTTCAGTGCCGTCTTGGAGCCTGACAACTACTCCGTGTTCAGTGCAAGCGGCGGAAATCGCGCGCGATTGTGCCATGACATCAATGCCCCGTCGCTCAAACACAGACTCAATTACTCGAGCTGCGTCCTCGTCTTCACCTGGCAGAACCCGATCACGTGATGAAACGAGTACGACTTGTGAGCCCAGGCCTTGATACGCGGAGGCAAACTCGGCACCGGTAACCCCTGAGCCAACAACAATTAACCTGTTCGGTAATTCATCAAGTTCATAGAGCTGATCCCAGGTGAGGATTCGATCGCCGTCGGGAACGGCCGTGTCAAGAACTCGTGGCTGAGCGCCTGTAGCAATCAGTGAAATATCTGCACTAAATTCTTTGGTAGTTCCGTCCTGGTAAGTGGCAAGTACCGTGTTTTCGTTAATGAATGAACCACTGGCATGTACCAGCACAACGCCCTCACGGACCAATGCTGCAGTGATGTCGGTGCTTTGCGCGTGGGCAAGGTCACGGACTCGAGCATTTACGGTTTGCAGGTTGACACTGAGTTGCGAAGCGGTGGGGGGAGCGCCATTGATCAACACTCCGAGTTGTCCGGATTCAGCAACGGCTTGCATCGCATTTGATACAGCGATCAGGGCCTTGCTGGGAACACAATCGGTGATGACGGCTGAACCACCAATTCCGTCACGATCAATCAGGGTTACCGCTGCGCCAATTTGCTTGGCTACCAAGGCTGCTTCATAAGCGCCGGGACCTGAACCGATAATGACAACGTTCCCTTTGTTATGCGGCACGTAGACATCTTCCCGTATTGGACACCCAGTGAAGCATGTGGGGAGATTCATTGAGAATGACGTAAGTATTTAAGTATTTACTTTAGAGTGTTTTTATGAATCAGCGGACGAGTTTGGTCGTGGACCAAGAGTTATACCGGGAAGCCAAGGGTGAAACGGCCAATTCGGGGCGCACGGTTGTTCAGTATTGGAGGCAGCCCTGCGGGCGTACCTGGAAATGCTAGTAACACGCCATGAGGATCCAAGTTTAGTTCAACGTCCATCTGCTGGCGGACTGCGACCACGCATGAATCTTGGCAACAAAGAGCAAATAGCTGCACTCTTGGATAGCGAAGATTTTGCAAAACTACTTATTTGACGTCAACGTAATGATCGCGTTGGTGCAGCCTGGGGTCAAACTGGGACCTGTAGTTCGTGATTTATGGACACTATAGGCCGGGCGCAAAGTTTGCAGTTCTACGTAAGCACGGGCGCGATCGCTTCAACTGTGAGACGGACGAGTGACAAGCGGCTTTGGGCGCAGGGAGGACTTAGCACTAGTGAAAGTGGCAAAATAATACAGAGTTTGCTTCACAATTCATTTTTTCACGTCAAACATGAAACAACACGCACCATGTCGATTTTCTTGAATTTACTGGATAAGTACTCGCCACACTCGCGTGATGTCGCTGACTTCTTGATCGCAGCGAACGCACTGGATCTAGGTGCGAAACTAGCGACCGCGGACCAAGGATTTAATAGGTATCCGGAAGTAGACGTTCATGCCTTGTATGAATGATTTTGCTCAGGCGACAATTTCACATAAAACAGTGCCTGCGGGTACGGTCGTTCCTACTTCGGCACTGAGTTTGGTGATTGTGCCGGCTTTGTGAGCGGTGAGTGGTTGTTCCATCTTCATGGCTTCCAAAACCACAATGAGATCTCCCGCTGTAACCTCTTGACCTTCGGTGACATCAATCTTCACGATCGTGCCCTGCATGGGTGCGGTAAGTGAGTCACCCGAAGTATTTGCGGAGGCTTTCTTGCGCTCGCGCTTTTTAGTAGTGGGTGTTGGTTCGCTGGTTTCGGCACCAAAGCCTTGGGGGAGGGTGACTTCAAGGCGTTTGCCATTGACTTCAACGACCACTGATTGGCGGGCGGCACCCTCATCGAGTTCTTGCGCGTCACCCGAGTAGGCCGGGATTTCGTTGTTGAATTCGGTTTCAATCCATCGGGTGTGAACGGTGAAGGGAGTTTGCGCATCGGCCGGGGCGAATGCTGGGTCTTCAACTACTGCTCGGTGGAAGGTGAGTGCTGTTGCGATTCCGTCAACTTTGAACTCAGCGAGGGCGCGGCGGGAACGTTGCAGTGCTTCCTGGCGGTCTTTGCCGGTGACAATGAGTTTGGCTAGCAGTGAATCAAAGTTGCCGCCGATTACGTCGCCTGCTTCAAAGCCGGTGTCAACGCGGACGCCTGGGCCACTGGGAAGTTGCCAAAGCGAAAGTTTGCCTGGGGCCGGGAGGAAGCCGCGGCCGGGGTCTTCGCCATTGATTCGGAATTCAATGCTGTGACCGCGCAATACGGGGTCCGGGTAGTCGATTGTGCCGCCACGGGCAATCCGGAATTGTTCGCGAACAAGGTCAATACCCGTGACCTCTTCACTAACGGGGTGTTCAACTTGCAGGCGGGTGTTGACTTCAAGGAATGAGATTGTTCCGTCGGTACCGATCAAGAACTCGCACGTGCCAGCGTTGTAGTAGCCGGCTTCTTTGATAATCGCTTTGGAGGAAGCGTAAAGAGCATCCTGCTGTTCTTGTGTGAGAAATGGCGCTGGTGCTTCTTCGACTAATTTTTGGTGCCGGCGCTGCAGTGAGCAGTCGCGGGTTGACACCACGACAACATTGCCCTCACGGTCCGCGAGTATTTGGGTTTCCACGTGACGAGGGTTGTCAAGGTAGCGCTCAACAAAGCATTCACCGCGGCCAAATGAGGCAACTGCCTCGCGCACTGCTGATTCGTAGAGTTCTGGGATTTCTTCGAGGGTGCGAACAACTTTGAGTCCTCGACCACCGCCACCAAATGCTGCCTTGATCGCAACGGGCAGACCGTGTTCCTTGGCAAAAGCCGTAACTTCGCTTGGGTCGCTTACGGGATCCGGTGTTCCGGGCACCTGGGGTGCGCCAGCACGCTGGGCAATATGACGAGCGCTGACCTTGTCACCGAGTGAACGGATTGCTGCTGGGGGAGGACCAATCCAAATCAACCCGGCATCAATGACGGCTTGGGCGAAGTCGGCGTTCTCCGAGAGGAAACCGTAACCGGGGTGGACCGAGTCAGCGCCGGATTCTTTCGCAGCATTGATCACCTTAGAAATATCAAGATAAGACTCGGCGGCTGTTGAACCACCGAGGGCAAATGCGTGATCTGCGAGCCGCACGTGCAGGGCATCTCGGTCAGGATCGGCGTAGACCGCAACGGACTCGATTCCCTCGTCCTTGCAGGCTCGAATTACTCGAACCGCGATTTCACCGCGGTTGGCGATCAAGACTTTTTTCACTGTCATTCCCTTTCGGTTGCTGCGGGTGAGCCTATCCGGCGTGATTCCATAGGTGCGTCCATGTGATGCCAAGCTGAGTTAAGAGATTGCGCACGGTGGGGAGCGAGATTCCAACAACATTGGATGGATCACCGGTTATTCCTTGAACGAATGCTCCACCGAGACCGTCGAGGGTGAAGCCGCCAGCAACGGCAAATGGTTCACCGCTTGCCAGGTACTCATTCATTTCTTCGTCCGTGAGTTCACCCATGTGGACGTCGGTGCTAGCGGTGGCTTCCGCGGTGTGTAATTGATTTTGGGAATCGGTGTAGGTGATGTAGTGGCCGGTGTGCAAGGTCCCGGTGTTGTTCATCATTTCCTGCCAGCGGGCTTTTGCTTCGGTGGCATTTTGTGGTTTGCCATAGGGCTTGCCGTTTAATTCGAACACTGAGTCGCACCCAATCACAACCGTGTTGGGTGCGAGTTCGTTGCTGTCCCTCAGTTCCTGGGTGACTTTTTCGCACTTTTCTTGGGCGAGGGCTTGAGCAATCTCACGTGGGGTTGCCGTAGACATGCTTTGTTCAATTTCCTCTTCATTCACATGGCTGACACGCACTATTGGATAAATGCCAGCACCGTTAAGAGTTGCAAGACGCGCAGGTGAAGCCGACGCCAAAATGAGTTGCATGCAGATCCCTATTGGGCCAGACCCGATGCGCGCCAGGCGCCCGGGCTGGCAACGGGAAAGGTGCGTATCATGCGATTGCGGGCATTCCATGCATGGATGGCAGTTGCTTCAGGAGGTTTCGCATGTGATTGCGCGACGGCAAATATGGCGAGAAGTGCGGCGATATCTTCTGAGGTCGCGTCACCGCGAATTACGTGAAGGTGTGGCGGAGTCATAGTGGTATGTTCCCGTGCTTTTTGGGAGGGAGGGTTGCGCGCTTTGTGCGTAGCGCCCGGAGTCCACGGGTGAGTTGCAAGCGGGTCTCGTGCGGGAAGATCACCCGGTCCATGAAACCGCGCTCTGCGGCCACATAGGGGTTGGCGAACTTCTCGGTGTATTCCTCAATCCGAGCAGCGCGCTCGGCAATTGGATCTGCGGCGTTTGCAATTTCTTTGCGGTACAAAATATTGACGGCGCCTTGGGCGCCCATGACTGCGATTTCAGCAGTTGGCCAGGCAAGGTTGAGATCGGCTCCAAGGTGTTTTGACCCCATGACGTCGTAGGCCCCGCCGTAGGCCTTGCGGGTAATCACGGTGAGGAGGGGAACTGTTGCTTCAGCGTAGGCGTAAATAAGTTTCGCGCCGCGGCGAATAATTCCGTCCCACTCTTGATCGGTGCCCGGTAGGAATCCAGGGACATCGACAAAAGTAATTACGGGGATATTGAATGCATCACAGGTACGAACAAAACGCGCAGCTTTTTCTGAGGCTTCAATGTTGAGTGTTCCAGCAAACTGCATGGGTTGATTGGCGACAATGCCAACGGGGTGACCCTCAACGCGACCAAATCCACACAAAATATTTGGAGCGAAAAGTGGTTGGGTTTCTAGGAAGTCTCCTTCGTCAAGGATTGAACTCAGCACGTCATGCATGTCATAAGGCTGATTCGGTGAGTCGGGAATGATTGTGTCGAGGGCGTAATCCCCGTCCGTGAACTCCATAGACACTTTGGTGGGAACGACTACGGGCTCACTCAAGTTATTGCTCGGGAGATATGAGAGCAAGGCTCGAACGTAATCAAGTGCATCGTGTTCATCAAGTGCCATGTAGTGGGCAACGCCACTCTTGGAGTTATGGGTATGCGCGCCACCGAGGTCTTCAAAAGCAACATCTTCACCCGTGACGGTTTTGATTACGTCAGGTCCGGTAATAAACATGTGTGAGGTCTGATCAACCATGACAATGAAGTCGGTGATAGCCGGAGAGTAGACGGCGCCGCCAGCGCACGGCCCCATGATTAATGAGATTTGCGGGATGACACCTGATGCCATGACATTGCGGTAGAAAATTTCACCGTAGAGGCCAAGGGCGACGACACCTTCTTGGATCCGTGCACCGCCAGAGTCATTGAGGCCAATCATGGGACAGCCGGTCTTAAGCGCCAAGTCCATTATTTTGACAATTTTTTCACCGAAGACTTCACCCAATGAACCGCCGAACACGGTGAAATCCTGAGCAAAGACACACACTTGGCGGCCATCGACCGTTCCGTAGCCGGTGATTACACCGTCACCGTATGGACGATTTTTTTCTAATCCAAAGTTATGCGAGCGGTGCCGGGTCAGACCGTCAATTGCTTGAAATGAATCGGGATCAAGGAAGGCTTCGATCCGCTCCATCGCGGTCATCTTTCCTTTTGCATGCTGCTTGTCAATGGCGTCCTGACGCTTACCGGCTGCCTCGGAGCGACGGGAGCGCAACACCTGCGCCCGACCCGCAGTGGTGTGAAGGTCAGGGGTTATCTCGGCGCTCATGCATCCTCCTGGGTGGTACTTGCGTCGGGCGACTTGTGTACCTGCGTACCTTATCTGCGTGGACGAATTCTCCGAGCAGGCTGATCTAACTGGTCTTTTGGCCTCGATCCCGTTTTGCCCGGAGGTCATCTCTTTGGAGACGGTCGACTCGACCAATAGCGAGCTGATCCGCCGGTGTGCGGGAGGGTCAGTTCTTCCATGGACCGCAGTAATTGCGTCCGAGCAAACCGCTGGCCGCGGCCGACTCGATCGCAATTGGCAAAGCGAACCAGGCAGCGGGCTGTGGTGCTCGGTGCTCGTGGACCTATCAGGTTGCGATGTACCCACTTGGTTGCCCTTGGTTGCTGGTCTTGCGGTCTTTGATGTTGGCACGCAACTGGGCGCCACTCTCGAACTCAAGTGGCCCAATGACGTGACCGCGAGCGGGGCAAAACTTGGCGGAATCTTGATCGAGTCAGCTGGTGTCGTGCCTCATCGGTGGGTAGTGGGGATGGGAATTAACGTCACCGCGGCGCACTTCCCAAATTCGGTAGCACTCGCTGATCTGTGTGCGCAGGCACCGGAAATTCAGAACGTATTGATTACGGTCCTTAACTCACTACACACTCACATTGAATCATGGCGAAATGCCAATTGGGCTACGGTTGGTCTATCGGCGCGGTATCGAGATGTGTGTTCAAGTATTGGCGCCAATTTGCTCGTCACCCGACCGAATGAGGAGGCGTTTAGTGCCGAAGGCTTAGGAATTGATGAATCCGGTCACCTCGTGATCGTGCGCGCGGGAAAAAAGCCGGAGATTCTCGTCGCGGCAGACGTTGTTCATGCCACAATTGAACCATGTACCCCGAAAAACTCTTAGCCCCCGGCGAAACAATCGCATTTGAACTCAAGCCACATTGGCGGGCACTGATTTGGCCAGCATGTGTGCTCGTCATCGAAGTTTTTATTGCAACATGGGCATTTTTTGCATTTAGTAACACTTTGTTTCGATGGGTAGTTGTTGGAGTGGGTGCATTTATTTTGACCTGGCAGGTCGCCCTTCCCTTCCTTCGTTGGCTAACAACGCAATATGTTTTTACCAGCCGCCGGATAATTGTCAGACGAGGATTGCTGACCAAGCAGGGTAGAGACATGCCACTCTCCAAAGTAAATAACGTGTCATTCGAAATCAGCGTCATGGGTCGAATATTGAATTATGGAAAATTGGAAATTGAGTCGGCGAGTGACGACGGTGACTTAGTGATTAACGATGTCCCCAATGTCGAAGACATTCAACGCAAGGTCTACGAACTACATGAACTTGATGACTCACGCAGACGAGGACGCGGTTCGGTCCCCGAATAGGAAAATATTTAGATCGGCGTAATCGCATCTCGTTCGGCGAGTTCGCGTTCGCCTTGGTGCTCGGCGTCGTTGGGGATTGCCGGGAAGACGAACTTTCGGTAGGACCAGAACCTAAATGTGGTGCCTAGTGCAAGACCTACGACGTTCGCGCTGATGTTGTCAGCCAGGGCACTGTCCCAGCCCATAAAGTAGTGGCTAAACCACAGGCAGCCAATAGCGATCACCATTGCAACCGCGTTGAATCCAAAGAACATCAGGTATTCGCGTCCCATATTGGTGCGGCCGCGTCGGCGGAAAGTCCAATACCGGTTTCCAAAATAGGAGAAAGTTGTCGCTATCGTGACGCTAATAATTTTTGAGGAGATTGGTCGGTCATACATTGGGCCCTCGCCACCAGCAAAGCGCAAGAAATTGAAAAGCCCAATGTCAATGACGAGTGCCGAAAGTCCAACAATTCCAAATTTGGCGAGCTCGCGCCAGATTCCGGTGATCCATGAGTCCACAGATTTGATCAGAGCCTTGGGATCGTGCACTCGCGCAGTCTAACTATGCAACTCGGTGATCTGGCTAAAGCACTAAGTTTCTCCTGTGGCGCAAACCTCTGGGCATGAACTCGGTCCTACGGTGGGCATGATTGGCGCTGGGCAATTGGCCCAAATGAGTGTCGCCCCGGCCACCGCACTAGGAGTCCGCTTCAAAGTCTTGGCAAATAACGCGGAGGAACCGGCCGCGCTGGTTGTCGCTGAAACTATTTTTGGATCTAAAGATGACCCGCAAACGGTGCTCGAATTTGCGGAGTCTTGTGACGTGGTGACATTCGACCACGAACTGTTAACACCAGAAGTCATGGAAGTACTCGAGAACTGCGGCAAGCCGGTCTATCCCAGCCCGCAAGCGGTCATTTATGCCCAGGACAAACTTGCAATGCGTCAAGCACTCACCGACCTTGGAATCCCGTGCCCGCGTTGGGTGCAGATTGATTGTATTGATGACGCTAAGAGTTTTGCTGCAGAAGTCGGCTATCCGTTTATTCTCAAGACTTCGCGTGGGGGATACGACGGCAAGGGCGTTTGGTTCGTTAATGGCGAGTCAGGCATAGCGGCCGTCTTAGAAAATGAACTACCTACTGGATCACTCTGGCTAGCAGAGGAGAAAGTAAATTTCACCAGAGAGTTGGCAGCTCAAGTGGCGCGCTCACCAAGTGATCAGTGTGTTGCTTACCCGGTTGTACAAACAACCCAACGTGATGGAATCTGTTCTGAAGTAATTTCACCGGCACCCGAACTTGATTCGGGCATTGCGCTTAGCGCCCAGGAAATTGCATTGCGAATCGCGAGGGAACTTGGTGTAGTAGGAATGCTCGCTGTTGAGTTATTTGACACAGGCGACGGTGTGCTGGTCAACGAGTTGGCCATGCGACCACACAACTCTGGTCACTGGAGTATTGAAGGCGCGACTACGAGCCAATTCGAGAATCACTTACGCGCCGTACTTGATCTGCCACTCGGCTCCCCACGTGCAACGGCCAAGTGGTCGGTGATGGGCAATATCTTGGGTGGAGCCGTCCCTAATCTGTATAGCGCGTATCGCCATGTATTTGCCCGCGATCCGGAATTACACACTCACCTGTATGGCAAAGTAGTGAAACCTGGCCGCAAGGTGGGACATGTGACGGCGGTTGGCGCTGACCTGACAGAATTGCGCAATCGAGTTGAACACGCGGTTTCCTATTTCAGGGGAGAAGTAAATGAGTAGCGAAAAGATTTCTGTTGCAGTGTGCATGGGGAGCGACTCCGACTGGCCCGTAATGCGTGCTGCCACCGAGATCCTCACCGAACTTGGAGTGAGTAACAAAGCGTTAGTGCTTTCAGCCCACCGGATGCCACGTGAAATGACCGCATTCGCTCAAAATGCACGTGATAGCGGCTTCGACGTGATCATTGCTGGCGCTGGAGGTGCGGCCCACCTACCGGGCATGCTTGCTGCTTTAACAACACTTCCCGTGATTGGTGTTCCCGTGTCCGCAACCAAACTTGACGGCATGGACGCACTTCTTTCAATCGTGCAAATGCCAGCCGGAATCCCGGTTGCAACAGTTGCGATTGACAATTCAAAGAACGCGGGTCTTTTGGCAGCGCGAATCCTTGGAGTCAGTAATTCAGACCTAGCGCAAAAACTTGAGCGTTATGCTAATGAACTCAATGCGCAAGCAGCAGCCATGCAAGGCAACCTCACTTAGTAAGCGATTTTTCGCCATTCAATAGCCGGGCACGTATCCATGACGACTGTCAGGCCAGCGGCTCTTGCTCGTTGGGCAGCATCTTCATCTACGACGCCAAGTTGCATCCAAATAACTTTCGCCCCGGCTTCAATTCCTTGGTCGCTGAGCTCACCCGCGCGAAAGCTGTTTACAAATAGGTCGACAACATCGGGTGCGCCCCACACTTTTACCGCCTCTGAAATTGAAGCGAAGCCTTGTTCGCCGTGGACTATTTCAGCCCGAGGATGAATGGGAACGATTTGTTTTCCGTGATCTTGGAGAAACTTCGCTACTCCAAAGGCGGCACGATCGGGATTGTTGCCAAGGCCAACAACAAACCAAAGGTGAGTTGTGTCAAGGATTTCGGGAATCTCCATGTTTCGATGTTAGCCGTCAGGTGTCAAGCGGTAGGCCGACCGAGGGCTCGAATATTCCAACCGGCAGCACGCCAGGCCGCAACATCTAATTTATTTCGAGCATCGATAATATTTTTTTGGGAAACAACTTTGGCAAGTTCAGCAGGATCAATTTCGCGGTATTCCATCCATTCGGTGGCGTGAATAATTAGGTCAGCATCAACAGCTGCTTTCATTGCATCAGTTGAATAGGTTAACGTGGGATAAACCCGCTCAGCGTTCACGGTTCCCTTGGGGTCGTGCACC
Organism: Candidatus Nanopelagicales bacterium; assembly: GCA_041689915.1. Classification (GTDB taxonomy): domain Bacteria; phylum Actinomycetota; class Actinomycetes; order S36-B12; family S36-B12; genus UBA4592. The sequence goes on along the minus strand of JBDNFH010000090.1, from coordinate 26,424 downwards.
ACAACCGTCGCTCCAGAATTTGCCAGAGCTACGGCAACGTCAAGTGCTGGTGAGTCACGTACGTCGTCACTGTCTGGCTTGAATGTTGCTCCAAACATGCAGATTGCCTTCCCGCGCAATTCGCCACCGAGTTCCTTGCGGGCCAGATCAACGGTGTGCGCGCGTCGACGAAGGTTGATCTGATCAACCTCACGCAGGAAGGTCAATGCTTCTTCAGCGCCAAGTTCACCGGCGCGAGCCATAAAGGCCCGAATATCTTTTGGAAGGCAGCCACCTCCGAAGCCAAGGCCTGCACCAAGGAAACGGTTGCCAATTCTGGTGTCGTAACCGATTGCCTCGGCGAGTTGAACAACGTCAGCCCCTGCGGCTTCACACACTTCCGCCATTGCATTAATAAATGAAATCTTGGTGGCTAAAAATGAGTTCGCCGCAACCTTGACCAATTCAGCGGTGGGAAAGTCGGTGACCAGGAAGGGAATTCCTTTGTCGATCATGGGGGCGTAGACCGCCCGCAATTTCGCTTCGGCCTCTGGTGAGCGAACCCCGATTACTAAACGATCTGGTTCTAAGGTGTCTTGCACGGCGAAACCTTCGCGTAAGAATTCCGGGTTCCAGGCAACTTCAACACCAGGTGCTGAGTCCTTTAAAATTTCAGCGATTTTTTCGGCGGTTCCGACTGGGACGGTTGACTTACCAACTACTAGGTCGTGCGGGGACAGGTGTGGGGCGAGTGATTCAACCGAAGCAAATACTTGGGACAAATCAGCCGCATAGGAGCCGGATTGTTGTGGGGTCCCCACGCAAATAAAGTGAATGTCGGCAAATTCGGCAACTTCCGCGAAAGAGGTGGTGAATTTCACTCGGCCAGCCGCGATATTGCGTTGAAGAACTTCCTCCAGCTCGGGTTCAAAGAAGGGTACTTTGCCAGAATTGAGAAGCTCAACTTTCTCGGGAACAACGTCAAGGCCAATCACCTCGAATCCAAGTTCGGCCATGCAGGCCGCATGGGTTGCGCCTAGGTAGCCGGTGCCAATGACGGAGAGTCGCAAAGTCATCACCCAAGATTAGTGTGAACGACTGCCTGATTCTCACCGCTAGCCCCGTTGAGCGACTCACACCCCCTAAAATGCTGACCGTGAAGGGCTCAAATCGCATACCAGCTCCCAAAGTGCGCAAAGGTCGCTCTGGAGAATTCTCGATTCGGGTCTACAATCGCGATTCCTTGCGTGAATTGATTGCATCCATTGCCAAAAGTGGGGAAGTATCCACGAGCGTGGTCTTGGAAATTGATCACGCTGCGCCCCCACGCGCGGGGTGGCTTGGGAAACCTGAACTTCCACTTTCACATTTTGCAGGTCAGTGGACCGAATCCGGTTTCCAGGGGGAGTGTGCCGTTGCTGCTGAGCTACCACTTGCAATCTTGCTCTCAGGGCTATTGCGCGCTTGTACCCCAACACCTAGCGGCGTTTTTGCACCCAAAGTCAGTTGGGACCCGGCCGCGCTACCGCAGAACGGAAATCTCGCGGAGACACTTCGACATGTCGTCACGGGCTCGACCAGCCAGAAGACCAACCCCTACCTTAGGCCAACTGATCTACTCATCACGGAAGACAGCACCTGGTTAACTGCCGCTGACACGACCTACGTTGTGAATCTGCTCGTCCACCGCCCAATCGGCCGTCGCTCACTACCGGAAACCAATTCGGTTACGGCTTCATCCCTGTTACTGCCAGAGTCCCTTGACACGGCGACCGTTCACAAACTTCGTGGGGTTACCACACTCACCGATACTCAGGCACTTTCAGCAACCCAAAAAATCCAGTTGCAAGCTTGCGGGGTTAATCTCGATCTTGAAAGTTCGGATCCGCGAGAGAGTGAATTCACGTCAGTTGCCCGGCGCAATATTGCTTTGCGTCGGTACTCGCCGCACCCTCAGATTTTTGGTTGGCCAAGTGTTTCTATGGTGCTGGTGACTAATCGCGAACATCACCTGCACGCAGTAGTGGAATTACTGTCCAAGCAAACGTATCCGAATTTGGAACTGGTTCTACTCACCCATGGCTTTGAACTAGATGACCACATGAGCACGCATCTGTCCGAATTGCCTTTCCCTGCTCTCACTCGCTGCGTTCCCAGTTCTCTCAACTTGGGTGAAGTGCTGTTGGCGGCGAGTTCACTGGCCAGCGGAGAACTTATTACGAAAATAGACGATGACGACTTCTATGGACCCGAGCATGTTTGGGATCTCGTCACCGCCCGCATGTTCTCTGGCGCCCAACTCGTTGGCAAAGCGCTCGACAATATTTACCTTGCTGCAGAAAACGTAACCGTATTTCGCCCAACCTACGCCGCTGAGAAATATGCGAAGTTCGTCGCCGGTGGCACCATGTTGATTGCCCAGGCTGATTTACGTGAAGTTGGTGGTTGGCGTCCGGTCCCCAAATCGGTTGACCTGGCCCTCATTGAGCGTGTCACCGAACATGGAGGTTTGACCTACCGGACGCACGGCCACGGTTACATCTATGTGCGTCATGCCCAAGACTCTCCAGCGACGAATACCTCGCTGGTTTCGGATTCACATTTCCGAAAAGATGTTGCCGGTGAAGTAGTCGGAGTCGATGCTCATGTCTTGCGCGGGTACCCGGCACTGGATCTGGAGCACTAAAGCAATGGAGTCTTTTCCAAGCGTTGCAATCGTGATGCCGGTACTCAATGAAGAAGCACATTTGGAGTCCGCGATTGATCGACTGCTCGCCCAGGACTACCAAGGTGAGATTGCGATTGTGCTTGCGGTTGCCCCATCACGTGATCGCACTGAGGTTGTTGCGTTTGAGCTGGCCGAGCGTCACCCGAACCTGAGCGTTGTCGCCAATCCCGGCGGGAAAACCCCGTCAGCGCTTAACGCTGCAATTGGCGCCTCACAATCTGACGTTGTTGTTCGTGTTGATGGCCATGCGCTTATCCCCGTTGACTACATCCGCATTGGCGTTGAGACCCTTAACCGAAGCGGAGCGGACAATGTCGGCGGGATCATGGCAGCTCAAGGATTGACCCGACTTCAAAAGGCGATTGCCACTGCAATGACCTCGAAGTTCGGTGTCGGAGGTGCCGCATTTCACGTTGGTGGAGCAGAGGGTGAGGCCCTCACCGTGTATCTAGGTTGTTTTCGCAGAACGGCGTTAGAGCGCGTTGGAGGCTACGACGAATCTATGGTGCGAGCCCAAGACTGGGAAATGAATCACCGAATCCGTGAAACTGGTGGCAAAGTTTGGTTCACCCCCGACATGGTGGTGACTTACCGTCCCCGTTCGAGCCTGCGTACACTCGCATCCCAATATTTTGGTTACGGAACTTGGCGCCGTGAAGTTGCTCGCCGCTACCGAGAAACCATTTCACTTCGCTACCTTGCCGCACCGGTGCTCGTCATTGGGATAGCTCTTGGCTTGTTTCTTGCGCTCATTGGCCTCGTTGCATCCCAACAATTGTTAGTGTGGGTGGGCCTCATCCCGCTGGTTGTTTATTTCCTCGGAGTGATTATGGCAAGCCTAATTTCTAAAGCGGGGATTAATCGCATCCTGTTACCCATTGTCTTTCCCGTGATGCATATTTCCTGGGGGATCGGGTTTCTGTTTGGGCGGGCCAAGCCATGAAGCTCTTCGCGCGTAAACCCAAATGGTCAATAGTTACTTCAGCACCCAAAGGAGAAGCCGGAAAGCAATGGGGTGACTACTGGTTTGCGCTCGACCTCGCCGACGCACTTAATTCTGAAGGAGTGCAGGCCAAGGTAGTATCGCGAGCAGGTGCCACTAGTGAGAAACGCGATAGCGACGACGTCATTTTGGTGCTGCGTGGGCTTCGTCGCGTTGTCCCTTCAAATACCAGCGCAATCTGGATGCTCTGGGTGATTTCCCACCCTGAATTAATTGAGTCAGGCGAAGCAACCCAGTACTCGCGCGCATTTGCCGCAAGTAATCACTGGAAACCCGATCCTAATCTTGGTGAATTCACTCCGCTGTTGCAGGCAACCAATACGAGTCGCTTCACACCGATTCCTGCAACGGAGAAATCTGGTGTTTTTTTTGTTGGATCAACTCGTGGTGAGTTTCGGCCTATCGTGCGTGATGCACTCGCTGCTGGAATTCCACTACAGGTCTACGGAGTGGGCTGGCAGGAATTTCTCACGCCGGATCAAATTGCAGGGGAGTTCCTTCCTAATAGTGAATTGCCAGCCGCGTATGCAACGAGTGCAATAGTGCTCAATGATCACCACCGTGAGATGGCGGAACTTGGGTTTCTCTCCAATCGACTTTTTGACGCGGTCGCTGCGGGTGCTCGCGTGGTGAGTGATCCCGCCCTGGGAATAAATGAGGTTTTCGGTTCAAGCGTTGTCACCTACCAAAACTCTGATGAATTGGCCAAGATTATCCGCAATCCGGATGCATTTTTTCCCAGCGACGATACTGATGCTCAACGGATTCGAACGGAATGCGACTTTCGGGCACGTGCGCGCACGTTAATCGCGGCTGCGGAATCGGCTCGCCATGACTAGTCCACTGGTGTCCGTCATCTTGATCGGGTACAACGACGCTGCGCGCTTGCCCATTGCCCTTAAATCATTGAGCGCCCAGTCATTTCGCGACATTGAAATCATTGCGGTCGACGATTGCTCAACCGATAACTCGGTTGACGTCCTGCATGCTGCCGCTGCGATTGATCCACGGATTCGAACGGAAGTACTCGCGCAGAACTCCGGTGGGTGCAGTACCCCACGAAATCGTGGCTTGGAATTTGCCAGATCACCTTTAGTCATGTTCTGTGACTCGGATGACACCTACGACCCTCATGCAGTTCGTAATCTGTATTCCGCGATCAACAGCATGAATGCTGACTTGGTTGTGGGTGCAGCTAATCGCATTATTTCCAGTACTGGCGAGATGAAAATCTGGCGTCCGGAATTGCACGTGAAATCACACGTATTTGAAGGTTTGGCTGAGGAACCCGGACTATTATTTGACACCATTTCGGTGAACAAGATTTATCGAACACAATTTCTTCGCGACCATGGAATTGATTTCCCATCAGGCTTACTTTTTGAGGATCAACTTTTCACACTCAAGTGTTACCTTGCAGCTTCACGTATCGGCGTGATCCCAGAGGCTGTCTACAACTGGAATGTTGAGCGCGATGCTCAGGTTGGCTCAATTACCCAGTCCAGACGTGAGTTGCGCAATGTGAGCGATCGCATTGCAATCAATGCGCTGATGGATCGTGAACTCGAATCCCATCCTGCCTTGGCCCACTACAAAAACCAGAAGTTCCTCCAACATGAACTCTCGCTCTACCTTGCCACCCTCTTTGAACTCGCCGAGAGCGAGTCAATTGAACTGATTGAGATTCTCTCCCAATACGTGCGACTAATCCCCATTGAGGACTTCGAATGCCTGAGACCAGGCTTGAAGGTTGCAACCTATTACCTACTCACGGGTGATCAAGGCAAAATGCGCCGCGCCTTGTGGTGGGAAAAAGGTGGCGGATTCATCAACACGGAACTAGTGGGCCAAAGTCGTCAATTGTGGTCAGACGAGTCCACCGAACTACTTGGACGCCCGGCATCCTGGTGGCTAAATGTGAGGGAGTTGCACCTCACTCTGATTCCATTTGACCAGAGACGCTACTTCACCACCATGAGCAATGAGGCGCCCTCTACGAGTTGGCTGATCACATGCATTGACTTTGCAGGCGACCTTCCACCGGACATGCAGGCTCAAGTGATTTTGGGTGAAACGAAGTCTGGCGCACTCATTGCATTTAGGGCCACTTCAATTAAATCCGACTTTGGTAGCAGGTCCTTTCGGGTCAATCTAGATTCCCGAAACGCTGAACTAATTCAGGACCGTGGCATTAATCCGGGGGAGCATGGAATGGTACAAATTCAGTTCACCTGTGCACTTGGGGTCAATCGCACGGATCTGCATCTGCAGGCGAGTGAATCGCTGCCAGATCTGTCCCTGAGCAGGTTGGCATCCCTTGATTGCGCTGATCGAATTAAATTTGAGGTTGGATCGGATCGAAGAATTAGGTGGAGTGCCTCTGGTTCTACCAAGTCGTTAATGGGGGCGGTGCGGAAACTCCGGCGCGCTCGTCACAACAAACCTACGCCATCACACTTGCCGATCATCAAAGTTAAGAATCGACCAACGGTCTTATTTGCACCTGCAGATCTCACGCCATTTGGCAGCCGCCTTGAGCGCTTTGCTACCCAGGCATGGATTGACGAATTCGGCGCGAGTGCATATCTGCTACTTCCGCGCGAAGTATTCACCCCTGCACCGCTCCGATCCCAATTTGCATACCGCGGCTACTCAGCGTCCCAGCGTAAGTCAGCATTCGCAATTGCCGACATTGTGATCACAGATCGACCAGAGTTAACTGGTGATCCGCGAGCAATTGTCTTTCGCAAGGATCTAGGCGCAGCGCGCTATCTCTTGCCGCCGATTGCAGTCGTGGCAATCGGGGACCAACAGGGTCTACATGTTCACGTTCGCGCACGCCTTGATGCTCTCGGGGTTCGACCATGAGGCCTATTGTGATTATGGCCAATAACGTGCAGGAGCTGGGTGGAGCCCAAGTTGTTGTCCACACCCTTGCCACACTTTTTGAGTCACATGGTCATCAGTGTTTTGTGGTAGGTGTGACTCCACACTCGGCTCCACATGATTTAGGTGATACAAAGACGACTTCTTTGATGCCGCGAATCTGGCCGCTAGCGATACCGGGTGATGTGGAGATTTCTGCTATTCGAACGGAGTTGCGAAGCATTGCTGTTTATCGTCTCGCGGGTCTGCTGAACTCCCTTTATCCCGGAGTCGTCATTGCAGCGCAACTGTGGTCACTTGAAATTTTAATCGACGCCATGAATCAAGTTCACCGTCGTGGGGAGTGGCGCATTGTTGGTCAGTACCATGGCGCATTTGCGGCAGCGGTCATTGGGAGAGACCTTAAGCGGGCGGTGAAAATAGCACCAAAGTGTGATGTGTTCGCGGTACTCACTCAGGAAGACGCCCAGGCATTTGCCGATTGCGGACTGACCAATGTGATCGTGGTTCCTAATCCCAGTACCTGGTCACCATCATCTGGATTTACTCGAACCCCCCGAAAATTTATTGATTTTATTGGGAGGTTTTCACATGAAAAAGGTCCTGACCTTGCCCTGGCCGGCTTTGAACGTGCCCTCGGTGAACCCGGTGAACCCGGTGAGCCCGGTGAACTCGGGCCGGACTGGACTTTGCGCATGATCGGATCAGGGCCACTTGATGCGCAATTACGCGAACAAGCTGGTCCTCAGGTTGCGTTTATTACCCCTGTTACCAACATTGAATCAATTCTGCGTGAAAGCGGAGTGCTGCTGCTGACTTCACGCACTGAAGGAGCACCACTTGTCGTTGCTGAAGCGTTGGCGGCCGGTGTCCCCGTGATTGCTACTGATTGTTCATCCGGTATCCGCGAATTCTTTAGTACCAATGATTATGTTTACACAGACCTGATTTGTAGCGAGAGTCCTGCCGCAATCGCCGAAGCCTTGATTCGCTTCGCTCGGGCTGTCCCTGGTCACCTGGCTGGTGAGAATCCCGGAATTGATAACACCTATGAGCGTTGGATCAAGATATTTGATTCGCTATAGGTGCGCGTTGGCGCGGGCGAGGTCTTCTTCAAAGTCAACTTCCACTGCAAAAAGATCTGATATGTCTACCGGTTGCACGCGCGTGCCGTGGGTTTCAATCATGATTTCAATTCCACGTTCAAAGTAGTCACTGTCAGCACAGGCTTCCAGCCCGGCAATCAAAAGTTGCTTATCTTTGTCGGCAACAAAGTTGATACCGACTGACTCACCGAGCGCGTCAAGGACCTGCTTGGAAAGTTCACTGACGAATCCGTCAGCGTCAACGCGGTATTTAACTTCCTCATCGCCCACGACAGCGGTGTTTACGCAGATAATTGATTCGTCATCTTCAATGTATTCCTTAACCCGGTCGAGCACTCGAGGATCAAAGACGACGTCACCATTCATCCAGAGCACTCCGCCCGGACCGGAGAGTTTCAATGCCTTGAGCAGACTGCGGTTGGTATTGGTTTGGTCGTAGGCCTCGTTGTAAACGTAGAGGTTATTGGGGAAGGACTCAATAATGAGTTCAAGTTTGAAACCAATGACGGTCATGACTCGCAATTCATCACCGAATGCGGCGGTGAGATTGTCCATCTGCTGGTGCATGATCGTGCGGCCATCAGCTAGCGGAGTGAGGGGTTTGGGCCAAGGGCGACCAAGTCGCGTTCCCATTCCGGCGGCCAAAATTACGGCTGTTTGAGTCACCCGGGGAGCCTACTGTCCACGGGGTTTAGGACTGAACTTGACGCACTCGTTGGATGTGCTGCAGAGCGAAATCATGGGCGGCAATCTCTGCAGTGATCGCTGACCAAAAAGCGTCTGTGCTGCTGCCTGGCTCGATGTCACCGAAGTAATACGTCCGCATGCGCTCACGATCTTCTCGGTGCACATCAGTCCCAAGGCTTGTGGTGATCAATTCAGCAACTCCTGCAATCGAACTTTGATCAATAACTGTGCAGGTATCAGACATCGGGGAGTCGGCAAGAAGTTGAGCGGGATCGGATCTGCGATCGGTGAGCAAAATGGGTGACTCAGGCGCGAGATAGAGGTGATCAAGAGTCACGCTGGAGACGTCTGCAATCAGTAGGTCAGTTTGGGGCAAGATCCCAAGAATGTTCGCATTGGGGAGGTAGAGGTGCGCAGCCCCCGCAGCAGAAATTAGGTTGACAATTTTCTTGTGGCTTGCGCGAACTACCGAATCCACTGAATCGATGATGCGTGGATGGGGTTTGTAGACCAATCGAGCATTCGGAATTGCAAGAGCGGCCTGCACAATTTGTGGTCCATAAAGGTCCACCGAGGTGTAGTTATTCACCTCGTCTTCACCCTCCCACGTTGGGGCATAGGTAATCGTTTTTAATTCACTTTTTGTCAAAGGGTTCGCAATATCGAGATCAAGTTGCGGCCTACCCACACTCACTAAATGACTCGGATCAAACCAGGCAATTGCCGCCGCATGTCGATCAATGGCCGCTTGTCCTGCCACAAAAACTTTGTCATAGGCCTTGGCCTGATTGCTGACCATGCAAATTTTGTCGCTCTCACCATGGTTGACGTGAATATGAACCGCCTGCTGAAATGACAGGGATTGGAAGTTGGTCCAACCGTTGTTTACGTAGATCACGGCATGGAAATCGGCTCGGTCATAAAGTGCCATCAAGATTTCGTATCGGGGCACGAGCAAAACCTGAAGTTTCGTTTGGGTGCGCAATTCGTTGTACGTCTCAAGATTGCGAACAACGACAATAGTTCGCAGCTCAGTGTGATTTTCAAACACGGGAAGCCACTGGGTGAGTTGATAGAGCTTTGCTGGTTGATCGGCGAAATAAAGTGCAATATCGGCGGTTGGGATGTTCTCGAGGTCAAACCCGTCCGGTTCAACCTCGCCAAATTCCCTGAGGCGCCGGCTCAGGCTGCGAGCGGCCCTCTTGTAAAACACGCTGACTTTGCCGGATTTTTCGGGCTCCGCTGCTTTGCTTTCCACGTGGTGCACGATACGCGAGCCGGCGTCATCTAATGTAAACGCCGTGCGCGCACTCTGGGAGCACCGCCAGGTACTCCGAATGTTGGTCCTTCGTGACCTGCAGAATCAGTACACCAAATTCCGGTTGGGCTACCTCTGGTCACTCCTTGAGCCTCTCGGCATGTCCCTGGTGCTCTGGCTGGTCTTCTCTGTGCTACTTGGTGAACGAGCACTCGGGCTTTCGCCGTACCTTCTTTTCCTTTCCGTTGCGATCCTGCCGTGGTGGTGGTTCACCAAGAGCGTGAATGCGTCAACAAAAATTTTCCGCCGGGCTCGGGGCGAGTTAGCTTTCTCAACCTTGCCTCCACAAATTTGGGTAATGCGAACGGTGTTGTCCTCCGCGGTTGAATTCGTGTTTTCACTACCCGTAATCGTGCTAGCAATTGCGCTGACGAGAGATTTACCCGGCATTTATATTATGTTTTTTCCCATCGCAATTATTTTGCAATTTTTGCTTCTCTATGGAGTCGGTTTACTTGTCTCTTCCCTCAGTGTGGTAATCCCCGACCTTGCACGAGTCGTGAAAATCGTGATGCGTGCAATGTTCTACCTTTCACCAATCCTTTATTCAATTTCTAATATTCCCCAGAGCTTGCACACAATTGCAGCCATTAACCCACTTGTTGGAATCCTTGGCCTGTACCGAATTGGTTGGTGGCCAGAGGAGCACACATCTGTTGTTGCTCTGGTGATCTCATTGAGTGTTGCAGCAGCGCTATTCACCCTGGGTATTTACACATTCCGCCGGCTCAAGCCGCGATTATTGAAGGAGGCGTAGTGAGCATTATTGAATTCTCCAATGTTTCACTGACCATGCCTCGCACTAAGCGCCGGCAAGGATCTGGTCGCAAGCATCGCCTCAGGCGTTTAGCCGGTGAAACTTCCCGAACCATGGTTCCGGTATTCGAGAGTGTTTCCTTCACAATCAACAAAGGCGACTCGGTCGCAATTGTCGGTGGCAAGCCGCTCCTGCGCACAGCACTGATCCGATTGGCTGCCGGAACATTGATCCCTGATACCGGTTCGGTTGAGCGAAGTGAACGAGTTGTCCCCATGATTGCAATTGCACGAGCCATGGGCGCCTCGTTCACCATTCGACAAAATGCGTACCTCGTCGGTGGCCTATTGGGCATGAGCCCGGCCGAACTCGCTGAGAAACTGTCCTCGATTATTGAATTCGCTGACCTGGGCAACTATTTGGACCGTCACCTTCGGGGGGCGCCAACAAGTTCCCGACAACGGCTCGCGTGGAGTATCGCCATGGCCGTTGACGCGGACGTGTACGCGATTGATCAAACCCTGGTTGTTGGCGAACTTGAATTTCGCCAAAAATGCTGGAGCGCTCTTGACGCGCTTCGCGAGAATGGCGCAACTTTCCTAGTTTCTTCGGACGGGGCGAAGCAATACCGCAGATTCTGTGAACGAGGCCTGTATTTCGAGCAGGGCGCTCTGATCGCCGATACCACGGTGGCGCAAGCACTCGCCCTCGCGCGTAAGGCGAGGCGGGAGCCCCGCGGGGATTAGGCTGACCCCCGTGTCGTTTTCCCCAATCCCAACAACCCCCATCCCTACAAATGGCGTGTTGCTCCACGTTGGTGTTCACAAAACCGGCACAACCGCTATTCAGGCGGCTCTGGCCGACGCTCGTGAAGAGTTAGCAACCCACAATGTGCGCTATCCGGGCAAGTTACAAGCCCAGCACCGAGCAGCGTTAGCCCTACTTGGCCGCCCCTGGGGTTGGAATAACCGCGGTGGTGGGGTCATGGATCGTGGGCACTTCGATCGGTTGGCTAAGCGCGCCGGGAAGGCGCCGGGTCGCGTTGTCATCAGTAGTGAGTTCTTCTGCGAGGCAAGTTCCGAGCAAGCACACGAGGCCGTGGCCGCTTTGGGTAACTCGGGCGCGCGAGGCGTTCATGTTGTGATCACGCTGCGCAATCTGGGAAAACTGTTGCCCTCCTCCTGGCAGCAGTATTTGAAATACGGAATGACGACTTCCTATGACTCTTGGTTAACCGACGTCCTAGCAATACCCGGTAGTTCGAAGATGACTCCGACGTTTTGGAAACGCCATGACCATGGGGATGTCATTAGCCGCTGGGCTGGTGCTGTGGGCCCAGAAAACCTCACCGTTATGGTTTTGGAAGATGTTCCACGCGCCTACATGTTTGAAACATTCGCCCAGTTCCTTGACGTGCCACCGGAGATTTTGACAAGCCGGATGGAACTCACTAGCAATCGCTCCATGACGGCTGCTGAAGCTGAAGTACTCGTGCGACTTAATAAGAAAGTCAAAAAAACAATGCAATGGACCGACTACGTCACGTTAGTGCGGCGTGGTGTCGCGCTAGGTATGGTGGAGGGGCGAGAGCCAGATCCAAACGAGCCTAAATTGCACACACCGGATTGGGCACTTGATGCTGCGCAGCAGGTTGGAATCAACAGTGTGAACACAATTCGCGAGTCAGGGGTGGAGGTGCTGGGAAACCTTGACGCTCTCACCACTCGCGTGGCATCGACGCCAACACCAGAATTTGTTGACCAACTTCCCATTGACGCCGCGGTCACTGCAATTGAGTCGGTCATCAATTCATCCCGTGAAGACCCAACTTCGCGCGCATTGGCGGGGCGCCTCTACCGGAAGACTAAGAAAGATGGAATTAGTTCCCTCTTTCGTAAAGAGTCAGAGTGAATCGCACACTCAACACGAGCGCTGGTGTTTCCGTGGTTCTCGCTGAACTTGGTGCAGCCCTGGAGCAACCTGATTCTGCAATTATTTTGCTCGCCCCCGATCTGCTTATTTCCCCGCTCGTTCTAAGCCCCATTACGGAAAACTCACTTGCGGGCACGTGTGCTGCGGTTCGGCCCAACCGCGACGGAAATATTCGCATTTCCCACCATGGAATTAGCGCGGTCGCAACGAGCTTTCATCACATCAACACTGGCAATGCTCAAAGCATCGGTGCCATTCACATTAATCCGCGCGATTTCCTAGCCGCGCACACTGCCGTTAGCGACTTAACTCAGGCAATTGCCTCGGGAGTAATTAGCCCAACCCCATTCGAGATTACCGAACTGGTGTTGGCCGCACTGACGAGATCTCAAATAAACGTTGGCGCAGTTGAGTTGATCGATGCACCATGGTTTCGATCAGCAGCTGACGTAACTGCATCCCAAGCTCAAATAGATGTAATGCCAGAATCTCGAATCCGGGCACTTCAAGCCAATCGCTTTGATGACGGTTTCTATTCAACATTCGTGGTGCGAAAGTTGTCTAAACCATTAAGTGCACTTGCAATCAAACTCCGTCTCTCGCCAAACCTAGTCACGGTAATTTCATTTATTGTCGGGATTGCGGCTGCATTAAGTTTCGCTCAAGGCGCGCGCTGGGCACTTATTCTTGGAGCACTATTGCTTCAATTGTCTTTGATTTTGGACTGTGTTGATGGCGAAGTCGCTCGAGCCACCCACCGATTCTCGGTGATCGGTGCCTGGCTTGACGCGTCGACCGACCGGGTGAAGGAATACGCCGCCTACGCTGGTTTGGCGGCCGGCGCCGTAGTTACCGGTGTGCAATCTGAGCTTGCCTGGGGAATCGCATTGATTTTGATGATCGTGCAAACAGCCCGGCACATGGGTGATTACAACTTTGCGGCAATTCAGAAAATGCGTGAGGCGGCCTTACCTCCGGCATCAATTCTTGATCCACGTGACCCATGGGGTGAGAGGGACGCGACCTTCTCGGTGCGCGTTAATAGCCGAACGGGTTTGCGTTGGGCTAAGAAAGTAATTCACATGCCCATTGGTGAGCGTTGGCTGGTGCTCAGTGTTGTCGCTGCAGTATTCACACCTTTATGGGCGCTCATCACGTTACTTGCCCTCACGTCCTTGGCCTGGCTGTACACACTTATTGGAAGAGTCATGCGAACCCGAAGGTGGGCTAAAAACCCGGTCGGGGTTGAACTTATTTCGGCCCAACTTGATAACGGTCCGATTCTTGACTCACTGCTCAAGGTATTTCGCAGGATGCCTACTACGCGTTGGAACTGGGCCAACCCAATGATCAACCGCCTCGTTGAAATGGGGATTGCTGCCGGGATCGCGATCACGTGGTTCCCACAGTGGATCACGTTGGCTTTCGGCTACCTGTTCATTGTCGCCTTCCACCATTACGACAGTCTTTACCGCGCATTGGCGGGGTCCAGGACGCCTCGTTGGATCATGTGGGGAGCATTAGGCCGCGAAGGTCGCACGATCATTGTGTTGATCGCAGCTCTGATTGGGATTACGGCGTTCTACGACGCACTTAATATCGGGGTAGCGTGGTTGTTCATGTGGTGCGTAATTATTGCTTCGGCCCAATACCTGACCGCGCGGAAGGAAGCAAACTTGTGAACCCAGCCAAATCAGCGCACCCAAGCATTGAACAGATCCGAGAAGTGTGCCAACCGCCCTCCGTCCGGGACCGGAAGAACTCAGAACATTGGGTGGCAGACGTTTACCTGCGTGATATTTCACCGTACTTAACGAGTTTGCTATTGCGCACTTCGATCACGGCAAATGGTGTCACCTATTTAATGATCGCAACGGGGGCGCTTGCAGGTGTGGCACTCCTCATTCCGGGAATGCCCGGCGCCAGCCTGGCATTGCTATTAGGGCAAATGCAGATGCTCTGGGATTGCTCAGATGGTGAAATCGCGCGATGGCGTGGAACATCTTCACCAAAAGGCGTGTTCCTTGATCGAGTTGGCCACTATGTCGCTGAAGCATTTATTCCACTTGCACTTGGTTTACGTGCTGCCGGTTTCCCCGATGCCGGTTGGCTTGATTCACCCTGGCCATTGATAGGTTCGCTACTTGCCTTGATCATTATGTTCAATAAAGCACTTAACGACATGGTGCACGTGTCCCGCGCTTACAACAATCTGCCCAAACTTGAAGACAAGGAATCCGTTGGGGTTCCTAGTATTTCCGGTCTGAGTCGGGTCCGCTCACTTGCTCGGTTTGTGCCTTTTCACCGCGCGTACCACTCAGTTGAACTAACAATCCTGGCATTTGTCGCCGCAATCGGTGACCTATTCACCGGAGACCTGCAGATAACTCGCGTTCTCGTTGCGGGCCTCGCGATCCTGGGAGTGTTTACAATCATTGGACACTTCATGGCGATCATGACGTCGAGCAAATTGAAGTGATGATCACACCATGACGAAATTCGGTGTCATCATTTTGACCATGGGCTCGCGGCCTGTTGAATTGCGCCAGGCTATTGATTCAGTGCTCAACCAAGTAAACATTGACACCGACATTGTCGTCGTGGGAAATGGTTGGCAACCCACTAACCTGCCAATAGACGTCAAAGCACTGGGTCTCCCGGAAAATGTGGGCATCCCAGCCGGCCGCAATGCCGGAGTGTCACAAGTTGACGGCGAGATCCTGTTTTTCCTCGACGACGACGCCGAACTAACCGATTCGCATTTCCTTGAGCGCATGGCCAAACTTTTACTCGATCGCCCAGAGATCGGTCTGATTCAGCCAAGGGTTGTTGACCCAACCGGGCTGCCGGCACCGGGACGTTGGGTTCCCAGGCTGCGCGTGGGTAATCCAGCCACACCCAGTGCTGCTACTTCACTCTGGGAGGGCGCCACAGTAATTCGCAGAGCAGTGTTTGACTCCTGCGATGGTTGGCCAGAGGAGTTTTTCTATGCTCATGAAGGAATCGATCTGGTCTGGCGGGTGTGGGACACCGGATTCATTCCTTGGTACGCGGGTGACATTGACGTGTATCACCCGGTGATTAATCCGCTACGCCATGAAGAGTTTTATCGCCTGAATGCCCGCAATCGGGTGTGGCTGGCCCGTCGCAACTTGCCGGTTGTCCTGGAGCCGTTTTATGTCGGCAGTTGGGCCGGACTCACCATGCTGCGGGTTCGCGATTCCTTGGCCCGCAAAGCATGGCTTGCCGGAATGCGTGAAGGAATGTCCGTGCGACCACGTGGACGTAGGACCATGAAGTGGAAAACTGTGTGGGCCATGACCAAGGCTGGACGCCCACCCATTATCTGAGCAGAACGTGATCTAACTCGCGCAGTAACTCTCGTCAGCGGTATTGATATTTGCGGTCTTGTCTTTGAGTGCCTCACTGATTTGTACGGGCTTAGTGCCGGTGAAGTCTGGGCCAATCAAGAGTTGCAGGGTTGAGCCGGTTCCGGCAACGGGTTCCTGCACTGTTGCACCTGCGGAGTACGCCAGCGTTTTAGCCGAGTTATCCCACTCGGGGTCGTAGATAAGCGTTGTGGCGGTGACCGGGTCACCATTTTTCACATTGACCACGATGAAACCTTGTTCGCGCAGTGCTTTCTTTGCGCTCTTTCCCGCACCCTTTACTCCGGTGCCATTAATTACCTCAACGCGAATGTTTTCAGGGACGGTGCGAAGTAGCGGCTGATCATTTGCCGCCTTGGGTGGCCAAGGCGTGTCATTTTTGATCGCATTGAGCAGTGGCTTCGCCTTCTTCTTGTTCATCAAAACATTCGCGCCATCACCTGCGGGGTACCAGGGCATTGTGGTGAACGTGATGTTGGAAGGACTTAGATCCTTCATGCTCAACACAAGTTCACGAAGATTGTCAATATTGGCTAACTGTGGGTCAGCAGTAAGTGACTGCGTCGCCGCATTGAGCACCCCGAGCAGTGCAGCGGGGTTAAGCAGTGTTCCGCTGGAGAGCACCTTCTTGGCCATGGAAGAAAGGAAAGCTTGCTGGCGCCTAATCCGGGAAGTATCCGAGCCGTCACCCAATGTTTTACGGGCGCGAACGAATGCGAGTGCTTCTTCACCAGAAATTGTGTGTTTACCGGCGCTGAGTTTTAGGCCACTGAGTGGATCGTTGACCGGCTGGCTCAAGCAGATCTCGACGCCGCCAACAGCCTCGGTAATCGCCTTGAAACCACCGAAATCAACTACCATGAAGTTATCAATGCTCATGCCCGTCATATTTTCAACGGCTTTGAGGGTGCAACCGGGACCGCCACGGGACATTGCTTCATTGAATTTTCCGGTACCGCCGCTAATGCTTTTACCGTTGGAGTCCTTGCAGGTTGGCAGGTCAATCAGGGTGTCACGGGGGATACTCACCGCAACTGCCTGGCTTCGGTCTGCGCTTACGTGCAACAGGATTGTGGTGTCTGAGCGCTCTGCCGTTCCGAATTTGGAGGAGCTGCCGTAGCCCTTATTACCTTTGCCGGCTCGAGAATCGCTGCCCATCAGCAAGACGTTAAAAGGTGCTGTTTCACCCGTGGTTTCGTCGACCACTACCGAATCGGTGCTGGTGACGGTGTTGCCGGTTTGATCGGAGACGTCAAGGGCGGTGATATTGCCTTCAAGCTGGCCAAGAACCGAGGTGACTCCTGCGCCGACCGCGGTCACGGCCAAGATCGCACCGGATGCGACGGCTGCAACAACCTTTGGCCAACGTCGGTTACTCAAGGGGGGTCCTTACTTGTGGGAAGCATTTTTTGGACAGGTCAAGCAGTTCAAGCAGTTCAATAGAGCAGAACCACCCTCAATAGTAAGTCGGAAGGCCGCTATCACCGGTTAGGACGCTCCCAAACACCCACTTGGTTCCGTTAATTCGAGAACACGCCGTCAACTGGGCGAGGCGGAGTTTGGTGCAAGCGGTAGGCGTGTGTGACACTACTGAGATATCAATTTTGGGGCCTGTGTGACAGGTGAGACATTTGACCGCGATCAGGAAGGTGTGGACAGTTGCTGTATCGAAAGGCCAGCACACCCCAAGCGCGGGGTGGCCTGATCCTTGCAAGTGTGCTCGCCGCCAGCCTGATTCTGCCGGTTCTGGGTTCAACCCAAGCCGAGTCACCGTCGCGCCCTGACCAAAGCGTCCCTTCCGAAGCAGTGGCGCCGCCGCCACTCATTGAGCAACACTTTGACCTCCTGGGCGTGGATCCGCAAATTGTCACCCAATCGCAATCAGCCTTGCAGGCGACTTTTAATGAAAACGTCGATCACGAACATGGCGTTGAATTCCTACCCCTTGCACCGATAGTCGATTTACCCGCCGCACACCAGGTTGATCAACTCACCGATCTTGAGCCGGTTCTTGCAACACGCAATGCGAACACGAAACCCTTCACGTTGGTTGGGATTACTTCGGCCGAACCATTTGCGCAGGGCGCCCGCGTTCTTGTCCGCGTTGCGGAAGAGTCCGGTTGGAGTTCCTGGACGCCACTTGAGATCTCCATAGACCAACCCGACGGTGCGGAAGCCCAGAATATTCTCTACGGCACCGAGCCCTTGTTAACCAATTCGGCCACCGGTGTTGAAGTGCGAATTGATACACCCAATGGCGTCGAAGTCACCAAGCCATCAATGGTTTTACTGGATTCACCAACCATTAAATCTGATGCATCAATCCCCGAACCTGACCTAGATGTCGCAAACTCTGGACCGATTAGCACCGTAGCAGCAAGCACAATTAGTGCACCAATGCCGGCGATCATCTCGCGTTCCCAATGGGGAGCTGACGAAAGCTTGCGTCGCAGTGGGCCTAAATTCGCACCAACGATTAAAGCTGCGTTCATTCATCACACCGCAAGCAAAAGCAATTACTCACCAGAAGAGGCACCCGCACAAATGCGTAACCTCTACACGTATTTCACCAAGGGTCTGAAGTATTCTGACATGGCTTACAACTTCATTGTTGATCGCTTCGGTCGACTCTATGAAGGTCGCGGTGGTGGAATGGATAAAGCGGTTGTTGGCGGGCACACGGCTGGGTTTAATGACCAGACTTTTGCTATTTCAGCACTCGGAAACTTTCAAACATTTAAACCCAATGATCCCGAAATGGTTGCGATGGTTGACTCGGTTTCTTCTCTACTCGCCTGGAAATTATCGATGAACCATCGGGATCCGAACGGGCAAACAACACTTGTCTCTGATTCAGGTGCCGGAACCTCAAATTACAAACCAGGTCAAACCGCAACCGCACTAGTCATTGGTGGTCACGGTGATATTGGGTCAACGTCATGTCCGGGCAAATACTTGGAAGCCCAACTGCCCGCAATCCGTGCTGCCGCTGGAGCAAAAATGGGTGCGAGCATGATTAATCCGGCTGCTGCACCGGCCAAATGGGGTGAAGCCCAGCCGGTCCGCATTGCAGCCGTCACAAATGCGCCGTTGCAATGGAATATGTCCATTCGTTCACAATGTGGTGACGTTGTTCGCAGTATGACTGGAGGTCAAGGGGAAGCTGGCCAACTCGGTATCGACTGGGATAAGAACAACGATGCAGGCCAGCCCGTTCCACCCGGGACCTACACGGTGATCATGAATTCAATTGGCAATGGCGAAGCGCTCTACCCTTGGGTTGGACAAGCGCGAGTACTAGCAACAGCAGACTCACCGCCAGATCCCTGCGCACCACCTGAGAACTTCACTTTGACCGGTTCGGGCTATGGCCACGGAGTGGGACTGTCCCAATGGGGTGCGCGCGCAATGGCAAATGCCGGCATGGACGCAACCTCGATCGTGACGTACTACTACCAAGGCACCCAGGTTGTTCCAGTGCAGGACGACATGGAGATCTCGGTCAATGTTGAGTACCAAAAAACCCGAGTTGACATGCAAAGTGAAGCCCTTGATGCAAGCGGTGGCGCACTTGAAGTTTCCGTTGGTGGAGTAGTCGCGCAAGGAAGTTCCGCAGACGAATTCCAATTCCAACGATCAGGTGGCCAAGTAAAAGTCGTCAAGATTTCCGGTGTCGCTCGCACGGTTATTGGTGCAGGACCGTCCGCAACCGCGCGGCCGCTGGGAGCAACCCTCGTTCATGTAACGAATAAAGCCGGCGGCCTTTCTCAGCCGGGGGGTCGTTTCCGTTACGGCTACATCGAAGTAACGCCGATTACGGTTGGCGGAAAAGTACAGCTCAATGCCGTCAACAGATTGCGACTACATGACGAATACCTTTATGGTGTTGCGGAAGTATCAAACTCGTGGCCTGACGCCGCATTGCAGGCACAGGTGCTTGCAGCCCGAACTTATGCGATTTCCAAAATTGATGCAGGCCTTCGCAAGAGTTGTAACTGTCACCTTGATGACGGTTATGGACCTTTCTCCGATCAAGCTTTCGTTGGTTGGTCGAAGCAGTCAAGTGCCCAAGGGGATCGCTGGGTTGCTGCGGTGAATGCAACCCACGCTTCACCCAATACCGGTCTTGCGATTCTTAAAGATGGCAAAGCAATTAAAGCGTTCTACTCCGCATCCAACGGCGGTGCATCACAGGCTGTCTCTGATGCATGGGGTGGAGAGAATCTTCCCTATGCCACCTCGGTGTCGGATCCTTACTCACTTGACCCCTCAAACCCTGATGCCTCTTGGACACAAGTGATTACCCAAGCCCAGGCAGCCCAAGCATTTGGTGTCACGGGAGTGTGGCAACTTGCGATAACCGAACGGTTTGCATCCGGTGCGGTCAAGACGATTGCGGCAACATTGGCCGACAGTAGCGTGGTCACTAAATCAGGTAATGAAATGCGGAGCATGTTTGGTCTTAAGTCGAACTACGTCACTGCAATTGACGGCAACGCGGGTATCCCCGTCGCCCAACCTGCAGCACCTGGAACGGTAACCCCCGGGGTTTCTCCTACCGCCAGCGAAAGGTCAGTCGCGATTCTCACAGCAGCGAAAGCTGATCAACCAGCAGGCAAGCCCTTCAAAATCAAGGCCAAAGTTGACCCAGCCAAAAAAGGCTTGCGCGTGTGGTTGCAACAACGCGTTGGTGAAGAGTGGAAGACAATTTCGAAAAAGAAGACTAAAGCCAAGGGCAAGGTCACTTTCACAGTCAAGGATCCTTGGCCACCTTCAACAACCCAGGTGTATCGAATCGTCACAACCAAGAAAAAAGTAATTGTTGGTACCAGTGCCGAACTTGGTGTGGGCGTTGTGCCCAGTGTCAAACAACGAACCGTGGCTTTAATCAGTCCTGCCGCTGTGAGTAAGAAAGACGGCAGGTCCTTCGTCATCAAAGCAAAGATGCGCCCGGGCAAAAAAGGTCTCACAGTATGGCGCCAAGTACTCGTGAATGGCGACCCTGAAACTGGTGAATGGCGCACGGTGGGCAAGACAAAAACAAAAGCCCGCGGCAAGATCTCATTTAAGGTGAAAAAGGCCACGCCAACTGGCGCGACCTACCTGTATCGACTCCTTGTCGTTGACGACCGTCAAGTCGCAGGGGTAAGCCCAGTCATCACGGTAACCGTCACCTAAGTATTTACTCGAGCAAGCACGTTATTTGTTCCTGCGTCATGAGGTTTACATCAAGTTGGTCCGTGAGCACAATTGACCCACCACATACCAGTGGCAGTAGGAACGGAATAAAAACATTTGGTTTCATGCGCCCAGTATCAATACCAATGCGTGCCCTCGCACCAACTCCGCGCTCAGCGCCCCATCGCGCAACGTGCGCAATAAGTTCTAACTGCGACCCAAAAAACTCCGGGTACATCCACGCATCAGGTTGCCCCATCACGTCAGCCGTGATCTCACCCGCACATCCTTGTGGCCGGCCCCAGCCATCTGTTGAAATGCCATGGGTTTCGCCGGTAAAATCTGAAGACGTAGCATCCACCCGGTCCGCGGCAACGATTGCAATCTGGACATCCTCGGTGACGACATCCAAGCCGGCGACCAGTGCACCGGCCTGCCATACCGCTTGCTGCCAACTCCAACCCAGATCAACATGCACTCGAGTACCGGGCTCTGCGTCCATCACGTCACGAAAAGCATTTGCTGCCTTTGCTGCGCCATTGAGGAAAGTGGTGACCGAAAGTTCAATGCGCCCAGCGTCTCTGAAATTAGTGGTGATGAAGGGTCGCTGTGGCTCTGGCAAACTGTTGAGTAATTGCCAAATGTCTTTATTCTCGGTTGCCTGCACGCCCACGATCGTACGCGCATGCTTAAGGGGAGCTTCGGAAGTTAACGGGATCTAGCGATCTAGTTGGGGTGGCGCGGTGAGTTCCTTATCCCGAAAGAAAGGAAGGGGCCCTGCCATCCTGTTGGTGTACTAAGCCCAACGAGGAGGGAAGAGCCCCCGTGATTACCATCCCTACCATCGTCAACCAGTGTTTTGTCAGACTTGTCGATGTAAATATTCTCGGCGTGGAAGATCTGGGCGAAGGTCCACTTCGCGTGCACGTGGAGTGCATCCGAGTAATGCAGGGGTGTCTGCTCTGTGGGGTGATCGCCTAGGGGAAGGATCGCCCGGAGGTGGAAGTCGTTGATGCGCCCGTCTACGCGTCCCCGAAGCGCCTCATCTGGCATAAGCGACGGTTCACTTGTACCGCGACGAGTTGTTTTATGGGGTCTTGGACAGAAGAACACCCCGGCATCGCCTCCTCGCGTTTGCACATGCCTGAGGCGTTCGCTTCGCACGGGGATCACCGAGGGAGTGGGGGCGCTGCCCGCGCAGTGTCTGTCGAGGTGGCCTAGGAACTCGGCTGTTACTGGCACGCCGTCAATGACGCCGTTCTCGCTTACGGCCAATCACTGGGACCGTAGGACCCTGCCGCATACACGGATTGTGGTGGACCATTTCCACCTCGTGATGCTTGTCAACACCATGGTTACCGACGTGTGCCAAAGGGGTGCTACGGGAGCAGCATGGAAGGCGATGGATGAAGGTCGACCTGGCCCCGCGCACCGCCAGTTCCTAATACGCGGCGGTGACCTGTTCAGTGCGAAGGCGCTTGGCAGATTGAATACCTTCTTCGCCACCGATAACCCGACTGCCGGGCACGATCGAGAAGTGGTGGCTCGAAATCGAAGGTTTCCTCGAACTAGATGGCACCAAACGCCCGCACCGAGGGCTACAACTGCGTCATCAAGCAAATCAAACGCGTCGCCTGCGGCTTTGCGAAACCAAGCCCACTACGAAAGGCGCATAATGTTGCACAGCGTAGCCACCACGGCCGCGTGACCACCAGCGGTCAACGACCCCGCTCAATCGCGAATAGTCACTTTACTTCGAACACGCCGATCAGGACGACCGGGTCACGGCGACCTTCGGGTAAACGATCCAGGGCACGCTAATCAGCTACTCCGAGCCGTAGCCACATGCCAACGGCGCCACGATCAGGGCGATCGCGACCCTTCGTACGGTGACTCGAGAGTAACGTCACGGAAGAGTTGCGCTAAATCCACGGGCGCTGACATGTCTGAAGGTGGCGCATCTCACACCCTCCTGCGGAGCGGACGCCGGGACGTGGTCCCTCGCCCGGGCGAGTAGCCTTAGCACGGTCATGGGTGTGCAGTCGGCGGGTACTCACTTCATCGCTTCACCGCACCGCGGGTTCTATGGCTGGCACATGGTGGTCTTCGCCAGCGTGGCACTGGCCCTGACCGGACCCGGGCAGACCGCAGGAATCTCCGTCTTCGTCGATCCGCTCATCACGGACCTAGCCATTACCCGCACACAGTTGACCATCGCCTACATGATCGGCACCTTGGTTGGCGCCCTGGCGTTGCCGTGGATCGGTCGCGGCATGGACGTTTACGGTGTGCGCAAGGCCATGGTCCTCATCGGCCTGGTTTTCGGCGGCGTCCTGCTGGCCCTGTCCTTGGTGCATGGTTTCGCGGGCCTAACGGCCGGATTCGTCCTGTTGAGAATGAGCGGACAAGGCGCCCTGTCCCTGGCGGCCACTACGGTCGTCGCCAGCTGGTTCTGGCACAGGCGCGGCCTGGCCCTCGGCATCGTAGGTGGTGCAGGCTCCCTTGGAATCACTCTCACGCCGCTGGCGGCCAACGCACTCATCGACGCTGTCGGCTGGCGCCAGGCCTGGGTGATCGAGGGCATGGTCGTGCTGGCCGTAATCGTCCCCATGGCGCTGTTCGCGATCCGGAATCGGCCCGCCGACATCGGGCAGCATCCCGACGGTCGGGAATCTTTACACACCCATGCACGTGAGCAGGCTGGCTCGACTGTCGCGCAGGCCCGCACTACTCTGTTTTTCTGGGTAATCCTCGCCGCCGTGTCCGTCAGCGCGGCGCTGGTCACTGCTGTGGGCTTCCACCAGATCAGCATCCTCAGTGAACGTGGCCTAACGCCGGCAGCCGCAGCCGCCAACTTCATCCCGCAAGCCATCGCAACTCTCGCCGCCATGTTAATCGTCGGTGCACTAGCCGATCGCATCAGTGCGCGCTGGCTGATCGCCGGCTCCATGATCACCCTGTCCGCCGGGCTGGCCTTCGCGGCGTTCGTCAGGCCCGGCCCCACCGCCCTAGTCTTCGCAACCCTGATCGGTTCCTCCGCAGGCGCCACCCGCGTTATCGAGACTGCGGACGTACCCCGGTACTTTGGCCTTGCCCACCTCGGTTCTATCCGGGGGTGGATAACCGGCGCCGCCGTCGCGGCGAGCGCCCTCGGTCCGGTCGCCTACTCACTGGGACAGTCCGCGACGGGCACGTTCTCGGCCGTGCTTCTCGGGTCAGCGGTACTGCCGATCGTGGTGCTTATCGTGGCTTTGCGACTGCCCGCGGATCGGCGTTAAGCACCACGAGCAACCAACCGGCGGATGGAACCGTTCCGCAACGGTAGAGCGCTTTCATGACCTCAGTTCCGAGTTACGATCCACCGCACCCGCGGGTGGAACCGTGGCGATCTGACACTCGCGACTGCGCCAAGTGCGTATTCTGGATATATCCCGTGGCCTCACGTCGATCAGTTAACTGACGTTGACAACTGCCATGATCACGAGGTCACGGGCGCGCTACGTCAGCGCTCCCGACCCGAGTTGCCCGGTTAACTCTGAAGAGCCGCTATGGCAGGCTAACCCCATGCGCGAAGCAATCCTCCTCGTTGGTGGCCAAGGGACTCGACTACGTCCGCTGACAATCAATACGCCCAAGCCGATGCTGCCCGTCGCCGGTGTTCCCTTCACTGTGCACCAGATTCTGCGAGCACGAGATGCTGGAATCACCCGCATTGTGCTCGCAACCAGTTACCGCGCAGAGGTCTTTGCGAGTTTTATCGCCGATTCTGACCTAGGAATCGAAGTGGTGATTGCCACCGAGGAAGTGCCATTAGGTACCGGGGGAGCGATTCGTTTTGCATCGAGCTTCTTGCAGGGTGGCCCGGAGGATCCCGTTGTGATTTTTAATGGAGATGTCCTTACCGGATTGGATATTGATGCACTGATCAATACCCACCAGGACAGTGCAGCCGACGTCACTCTCTACTTGACTCGCGTCGAAGATCCGCGCGCCTACGGTCTTGTTCCCACGTCGAACGATGGTCGAGTACTGCAATTCCTGGAAAAACCACAAACACCCGAAGAAATCGTGACCGACCAAATTAATGCTGGCTGCTATGTCTTCACCCGTTCGGTCATCGAATCAATTCCCGAAGGACGGCCAATTTCCGTTGAGCGCGAGATCTTCCCGGCTCTCTTGGCCGCCAATCGCATGGTCATGGGTGTGGTTGATCCCGGCTACTGGCTTGACCTGGGTCAACCGATGGACTTCGTTGCCGGTTCCGTTGATCTTGTACTGGGTAATGCACCATCGCCGGCAGTGAGCGCTCCGGGGGAGTCACTCATTCTTGGTGGCACGTCAATTGACTTGTCTGCATGCATTGACGGTGGCACCACAATTGGCGCAGACACAACGGTTGGTTCCGATAGCCATATCCGCGCCAGTGTGGTTTTTGATTCAGCGGTAATCGGTGCTGATGTCACCATTACCAACAGCATTATTGGTCAGGGCGCTGTGATCGGTGACTCATGCGTGATCGACAGCAGCGTGGTCGGGGATTACGCCCAAATTGGAGCCGGGAACGAATTGCGTAACGGTACCCGGGTCTGGGTCAATGCTCAACTCAATGATCTAGCCATTCGGTTCTCAACAGACCAGTGACTTTGTATTAAATAACGAAGTCACTCGCACTTCTGCGCGGGCGTTCAGCTGGTTTTGTCGCTGGCACGCCAATTGCAATTGCACCAAGTGGATAAAAAGATTCTGGGAGTTTGAGCTGCGAACGCACGATCTCGGGGCAAAAGAGAGTGGAGGAAATCCAGGCGGCTCCGTAGCTTTGGCTACTGACGCTGATCAAAAAGTTTTCAACGGCTGCGCCACCGGCGACAAGAAACATATCCCGTTCACTGTTGTTTCGCCCACCAATTTCCGGGTAGGTGTGCGCACCGCAAGCAAGGTCCATGAACGGAATGACCACGCAGGGTGCTGTGCGCAAGATCTCTCCGCGGGCAATGCGTTGATCTATTTCAGCCGGTGACTTTCCTTCACTTTTAAGGTCGTTGATCCAGGCCTGCGACATGGCTTCAAGCAGTGCGATGCGCGCCTGCTGTTGCTGTCGATCGTGGGCATCGAGGGTGAGGAATCTCCATGGGGTGCTGTGATGTGGAGCTGGTGCTCAAACCGGGATCAAGTGAAGGAAATACACAAAATGGTGCTAAGGAGTCCAGGAAGGAAGATACGCCCTCCTGGGCGTCGGCGAGAAAGCAACGTAAGAGCCGTGACGACAAAAGGATTCCCAGGAGCTGCGCGCCATAAATCCTCCAAGGATTGGCACTCGGAACTGCAAGGAAGAGGTCCAGTTGAGATCGTCGAGTCCCGGCGAGGTCATTTCTGCCGCTTGCTGGGGCCGCCGTCGGAGCTGCAAGCGAGGCGGGACGAGGCGCGGCGCTTTTGAGCCCCCACCGGCGCCGCCGCCTCACGT
>JBDNFH010000089.1:0-3666 GCA_041689915.1 Candidatus Nanopelagicales bacterium | reverse complement strand
GGGAATCTCGCCTACGATCCCATCCCCCACGCGGCAACAAGTGGAATTGCTAATGCTGCCCTCGCCAACGCAGTTCGACAACTGCAGTTTCCACTGGGAGAGAGAGGTGTCAGAATTCATGTTGTCGCTCCAGGTCCGGTCGACACCGAGCGTTGGTGGCAATTGGCTCAAGCCGAGGCGGACAAACGTGGCACCGGTACCGACGCGATCCTCGCTCAAGCAACGGCCAGCAGTTCGCTGCACCGATTAACAACAACCGAAGAAGTTGCCTGGGCCGTTGCCACACTCGCCGACCCACATGCCGCAGCCCTCACCGGCAGCACCTGGTTGCTCGACACCGGACGCAGGACAGCAAGTCCATAACAGCAAGCCCATAACACCCACAACAACACATTCACATCACAGAAGGAGTGCGATATGGAATTCCTAGTAAATATTGAAATTAATTGGCCACCCGACGGTGACCCAAAACTCAAAGAGGAGCTCTTTGCGGCCGAACTCGTTCGAGGACAAGAACTTGCTCGAGAGGGCAAACAGCGACGCTTGTGGCGAGTCCCTGGGCGCTGGGCAAATTGGGTTCTGTGGGACGTCAAGGATGCAACCGAACTGCATGCGGGAATTTCTTCCCTGCCCCTTTACCCCTGGATGGACGTCACGGTTCATCCTCTTGCCGAGCACGTTAATGATCCAAGAGCTCTCGGCATTGTGATCGAAGGCGAATAGGGATGGGCACTGCTACTGAACTAGTTGATCAATACTTACAGTTGTGTGAAGACCGTCAGCTCGACGAGGCAAGTAATTTTCTTGACCCTGAAATTTTTATGGTCTTCCCGGGCAACAAGAAATTCACTTCGCTGCAGGACATGGCTCGGGGCGCAAAAGGTCGCTATAACTGGGTCAAGAAGAAGCGCACCAATTTCACTGCATGCGCCACGGGCAAAGACACAATCGTCACTTCTCGTGGCACGCTATATGGGGAGGGGCTTGATGGCACTCCATTTGCCAACATTCGCTACATCGACTTCTTCATTATTCGCAACGAAAAAATAGTTGAACAACATGTATGGAACGACCTCGCCGAACTCGGAGTCACCCAACCCAACTAGGAGGAATCATGAGCATTGACACGATCATCACCAACGTTCGCGTCGTGACACCGGACAATGTGGATCCGATTGACGCCGACATTTCAATCAATAATGGGGTAATTGTTGAAGTTGGACCAGGATTGGACAAAGACGAAGCCAAGGAAGTCGTCGACGGACGGGGCCGGATTGCTTTTCCGGGCGTTGTAGACGCCCACGAACATTGGGGTATCTACAACCCACTCAATGAAGACGCAAGATCAGAGAGCATGGCATGCGCCCAAGGCGGCGTGACTTCGGCGATCACCTACATCCGTACCGGTCAGTACTACCTCAACAAAGGTGGCCGCTACGAGAACTTCTTCCCTGAAGTTCTCGAGGCCTGTAGAGGCAATGCTTATGTCGACTACGCCTTTCATCTTGCTCCCATGATGAAAGAGCACATTGACGAGATCCCCGAGATTATTAAGCGTGACGGTATCGTGAGTTTCAAGATCTTCATGTTCTACGGCAGCCACGGCTTGCATGGACGATCCGCCGATCAAAACTCGTTCCTCATGATCCCCGAGGGTGAGCGCTACGACCTCGCTCACTTTGAATTTGTGATGCGGGGAATTCAGGCAGCGCGGGAAAAATTCCCCGAGTTGGCAGATGACATTTCCCTAAGTTTGCACTGCGAGACCGCAGAGATTATGACCGCTTACACCAAAATGGTCGAAGAAGCCGGCGAGTACAGCGGCCTTGAGGCTTATCATCACTCACGTCCCCCTCACTCCGAAGGCTTAGCGGTCAGCATTGCCTCCTATCTCGCCCACGAAACCGGTCTACCCAATATCAACCTGCTTCACCTCAGTGGCAAGAAGGCGATGGACGCCGCAGTACGCATGAAGGTCGCATACCCACACGTGAACTTCCGCCGTGAAGTAACGATCGGCCACCTTCTCGCAGATATTCACACCGCCAGCGGAATCGGGGGGAAAGTCAATCCCCCTCTGCGACCACGCGAAGACGTTGAAGCCCTCTGGGAGTACCTCCTCGCCGGCGAAATCGACTGGGTGGTCAGCGACCACGCGTGTTGCAAAGATGAACAAAAGTTCGGTGAACCACGCGACAACGTCTTCGTCGCTAAATCAGGCTTCGGCGGTGCCGAGTACCTCCTTGCCGGCATGGTCACGGAAGGTCGCAAACGCGGTGTGAGCTACCAGCGCATCGCCGAACTCACGGCGTCCAACCCGGCAAGTCGATTTGGGCTTCATTCCAAGGGTGAAATTGCACCTGGCAAAGATGCCGACATTGCCCTTCTTGAAGAAGGAGAGCCTTGGATCGTCCGCGCCGAGGATTCACTCAGCACCCAGGGCTACACGCCTTTTGAAGGCTTTGAACTCACGGCCAAAGTCACCAATACCTTTGTCCGAGGCAACCATGTCTTCTCTGATGGCAATGTTCAAGGTGATCCCAAGGGCGAATACCTGTTCCGCCCAACCCAAACCAGGTAGTACTAGTGCCCTGTAGTTGAATTGGTTGGACGGTTGGCTTTGGCGAGGATTTGGTCTGCGGTTTTGGTCCAGATGAAGGGGCAGGATCGGTCGTTCCAGCCGTTGATGAAGGCCCTGATCTTGGTGGTGAGGTCTGTGACGGATGTGAAGGTTCCCCGGTGGATGGCTTGGCCCTCGATGATGGTGAACCAGACTTCGACCAGGTTCAGCCATGAACCGGATGTCGGCGTGAAGTGGACATGGATTCGTGGGTTTGCCTCGAGCCAGTCGCGGACTTCGATCGTCTTGTGGGTTGCGTAGTTATCCATGACCAGATGCAATTCCTGGTCGGGGTAGGCCTTGCCAACGTGTGTGAGGAACCGTAGGAACTCTTGTCGGCGGTGCCGCGGCCCCGTGATTGCGGTGACTTTGCCGGTGGCGATCTCCAACGCGGCGAACAACGTCGTTGTGCCGTGACGGATGTAGTCGTGGGTGCGGCGCTCGGGGCGGCCTGGTTTCATGGGTAACGTCTTCTGCGTGCGGTCCAAGGCCTGGATTTGGGACTTCTCATCCACACACAGCACGATCGCGTTCTGTGGCGGTGCCAAATACAGGCCAACCACGTCCGTGACCTTCGCGACCAGTTCAGGATCCGTCGAGAACGTGAATGTCTCCAACTGATGCGGCCGGATTCCATACGCACGCCACGCCTTGGCGACTGCCCCGTTACCTATCCCCAGCTTGGATGCCAACAACCGTGACGACCAATGTGTCACCCCCAACTTTTTCGGTGGTGGCCGTAACGTCGCAGCAACAATCTTCGCGTGATCAAGGAGGCGGGGACGACCCGAACGCGGCGCATCAGCCAACCCGTCCAGACCATCGCGAACATAGCGGGCCCGCCACGACACCACCGTCTGACGGGCCACCCCCACCCGCACAGAAATCTCGGTATTGGATATTCCGTCGGCAGCCAGAAGAATAATCCGGGCCCGTTGAGCCCGACCAGCTGAGACCGTCGACGACCGTGTCCACAACCCGAATCGGGCCTCGTCGCCATCTCGAAGAATCAACGCAGGAGCAGGAGGATGAGCCATAACCCATTC
>JBDNFH010000088.1:0-4340 GCA_041689915.1 Candidatus Nanopelagicales bacterium | reverse complement strand
GTGAGGTTGTTGACATATGTGACATTGTGCCCCCGGCAGGATTCGAACCTGCGACCTTCGGTACCGGAAACCGGCGCTCTATCCCCTGAGCTACGGAGGCAGGGGACGGTAAGGCTAGCAGCGCACCCGTATGCAAACATGTCGCGGTGGCTGGTTTCCGTACGGTGCTGAACTACTTTTCGCGTCTATCTTTCATGAACGCGGCTATTTTGTTTGGACGTGACTTTGTAGCTCGCTTTGGGGAGCTTAATGTTTCGCTTGTCTCTGGTGGTTTGGCTTACTACGTGATTTTGGCCCTGGCGCCAATTGCCATTTCCGTGGGCGCGATCGCGGGACTTTTTATTGATCAGCAGCAGTTCATAGCAGGGTGGGATTCGGTAGTGAGTCGTGGGCCGGAATCACTGAGTGGTCTTGACCCGGCGGTTAATTCACTTGCGTCATTGGCACAGACCGCCTCGACGAGTTCGGTCACTATTACAACAATTGCTAGTGTAGTGTTGGCGGTTTATGTTTCACAAAAAGTGGTTTATGGAGTCCTTCAGGTCCAAGATCACATTTTTAGCAGCATTCGCACTGCACCTGGTCTGCTTGCCCGCGTTAGATCTGCAGTGATCTCGTTGATCATGATCATTGTGATCGTAGCGTCACTCTTGGTGGTAACGATCGTGCCGGTGATTTTGAGCAGCCTTGATGTTGATACCACCTTTCTTGGGCTATTCGACACGTTGGGCTGGCTGACGCCCGTGGTTTTCGTGTACTTCATGGTGTGGCTTGTCATGCGACATACGAGCGGATCTACGGGAGTCGTCACTTGGCGCTCACCAGGATTGCTGATCTCCACGGTCTTGATTATTTTGTCGATTGGAGTATTCGGGATTTATGCGGACCTATCGTCAACTGTGGGTTCAGCACTGATCGTGTTTGGTGCACCCATCGCGGTTTTGATCTGGACGTATCTGGTATTTCTCGGTTTTTTCACCGGGTCGATTATTGAAGACTTGATTCGCAATCGTGCCTTAGCGAGAAAACCAGCGAGGGGGACCACTGATCAGCGCGATCAAAAAAGCACCGACAGCGGCGCCAATACCGGTGCTAATCATGGAGATCCCCGGAAGAAATAGGCCAGATACAGCGCCACCAGCGCCCATTACTGCAGCTCCGGCAATGGCATAGGTAATTCTTCCACCCGAAGTTGATTCATTCTGTTGCGCTGGCAAATTGGAATCTTTGCGCTGTAACGGCGTCGTTTGTGGGGAATCCTGCGCGGCGATTTCCCGCAAGAGTTTTTCAATCTCGTCTTCGGAAGCCATATGAGCACTCTATGTCAGATCTAGCGCGCAAGCAGATACGCTCGCGGTGTGGCAATTAATGACACTCGCGAAAGCGTGCAACGTGTCGTGGACGATTTATTGGCACAAGGAGTTTTGACCGACCACGTGGAAGTAACTTTAGAGCGCCCGAAGTCGCGCGAGCATGGAGATTACGCCACCAATGTTGCGCTGGTCGCAGCAAAAACCTCAACTATTCCACCCAGGGAGTTAGCGGCAAAGATCGCAGAGCGTTTGAGTGCTGATCCAGCATTTACCGAGGTAAGTGTGGCAGGCCCCGGTTTCGTGAACATCCGACTCTCGGCACAAACCCAGGGGGAAATTGCCCAACGGGTCGTGAATCTTGGTGGCGCTTATGGTCGCAATGACGCGTTGATGGGCAAGACTTTCAATGTTGAATTCATCTCGGCTAATCCCACCGGACCCTTGCACCTTGGGCATACCCGGTGGGCGGCCGTCGGTGATGCATTGGCCAGGGTTTTGGCAGCCGCCGGAGCAGACGTCACGACTGAGTTTTATATCAATGATCGCGGTGTGCAAATGGATAAGTTTGGCGAATCTGTTATGGCTGCCTCACTGGGTGAAGCGGTCCCAGAAGATGGATATCACGGCGGCTACATTTTAGATCTTGCTGCTCGAATTATTCGAGAGCACCCAGAGTTTCATCAACTTCCTGCGGACGAGCAATTGGTTGCTTTTCGGGAGGAGGCGTATGTCCTGCAATTGCAGCAGCAAAAAGATGTCCTCGAACTATTTCGAACACATTTTGATGTTTGGTATTCCGAACGCAAACTATATGACTCAGGGGCTGTTGAACGGGCTCAAACTCGACTTCAAGAACAGGGTCACGTGTACGAGTCTGACGGTGCGCTGTGGCTCCGAACCACGACGTTTGGAGACGATAAAGATCGGGTCTTGATTAAGGAAAATGGCGAGAGAACCTATTTTGCAGCCGATACGGCGTATTACGTGGACAAGCGCATGCGCGGCTTTGACACGGCAATCTATTTACTTGGCGCAGACCACCACGGATATGTGAATCGACTGCGGGCGGTTGCTGCATGCGCGGGTGACAATATGGATGAGAATATTGAAATTTTGATTGGTCAACTTGTTAAAATCACGCGCGGGGGAGTTGAGGTAAAGCTTTCCAAGCGTTCTGGTCAGATCGTGACTTTGGAAGAACTCGTTGATGAAGTCGGAGTAGATGCCGCACGTTACACATTAGCCCGGTATCCGGTTGATACGCCACTTGTTGTTGACCTTGAAGAGATTGCGCGCAAGGCAAATGACAATCCAGTTTTCTACGTCCAGTACGCCCATGCTCGGATCAGTTCGGTTTTGCGCAATGCACAGGATATTGGTGTGGATTGGCGCGGCGTTGAATTTTCCCCTGAACTGCTCGATTCTGAGCAGGAGAATGAACTACTCGGAGTAATTGAGAAATTCCCGGCAGTAATTGCTGCCGCCGCAGAGCTGCGCGAACCGCACCGTGTTGCTCGCTTCCTAGAGGAATTGGCCGCTGCCTATCACCGTTTTTATGACGCATGTCGAGTATTGCCACGCTCTGATGAAGAACTTGGCGGCGTCCATATTGCTCGCTTGTGGGTATGCGCCGCAGCTTCGCAAACCCTTGCAAACGGTTTAGATCTCCTTGGAGTCAGCGCTCCTGAAAAAATGTAATAACCAGTAGGCTCGCCTAATGCAGGCACATCCGGCTGGGCCCCGCCACGCTCAAATGGCGCAGGAGTCACAAGCGTCCATCCCGGTCGCGGATCCCACTTTATCCCAGGTGTGGCCCGAGAGCGCTCAGCGAACCGACAGCGGTGAACTTCACGTCGGCGGTCAGGGAGTAATTCAATTAGCAGCCGAGTACGGTACGCCGTTGTTTCTTTTCGATGAAAACGATATTCGTGAACGTGCACGGGAGTTTGCGCGGGCATATCTTGCCGAAAATGAACATGGCACGGTTTATTACGCGGCAAAAGCCTTTCTCAGTGTTGCTATAGCGCAGTGGGTCACCGAAGAAGGTCTCGGAATCGATGTTGCATCCGGTGGCGAACTCGCAATAGCAATTCGCGCTGGTATTCCTGGTGAAAAATTGCTGATGCATGGAAACAATAAATCTGAAAGCGAAATCCTCGCCGCGCTAGATTACGGTGTTGGTCGAATTGTGATCGACTCATTTGACGAGATCGTTCGAGTAGCAACTATTGCTACCGATCTTGATATCGTGGCCAAAGTTTTGGTGCGCGCAACTGTTGGCGTTGAAGCACACACGCATGAATTCATTGCCACCGCACACGAGGATCAAAAATTTGGACTTTCGGTTCAGGAAGGTGACGTCGAAGAAGCTGTGCGCCGCATCGCCAAGTTGCCTTCATTGCATTTTATGGGCTTGCATTCACATATTGGTTCGCAAATTTTCGACTCCGCTGGATTTGAAATTGCCGCGAGTCGAGTGGTGTCAGTTGCCTACTCCATTTATGACACCCAGGGAATCGAGTGTCAGGAATTTAACCTCGGCGGCGGCATGGGGATTGCATATTTACCAGAAGATGACCCACTTTCTGTGCAAGCCATGGCTAAGCAGATTAGAGAAATCGTGATTCGGGAGTGCGAGAATGTTGGCATTCCCGTCCCAGCATTGTGTTTTGAGCCTGGTCGAGCGATTGTTGGTAGAGCTGGAATCACCCTCTATGAAGTGGGCACGGTCAAGAAAGTCACCCTCGATCACGGTGAGCGCACATATATTTCCGTTGACGGAGGCATGAGCGACAATATTCGAACTTCACTCTATGGTGCTCAATATTCGGTGGCTCTCGTGTCAAGAAGCTCCACTGCGGATCAGATTCTTAGCCGAGTAGTCGGAAAACATTGCGAGTCAGGAGACATTGTGGTTCGTGACGCTTGGTTGCCCTCTGACATCACACCGGGTGATCTGATCGCTGTTGCCGCTACTGGTGCCTACTGCCGCTCCATGGCTTCCAACTACAACCAGATTCCCCGCCC
>JBDNFH010000087.1:0-13968 GCA_041689915.1 Candidatus Nanopelagicales bacterium | reverse complement strand
CACAGGCAATCCTCCAAGCCCTCAAACGCCTACACGCATTGCCCCCACCTGGCTGACAAGGAAACCTCAACCCATCTAGACGACAACGAAAACCACTCCCGGAACATGGAAATCCGGTCCCACCCGAGACACATCGGGCAAAACGTCATACCCGAATGACACAATTCAGACCCTCAGGCAGAAAGTCAGTCCTCAAACCCCGCCAACCCCACCCGATGAAAGATCGAGGCTAGCGAGGCGAAGATCAGGCAAAGTTAGGTCTGCCACGAAATCGAATGGCATCATTCACACGATGCCGTTTTGGGATGAGATCGTGGCGGAGGCCCTTGGCGATTACGCGGATGTCAAACTCACGAGAGTGCTCATCGACGCACTTGCGGCGGGGTTGATCATGAACCCTGGTCGGCACAATGTGATAGTCGCCTCGAACCTATTCGGCGAAATATTGCCCGACCTCTCCGCGGCAATGGTGCGCTCGATCGGTGTTGCACCGAGCGCCAATCTTAATTCGGAGCGTCTCTACCCTCCATGTTTGAACCGGTACACGGTTCCGCGCCAGACATAGCTGGTCAGAGCATCGCGAATCCGGTTGGGCGAAGATGGGTCGGTGCGATGAGGCTTGAACACCTCGGACACAAGGCAGCGACAGTGGATCTTATTCGAGCGATCGAAAGTGTTCTGGCCGCCGGTATCCGGACCGCGGACCTGGACCGGACAGGCCAGCATCGAGCATATGACGTCCGCGATCGTAGAAGCCGCTTCGAACGTTTGATTTCTCTGCGTTGAGGGGCTGCGATGCAAGGCGAAGTTGTGCCGCTAGCACCCATGGTTTCTAAGAGCACTGATCCGGCTTTGTCTCGAGTTCGGCGAGCAGAAAAGCACGAGGGACGAGTGCAGCTTGAGAACCCCGGCGATCAACATAAACGGCAGTGCCGCCTCTCAGGTCGCATATTCGCTGCTAGTTCAACTTCTCGATTTCCATGAACACAATTCTGTCTGTTCCGCGATTTGCTACGGTGTGCCTGGCACCCGATGTGCGCGTGTAGCATTGGCCGAACTCCAACTCGGCCGTAATCTCGACCCCATCAACGCTTGTCACGTACATCATACCTGTCATAAGGGGCACCACCACATAATCGAACTCATGAAAGTGCAGAGGAATGGCGTCGTCGGGGTCTATCGTCCACTTCGTGACACGAAAAGTGCCATCGTCAATCTGAATCTCACCAGTTGCCAAGGTTGTTCCTTCCGGTCACGGCCTGATCGTTGACACTAAATCTCATAGAACTCCAGCGAGACCCCGAGCCTGAAGCCAACGACCAGCCCCACGCGATTGGGCGAAAGATAAGGCAGCTCTGAAGACTGTGCGATGCACCAGATACCATGCTACTGGGGCAAATCGATCTTCGATCCCCAGCGACGTCCCTCACGTATTTTGCCCGCGAAATGTTTCCCGTGCCTCATTGACAAACTGTCGGACAATACTACAATAATTAATTGACCCCCACGGGACTGCAAGAAGCAGTTCGAAGGCATGGGCCAGTCGCACTTGGGGGTGGTGGTCGAACCAGAACCGACGATAGGCTCGTATATGCGCGGATGGACGGGCTCCTAATGAATCAACGACGATTAAAGGAATAGGACACGATCATGAAAAAATCATTCACTGCTTCTCTCGCCTTCGGGGCGGCGACGCTGCTGCTACTGACTAGCTGTGCCGGGAATGCTGATTCAGGCGCGACTACAGACCCAGCATCGGGCGCCACGGGTGCATCCGACTCTGAATTCGGCGTGACCATCGATGAAAATGCGGCAGCCCTGCTGCCAAAAGACATCCAGGATGCCGGCGTGATCATCGCCGCGACGGCCGTCGGCTACGAGCCCTATGAGTACAAAGACGACAATGGGGAGTTCGCCGGTCTTGACATCGATCTCGGGAACGCCATCGGCGACGCCTTGGGTGTAAAAGTCGAGTTCCAGGATGCCTCATACGACAGCATCACCGGCGCGGTAAAGTCCGGCCGATACGATGTCTCTCTCACGGGCTACACGGCAAGCGTGGAAAAACAGGCGCAAACCGACTTGATTGCCTACGCAAAGTCCGAGCTTTCCATTCTTGTCCCCGCGGGTAATCCCCTTGGCATTGATGGGCTCTCCGGCCTGTGCGGCACTCGAGTAGGAGTGGAAAAGGGATCGAGTGCGGACTTGGCGATTGGAGATTACATCGCAGCAGGCTCGTGCGATGTTCCGATCGACTTCACGGCCTTTCCCGTTCAGGCTGATGCTGTGACAGCACTGCAAAGCGACCGTATTGATGCAGTTGTCGTTCAAAGCGTAAGCGGCAACTATGTGGCCAACTCCCTCGAGCGAACGAAAGACTCCTTCGACCTGGTGACCGATGATGCCTTCCCCGCGACGACGATCGCCATGATTGTCGACAAGGCGCAGCCTGACCTGCGGGACGCGATTGTGGCCGCTCTGCTCTCACTTCAAGAGAACGGCACCTTCAGCAAAATATTTGAGAAGTACGGAGTCGAGGCTGCCGCCGTAACCGGAGCAGCACTCAACCCCGCCAAATAATCACTGATACAAATGACGACTTACGCAACTAGATCAACTTCAGGGAATGACACTGACCGTATTTCGCCCAACGCGCCAGTGGTGTCGCTTCGGCACCCTGGCCGTTGGGCGAGTGCCGCCATTCTCGCTCTCGTCCTCGCCTCAACTGTGCACTTCATGGTCAATAACGAGGCGTTCCAGTGGGCGACCGTCGGGGAGTACCTTTTCAATCCTTTGGTCCTAAACGGGTTGTGGATGACGCTATACTTAACAGCGATCGCGATGGCCGTGGGAATTAGCCTCGCAGTCGTAATTGCAATAATGCGTATATCCCACAACCCAGTCCTCAGGGCGGTGAGTTCAGTCTGGGTTTGGTTTTTCCGCGGAGTCCCGCTCCTTGTGCAGCTGCTCTTCTGGTTCTTCATTGGATCGATCCTGCCTAACATCACAATCGGCATACCGTTCGGCGGGCCAGTCTTCCTTGAGTATCCAACGAACATGGTCATCACTGTCATGGTGGCCGCCATCCTTGGATTTGGTCTCAATGAATCGGCCTACATGGCCGAAATTGTTCGCGCCGGAATACTCGCTGTTCCACGGGGACAGTGGGAAGCCGCCCACGCATTGGGAATGTCGCCACGACTGGTCTACCGTCGGATCGCGTTGCCTCAGGCTTTGCGCATAATCATTCCGCCCATGTCGAACAACGTCATAACTATGCTCAAGATGACGAGCTTAGCAATTGTCGTTGGCGTCCCCGAACTCTTGACGATGGTGCAGCAAATCTACACGCGCAACTACCAGCAGATTCCTCTGCTTATGGTGGCGACCTTCTGGTACCTCGCGGTAACCACTGTGCTCATTTTGATCCAGAGTCAATTGGAAAAGAGACTGGCTCGGACGGCTCACCGGGCGAGTAATGGAAGGGAAGTCAAATGAACGATGGCAAACCCTTGGTGCAACTCGAAGCGGTTCACAAGAGTTTCGGTCGAAATAAAGTTCTCCAGGGCATCGATCTGTCCGTGTACGAGGGAGAAGTCGTCTGCATTCTGGGCCCGTCTGGATCGGGAAAGTCAACGTTGCTCC
Organism: Candidatus Nanopelagicales bacterium; assembly: GCA_041689915.1. Classification (GTDB taxonomy): domain Bacteria; phylum Actinomycetota; class Actinomycetes; order S36-B12; family S36-B12; genus UBA4592. The sequence continues at coordinate 10,323 of JBDNFH010000087.1, read as the reverse complement.
GGTGCATCAACTATCTCGAGCGGTACGACGCCGGCAACATTTGGGTAGGAGAGAACCTTATCGGCTACCGGCCAGTGGCGGGCAAGAAACATGAACTGCGCCCGAAAGAAATCGCCCGCCAGTGTGTCGATATTGGGATGGTCTTTCAGAACTTCAACCTCTTTCCGCACATGACTGTTCTGGAGAACTTAATTGAAGCACCAACTCGAGTTCAAAGGATGCCACGAGCGGCAGCAGTAGCTGAGGCGAACAATTTGCTCGATCAAGTCGGACTCCGCGAGAAGTCTGCATCTTTCCCGGACCAGCTCTCGGGTGGGCAGCAACAGCGGGTGGCGATTGCCCGTGCCCTGGCAATGAAACCGCGGTTGATGCTTTTCGACGAGCCGACGAGCTCTTTGGACCCCGAACTTGTCGGAGACGTCCTCATGGTTATGAAGAAACTCGCGCAGGACGGGATGACGATGATCGTTGTCACCCATGAAATCGGATTCGCCCGAGAGGCGGGCGACAGTGTGGTTTTCATGGACGACGGAGTCATTGTGGAGGCTGGACGACCCGAAGAAGTACTCTCGAACCCTCAGAACGAACGCACCCGATCGTTCCTCACAAAAGTTCTGTGATACATACGCGGATCCTAGGGTAGCGAGGTCTCCCCTACAATTGCACCTGTGAACGCATTCGACGGCATCTCTGTCAGCAGGGTCAGCACGGCTTCTCAAGTAGCTGATGTGCTGACTGACCTGATCCTCCATGGTGATATAAAAGCGGGTGAACATCTGCGAGAAAATGCTCTCTGCGTGTCATTGGGGGTGTCTCGAAACACAGTACGGGAAGCAGTGCGACTGCTCGAACAGGGCGGGCTGGTACGCCATAAGTTCAACTCCGGTGCCACGGTAATCACGCCCTCCATTGATGAGCTGGCGGACCTTTATCGGGCCCGACTCCATATAGAGTCAACAGCCGCCGCAGTAAAAGCGACCCCAGAGCAAATCGCTCGTGTGCGTGCCGCCTTCGACGCGTTGAGTGTCGAAGCGCGGGGCGGCGACATGCGCGAGATCGTGTTGTGCGATCTGTCGTTTCATGCATCGGTCGTCGCGCTATTGGGTAGCAAACGGATTGATGATTTCTTTGCTCAGATCCTGGTCGAACTGCGTTTTTACCTGCAGGTTTTGTCGTTTGAAGACCGTGAGTACGACCGGCCGGACGCCCTAATGCTCCAGCATGAGAACATCATGACGATGATTGAGGCGGGTGACTCTCTTGGCGCAGCCCGAGCCGTCTCCGAACACGTCAAGTCGAACGAGGAACGCCTCACCGCGATACTCAAGGCTAAGGCTAGTGCGCTGTTGAACTGACCCTGCAGGGATAGGGCAAGCGAATCTCCTAACGCGGCACACCCGTGAGGCGCTGCTTGTCTATCCAAGCAACAGCCAGAGCCTCCTTAGGAAAGTTCTGGTACGTTGTTTTGCGCGCGCCACCTTGCATGGGCCATTAAAGATGGCAAAATCGTCAAACTGATGAGCGCCGGGTAGGTTGGCAACGGCGCGCGCTGCTTCACTGATGGCATGGAGTTGGGCAACCGACATCCAGAGGGTGGCCTCCCGCGGTTGGTAGGTGGTCCCCAAGGGATAGTCTCGACGAGGGCGGTCGGTCATTTCTACATGGCCCCCAACGAGGTGGCTGATTGGGTGGGACGTGGCAAAGGCCTCGAGCCTTTCGAGGCTGTCTTGAAACTCTGGAAAGTTCTGTACATAAAGCCGACCCGGGTACACTGTGTCCCCCGTCAAAAGCAGTTGAGTGTGGGGGTCGTACACGGCGATTGAGGTCGGCTCGTGGCCAGGGATGGGCATGATGAGCAGTTCTCGGTCGCCGAGGTCGAACGCCGCCTCCCCCAGGGGCCACTCCCTCAAGCCAAAGAATTGTGTGACTTCGTGTCGGCTGGTCCCGACGACGGTCGTCAGAGGCCGGTTCAGAAACTGCATGTCAGCGGCAACATGGTCCCCGTGGGAGTGGGTATGCGCTACTACGAGCTCGTAATCTTCGCGCGGATTGCGCGCTAACCAGTCCGCACACAAGCCGTCTATAACCGATCGGAGCGGAAAGCGGATCGGATCAGCAGTAGCACCTGTGTCAAGCAGAATCGCTCGCTCTTGTCCGAAGAGCAAATACAGGAACGGTGCCTCATAATGGGTTGCCTTGCTCTGGCGCAGGACGACGGTGCTCTCTTCTAGGCGATGAACCTGAATCAGCGGATCTCGGCACCGGTTGACGAACCGACCGCCGTGATTCCAGTGCACTCGCAAGTCGAGTTCCGCGGGTTGACTATTCACGCCGCTATCCATTCAAATGTTTTCGGGCACATGCTCTGGTCGAGCCAAGGCCAAGCCCTTACACCCAAGACTGTCTTTCTTGATAGGCGCACCATACATTGAGTGCTACGAGTCTTCGTCAAGGTTGGGGTTGCTCGCGCTCATGGGTCTCTCGTCGGAGGTGAGTCGCGACATCCAGGTGATGAGCTCGTATGCAATGTGTGACGCGGCCACCCCGGTGATATCTCCGCTGTCGTATGCGGGTGCGACCTCAACGACATCGGCACCAATGAGGTTCAGTGACGCGAGATTCCGAATGAGCATCAGGACCTCGCGGCTAGAAAGACCTCCCGCTTCAGGGGTGCCCGTCCCCGGCGCGAAGGCCGGATCCAAGACATCGATGTCGAGTGACAAATAAAGCGGTCTATCTCCGACTCGTTTGCGTATTTCGTCCGCTACAGCTTTTGGCCCCTGGTCATACACATCACCACTAGAAATAACCCTAAAGCCAATAGATTCATCTGTTTCGTAGTCCTCATGTCCATAGGTGGATGCTCGTGTTCCGACATGAAAGATAGCGGACCGGTCAAAGAGACCCTCGTCAGAAGCCCTCTTGAAGGGGGTCCCATGAGTGTAGCGAGAGCCAAAGTATTGCTCGTTCGTATCCAAGTGGGCATCAAAGTGTACAAATGCAATAGGACCGTGCGCCTTCGCAGCCGATCGCAGCAACGGGAGGCTGATGGTGTGGTCGCCACCAATGGTAACCAGTCGCACCTCCTTGGATGCGTAGTAATCGGCCGCTTGTTCCAGCGCCTCCAGGGCTTCAGGGATATCGAAGGGGTTCATCGGCACGTCTCCAGCGTCAACGACCTGCTTCACTCCGAAGGGGTAGGCATCAACGCCAGGGTGGTAGGCGCGAAGCATGCGACTGCTCTCACGCACGTGAGCTGGGCCGAATCGGGCGCCCGGCCGATACGTGACGCCGGAATCAAACGCCGCACCTATCACAGCGATATCCGCACGCTCAACCTCATCGATACGAGGAAGCAGAGCGAACGTGGCAATTCCGGAGTAGCGGGGGACACGGGCCGTGTCAACGGGACCAACTATGCCGTCGCGCACAACACGCGGTATGGACTGCGGGTCGAACCGGTCGGTACTCGTCATATCCGTCTCCATATGTTGATCGTGCTGGACGACACATTCGCCGTGACAGCAGAAATCCCTTCTGCGCTTCTTGAGCGCCCCGCTGGCGTAGGAACCCACGAGAGGGATTGGTGTGAATTGTAGATCAATCTACCAACGTAGTTACGGGCAGGTCGAATCGACAGTGGAGCGCCGACCGTTGTGGACAGGCGCAAGCTCGGCGTATGTTCCTCAATGGTGGGGTGGGGGTTTGATCACGTGCGAATTCCACGTTCGCATCCGTCATGGGTGCATGGTCGCCCATCCACAAGCCCCTGGGCCTTCGCCGCAGCTAAACCGGCGCGGGTGCGTTCGGTGATGAGTTCGCATTCGAATTGGGCGATTGCCCCGAACACGCTAAACACCAACCGGCCCCCGGAGGTGGATGTGTCCAGGCCTTCGGTAGGGATCGAAACCCCACACCGCGCCTGTCGCGGTGTGGGGTACTTCCAACAGGTGCGGCAGGGAGCGCCCCAGGCGATCTAACCGCCAGACGACGAGCTGATCCCCTTCGCGCAGATAGTCCAGGACGGCATCCAGTTCAGGCCTACTGGTTTTCACCCCAGAGGCGGACTCAGTAAAAATCCGTGTGCACCTCGCAGCAGTGAGTGCGTCGAGTTGGAGTTGGGGATCTTGTTCGGTTTTGGACACCCGGGTTAAAACGGCGCTATTCGAGGTGTGTCACAAACGGTCATTTTCGCGCACCTATATGTACAGGTGTCGTGCGCGTTCCTGCTCTTTCTAGCCGCGTGTACCTAGATCGCCCATCTCACTCGACTTGGGCCGGGCGTACGAGCCGTCCGCTGCTTAATCGCGGCGAGCACACCGAACGAAGGAGTTTGACATGCTTATCCACCCTTGGGACGCCGTACTCGACACTGAGGAATGGCAGAACTGGCTCGCGGGCACAGAACGGTTCGGTGTCTTGACCGTCAACAACCTCGATCCAAATGAGGCGCCACTGCTCCTACCGACACACTTCACGTTGGCGGGGCAGGAGCTGCTGCTCCACCTTGCCCGACCGAACCCTGTCTGGCCGCACCTTGAGGCGACCGCCCAAGTGCGGCTGGCTGTAACCGGAGACTACGCCTACATTCCCACGTCGTGGCGGGCCAAGGCAGGAGGTTCGGGCGAGGACGATGTGCCCACCAGCTACTACAGCAGCGTGCAGTTCGTCTGTCAGCCAACCGTCGTCGACGAACCTGAGCAGAAGGTAGCCATTCTCACTGCGCAACTCGCCGACCTCCAACCAGTCGGTGACCACGCGGACGTGGCCACCGACTCGGCCCCGTACGGTCGGATGCTCTCGGGCATCCGGGGTATCCGACTGGCGGTGCTGCGGGTCGAGGCCAAGTTCAAGTATGACGACTCCAACCCCGTCGACCACCGGGAACGCGTCAGTGTCAATCTTGACCAGCGCGGACACGGAAACGATCGTGGCGCCGCCACCCAACAACGGCGCCGTATCGCTGCCATCGGCAACTGGCAGAGCCACCACCAACAGTCCTAGCCAAGGCGGACTCCGACTCTCAAGAACTCCCGCCGGTTCAAAAGCGCCCCCGTTTTGGCTTGCACCAAACGCTGGATGGCCATCCGTCCCCCACAACTGACACCTGCGCGCGCCCTAACGACTTGGTACGCAATTGGGGTGTGGCGTTACCGGGAATTGGGTCGACCCCGCGGAAGCATCCATGGTGTGAATAAAAAATGGTCTCGCGCTGGCCTATCCCGAACGGGGTGATGTGATGTCCACGCCGGCACTGCGGGGACGCGAGCGAACTGTGAACACCCGAACGAACGAGTTCCACAACCCCACCCTCTCAAGGTAACCCCACAACGTCCAGGGTGTCTCATACCAGCCTGACAGAGTGGGGAAAGCCCAGAAACGGGTAACAAAAACGCATACCCGCACGGCGAACCGGCGCGCTGACGTGATTCATAAAACGACGACGTATCTGGCGAAAAACTTTGATGTCATAGTGGTGGAATCATTACATATTCCCGATATGGTGAAAAACAGGAAACTCGCCGAAGCCATACATGACGCGGCTTTCGGTGAGTTTAAACGCCAGTTGCACTACAAAACCACGTGGTATGGCTCTACCTTGATTGCGGCGGATAAGTGGTTCCCGTCCAGTAAAACGTGTTCAGGTTGCGGTGCAGTGAAAACCAAACTGCTGCTTTCTGAACGTGAGTATGACTGTGGTGTTTGCGGCATGGTTACCGACCGTGACGTGAACGCGGCAATAAACCTCGCCCGACTCGGCGTTACGAGTCCCGCCGGGAGTTACCCGGAGGCTGGACATGGAGGTATGCGCAAGTCCCGAACACCCATCAGGGTCAGTAAGGCAGCAACCATTGAAACGTCAATCTCCAAGCCACTTGTGGCATAAAAGGAGAATGTCGTCTCAACAGACGTTGAGACGACGCAAACTGAATGCGCACTTAAACGCACTCAGTTTGACCGGCACCTCTGCATTGCACAAGTATCTATGCCCATCTAGTCTGTGCCCGTGGACTTCGCCACCTCTCTGACCCAAGCGGGCACCAATTTCGTTTCAGTTCCGGTCTTGGCATTTCTTCTCGGTTTACTCTCGGTAGCTCTCAAAACCGACCTTCGCCTGCCAGATGCGGTGTACCAGGCAACTTCCATGTACCTGCTCTTTGCAATAGGGCTCAAGGGTGGAGTTGCCCTCCGGGCTTCGGATCCAGCGGAAGTCATGGCGCCCATTGGGGTTGCCCTTTTGCTTGGCATCCTCATCCCACTTATTGTTTTTACCGTATTGCGATACGTGACCAGGCTTAATCCGGTCGACCGGGGGGCGATGGCGGCCCACTACGGATCAACGTCTCTCGTCACGTTTACTGCAGCAATCGTTTTCCTGGAGACTGTCGACATCGCGTTTGAAGGGTTCATGCCGACCCTGCTTACTATTTTGGAAATCCCCGGAATCATTGTCGGGCTTCTACTGGCTGGTCGTTATCTCAACCGCAGTGGGTCAGGGTCACAACAGGATGGGTGGGTTCGGGAAATCGTTTTCGGTAAATCTGTCCTGCTGCTCGGCGGTGGACTAATAATTGGATTGCTCACCGGAGTTAATGGCTACGAACGGGTTGAACCATTCTTCGGGTCCCTGTTTACCGGTGTTCTTGCCCTTTTCCTCTTGGAACTGGGCGTACTCGCTGGCCGTCGGATTGGTTCGGTCAAAGAAGCAGGCCTTGGACTGATTGTCTTTGCAATCGTATTTCCGTTATTTGCTGGAACACTTGGAATAATCGGCGGTTACATTGCCGGGCTCTCCGTCGGTGGCGCAATGGTGCTGGGAGTGTTGTGCGCGAGTTCGTCGTATATCGCTGCCCCGGCTGCTGTTCGACTTGCATTGCCAACAGCAAATCCAGGAATAACGCTTACCGCGAGTCTGGGTATTACTTTCCCGTTTAATCTGATTTTAGGAATCCCGATCTACCTATTCATTGCCCAATCCCTAGAAGGGTGGTTTACATGAGCGAGGACCTACAGGCCGTAGTTTTGTTGACGATTGTGGCTGAGTCGCTCATTGAAAGTCGGCTAGTCGAAGATCTAGTTTCCTGCGGTGTGGTCGGTTGGACCATCACTCCCGCGCGCGGAGTTGGTCCGGCCAACCGACGTTTGAGTGAAGTTGAAGGGGGAAATGTCAAGATCGAGGTTTTGACTTCTGAGGATGCCGCGCGCGAAACGTGGGACCTGTTGAGTAACAAATATTTCCCATATTATGCCGTGACCGCATGGCAGAGTTCCGTTCTTGTTTCACGTTTTGATCGATACGCAAACGATTGACATCCCCCGGCTTCAGCCGTGGGGAGGAAGTCAATAGCTAGATGAGATGCGCAATTCCTGCGATCACGTTCCAACATTCCGACACCGCAAACTTTGATCGGTAATGTTCAAGAGTTTTTCTTCCACCTAAGTGTGCGCCTTGGCTTGGGCGCTATTTCCTCGGCAGGTACCTCGGCAGGTTCTTCTTCGGGTACTTCATGGCGCAACTGTCGAACTTCGATCAGACTAATTGCCATCGCGGCGATTGGGACCGCAAGGAGTGCACCTGCAACTCCAAAGAGAGCTGCGCCCAGCATGACAGATGCAAATGCAACGGCTGGGTGAACGTTGACTGCACGCGCACTGATTCTTGGTTCAATGGTGAGATTCTCAACCTGCTGGTAAAGAATGGCCCAGATCAATGCAATAATTCCGATCCAGGGATTCCCGCTGAGCAAACCGACAAGCACCGGCAAAACAATTGCAATGTAGGTACCGATTGTTGGCACGAATTGGGACACGAGTCCGGTCCAAATCCCCAGCGCCAACCACGAGGGCATGCCAATTGCGAAGAAAACTATTGCGCTGGTACCGCCATTGATAGCAGCGAGGACAATGCGTGCCGCGACATAATTTCCAGTCTTTTCAGCAGTGATACTCCACACCTGCTCGGCAAGTGGCTGAAATCTTGGAGTAAATAATGAACGGATGTAGCGACGGAATCTCGGAGCATCTGCTGAAAGGTAAAAGGTAAATAGACCGAGGGTGAAAAGGCCAAAGAAACCGAGCGCAACCGATCCCAGGAGTCCCACAACTCCTTGTAACACGGTCGATGCGTATTCTGCTGACTTAGCCGGTGTCAGATTGAGCTGTTCCCAGAGATTCACAATCTCGTAGTTGGAATTCGTGCGCTGATTAAACCAGGCCAAAGCGCTGTCAAGTATTCCTGGCAGGCTTTTCAGGAGGTCGGCGATCTGGTTAAAGAGCAGATTTCCGAAAGTGGCACCGAAAATAATAAAGAACACAAGTATGGACAGCATGACACTTGCCGTGGCGATCCCGCGCCTCATGTGTTTTGCGAGACGCCTGACAACGGGTTCCATAGCAATTGAGGCAAACCAAGACATCAGGACAATGAAGATTACGCTGCCGCCGTCATCCAGCAGGAATTTGAGTAGTAGTGCGATCACGACGACGGCGAGAACTATGAAACTGGTTCGCCACACATTCTTTGAGTCAAAAACAATCGTTCTTTGATCGCTCATGGGACCAGACTAGAGCCTTGAGGTTCACGGTAGGTTGATTTGAGAGCCTATGTGCTCTGGCGGGTCAGTAGTTCGTCTAAGCGCCAAATATTTTGGTTCCAATCGGCATCACGCCCAACAATCTCTCGGCCGAGTTGTGTTAATTCCCGAGTGCGGTCTGGAAAATTAACTACCTCGCTCAATTTGAGTGCAAGATCAGCAGGGTCACCGAGTTCAAAGAGTCTGCCGGTTGGCTGTGATCCACTTTTTAACCAAGCGACGTTTCCGGGAGTATTAGAAACAACCACAGGAGCCCCCATTGCCATTGCTTGCATAAGTGTGACCGAAGTTCCATCAGTTTCGGCTGCTGAGACGTAGACCCCATGGTTGCTCAAAAGTTGTGGCAAGTCACTTTCTTGGACTTTTCCAATAAATGTAACATTTTTTAGGTCGAGTTCTGCAGCCTGCCTTTTGAGTTCTTCGTATTGCGAGCCATCATTCCCCACGGTGAGTGAGCATTCAATATTGTCTTTCTGCAAAAGCCCTACCGCGTCTAGAATTGTGTCCACCCGATAAAGCTTTTCAAGGGCACGCAGGCTCACAATAGAAAGCTCGATTTTCCGAATCGAATCACTTGCAGTGAAAGTCTCTAAGTCGATACCCCAGGGGATCATGACAATTGCTTGGGGATTCATGCCCAAATCGATTGCGATATCCCTCGTTGGCACTGAGTCAACTACGAGCCCGGACAGTTTGCTCAGCCAAATATTTGATTGATGGCCTTTGGCTGCGTGAAGATCCCAACCCCAGGACAACCCAATAACTGGGGTTTCCCGTTGTGCTAGTGGTTCCAGTCGATTGATGGTGAGGGGGCCGGCTATGACCGGAGTTTGATCAGCAGTTACTTCAAGTAAGACTTCCCAACCCATGGATTGGAGTGCCTTGCGCCACCGAAGGTCATGGATGCCTTCGGTATCACTGAGGTAGACACAGGTTTTTTCCATTGATGGCTTTTCCATAGACGGCTAGTTGAGATCATCCCAAGTGATCAGATCACCAGCAGGGATCTCCCTCCTCGTGGTCCTGCCGGGAACCTGAGTTACTTCATGCGCGGGTATCGCTTCACGGGGAGCGGGGCGAAGTACTTCTACGTCGGCCCTTGTCAGCGTTATTCCTTTAGGCAGAACCCGTTGCGCGCGAACGCACCGACGCTGCAGAACAATTGTCTCGAGTTCATTGTCTTCAATGCTTTTCGTACCGGTTCCCAGGGCGACTTCCAATTTTCGGGTGTCGTCAACCATTGCGCGCCAGGTCACCGAATCCATTGAGAACCCGTGATCTGGCCCTGGCAGATTTGTGTCATCGGTGAAGTGTTTCTCAACAACGCGGGCACCCAATGCAACCGCCCCAAGGACGGTGAGGTGGCCAGGAGTGTGGTCGGACAAACCAAGTGTGACGGTGGGAAATGCCTGGCCGTATTGCTTTAGGACTCGAAGGTTCACATGATGGATATTTTCCAAACTGCCTTCGTAATTCGTATTGCATTGCATGAGGACGAGTGGGACGCCGGTTTGTAAAAGCATATTCATTGTGCGTTCAACGTCTTCGAAAGTCGCCGCACCGGTTGCGACAATTATTGGTTTGCCCAGTGCTGCAATGACGTCAAGTTCCTCAAGCCAATTGATGTCGCCCGAGCCAACTTTGAAGGCGTTAACAAAAGGGTCAAGGTGCGCTACAGCCTCAAGGTCGTAGGGAGATGACATGAACTCAATTCCGATTTTATTGGCGT
>JBDNFH010000086.1:0-8521 GCA_041689915.1 Candidatus Nanopelagicales bacterium | reverse complement strand
CCTGGGCCTTGAGTGCATCAACGCGAACCTTGAGCTCTGCTTTAACTGCCGCTGCGGTTGCTTTCCCGTCAAGAATCATCGCCCTATTCTCTCCCATGACCAGCACTCAACAAGAGCGGCTCGCACTATTAGTTACTCGCTCTCTTGATTGGTCGGTGAATCGCATTCACGCTAACCGCAGCAAACGCCAGCAGTACACCAATAATGAGTGGCGCATCCAAGTACCCATTCACCACGAGATCGAGTAGAAGCGATCCGACAAGTTGACCTGCGATTGCCAACAAACTCAAACGCAATACCCCAATTTTTCCGACCACCCATGAAGCGGTCGCAATAAAAATTACACCGACAATGCCACCCAAATAAAGCCAAAGTGGACCTGATGGAAGCGCACCTGGTTGTACAGTTCCAATCGCAATCATGATCCCAAATGCCAGTAATAAAATTGAGACACCGGTGACAAAGTTCAGCCATGTGGCCACGATTGGCTCTCCGGCAGCAGCGCTAACTCGACCGTTAATTGCTTGTTGAATCGATACACCAATTCCAGCAACGAAACACAGAATCACGAGCCAAATCGGAATCTCAGTGCCGCTGAGTCGACCCGAAACGGCCACAATCACCGCGCTGACTCCGATTAAGGCGGACAATACGCGCCACCGAGTTACCGGTTGCCTACCATGCGGACCAAGACCCAACCTGTCAACGATCAGAGCAGAAGCGCTCTGACCCGAAACCAATGCGACCGAAAACAATGCCACGCCGATTACCGGTACGGACAGGCTCTGCGAGAGGACAAACAAGGCCCCAAAAAAGCCACCAAATAGTTCCCAGCGCCTAATCTGACGCCCGCGAATGGCTAACCGTAATTTAGCGACGCCGATTCGCAACTTGGCGCTCGATACGACAATTACTGAAGTGATCAGCAGGCCTAGGGAAAATGAGATGAGGGCTGCTTGCAACCCGGAGCCAACCACATCTGCCAATGAGCCATTGGCCCTTGATTGAATTGCCGTCAGCGTTCCGACAAAGAATGCGGCAAAGGTTGGAATTAAGGCAAGTTGCCATGAACCCGCTCGGGAATTAGTGGAAGAAATGACGGGTTCCTGTAAAGTACATGCTCACACCAGCCGTTTGTGCTGCGGCAATGACTTCTTCGTCGCGCACCGAACCACCGGGTTGCACTATCGCGCTCACTCCGGCGTCAAGGAGCACCTGTAGACCGTCAGCGAATGGAAAGAAGGCATCAGATGCAGCGACCGAGTTAGCCGCTCGCTCTCCAGCACGATTTACCGCAAGGTGCGCGGAATCAACCCGGTTTACCTGCCCCATGCCGATTCCGACCGCACCGAGATTCTTAGCGAGCAGAATCGCATTTGACTTAACCGATCGAGCGGCTCGCCAGGCAAACTCGAGATCGCGCATGGTTGCAGCGGATGCTGGTTCGCCACTAACAAGTGTCCAGTTGGCCGGGTTATCACCACTGTCATCAATCGTGTCGACGCTTTGAACGAGCGAGCCACCGGTAATTGTGCGTGCTTCAACTCGACGACCGGGGTGCGGTCCTGGTGCAACCAGAATCCGCAGATTGGCTTTCTCTTTGAGAACACTCAAGGCATCAGCATCAAACTCAGGGGCAATGATTACTTCGGTGAAAACCTTCGACAACGACTCTGCCATCTCTTTAGTCACGGCTCGATTCGCCGCAACCACTCCTCCGAATGCTGAGATCGGATCGGTCGCGTGGGCCTTGTGGTAAGCCTCTTCAATGTCACGACCCGACGCGATCCCGCATGGATTGGCGTGCTTAATAATCGCAACTGACGGTTCCAAAAAATCAAATGCAGCACGGCGAGCGGCGTCGGCGTCAATAAAGTTGTTATAGGACATGGGTTTTCCGTGCAACTGTTGTGAGTTTGCAACCCCAACTTCATTTCCAACCCCAATGTAGGAGGCGGCACTTTGATGTGGATTCTCTCCATAACGAAGTACCTCATTTCGAGTCCAGGCAGATCCCCGCCAACGCGGAAATTCACTCTCGTCTGGGGAGACCACATTCGACATCCAGGTGGCAACCGCAATGTCGTAGGTCGCTGTGTAAGAGAAAGCTTGAGCCGAGAGCAATGCACGTTGCTCAAGTGTGGTGCCACCAGCGCCAATCGCTGTGAGAACTTCTTGGTAACGACTGGGAGAAACAACGATGGCAACGTTGGCATAGTTTTTTGCCGATGCCCTGATCATGGCCGGGCCACCAATATCGATCTGTTCAACACAGTCATCGATTTTGGCGCCACTGGCAACGGTCTCATTGAATGGGTAAAGGTTGACCACAACTAAATCAAAAGCCTTGATGCCAAGTTCTTCTAATTGAGCGACATGATCGGGGTTACGTAAATCTGCAAGTAGGCCCGCGTGAATCCCTGGGTGCAGTGTCTTTACCCGTCCATCAAGGCATTCTGGGAAGTTTGTGACCGCAGGAACTGGCGTGACCGCAATCCCGGCTGCTTCAATGGTGACGGCGGTGCTGCCGGTAGAAACGATCTCAACACCATGTTGTGCCAGTGCTTGCGCTAATTCAACGACCCCACTTTTGTCGTAGACAGAAATTAGCGCCCGTTTGATCGGCCGAATTGTCACTGAAGTCCTTTCCCAAGACGCTCAATTAGTAGCTGCTCAACACTGTGGGGAAGGAGAGCGCGCTCAATAGTCTTTATTCTTTCGTGCAGCTCTGCTTCACTTTCACCCGGCAGCACTTGCACGTGCGCCTGGGCAATTATTTTTCCCGTATCTACTCCATCATCAATAAAATGAACCGTACAGCCGGTGACCGCGGCACCTGCGTCGATGGCATCTCGCACAGCATGTGCGCCGGGAAATTGCGGCAGTAATGACGGATGTGAATTAACTATTTGGTCTGGAAAATGATCTACAAAAGTGGGGCTGAGAATCCGCATGAAGCCAGCTGCCACAATCAGATCCGGATCCAATTCCAGCACCTGCCGCAGCAATTCGCTCTCCCACAACTCTCGGGAATCAAAATCAGTAAAGGAGACTTTGCGAATCGGAATTTCTCGACTCTGCGCAATCTCCACTGCCCGACACAGAGGTTGATCGGTCACCAAGCCGACCACATTTGCACCCACTTGAAAGTCCAGTAGTGCCTTAAAAAGTGATCCGGTACCGGAGGCCATAACGACTATGCGGGCGTTCACGTCGCTGGGTCAACCATTTCGCCTTGCAAGTTCCGGTAGACGTAACCGGTCACCAACGCCGCTAATGGCAGGAATAGAAGAGTGGGGATTCCCCAGAACAAACCTGAAATCAAATACGCCGCCCCACTAAAAAGCAAGACCAAGATGGCAAGTGACCAATTAAGACGGACGACGCGAACACTTGATTTCAACGCTTGAAATGGAGGGAGCCCACGATCCAAGGCGAAAAATGGTGCAAACTGAAAAAGCAAAACAGCAAATATTGCGGGAACAACGAACAGGAATAATCCCGCGACAAATGTGACCATGATCAGGAGCGTGGTTAAGGCAAATGCCCCAAAGTGAGGGCCGGTGAACGTGTCAGCGAAGCCAATTTTGCGGCCGAGCGTGACGTACAGGGCGCCACGAATCACGCCCGCTGTTGCTAAAAAGGATGCAATAACGAACACAACCGCCATGAGCATTACCCGCAGGAGTGACCCCATTTCCGCTTCAAAACACGAGGCGATCGCCTGCGAGTCCAATATTTCTCCGGCTCCACCCTCTGCCGTGCATTGTGAGAAAGTTTCGGTGAATGGTGTTGCCGCAAATTGCTGACCAAATTGCAGGATCATTACGACAACAGAGAGTGCGATGAATGACAGGCTATTTTTTGCAAAGGCGACTCTCGCCCATCCCAATGCAGCACCGATTCGAACCCCATTCGTGTCTCTACTCATTGCTTCGCCAGCGTTTCAGCAATGTTAACTTCAGGAGCCACTGAAATTTTGGATCGGCGAACCCGGGTAAATGTCTTAGCCGGAAGGACTGCGGTTGGAGTGATGCCCACGGCCAACAAAATCCAGAACAGAGTCGCCGATAGCAAGGGGTCCGGTCCCAAAGCAACTAGCCGAACATCACCTAGATTGCCCATAGAAAGCAATGCAAGAACATAGAAAATCACAGCGCCAAAAAACGCAATCGCAAACCCGATCACCATACGAATAAGTGCGCTTTCTTTACCTAAGCTCTTCGAGATCCCCACACCCCACAGCACGCCGATCACAACGACCAGCACCGGCAGCAACCAGGCCAACGCGCCTGCCGTTTCAGGGATCGCAACGAGTGGAGGAAATGGTGGAAGTTGCGTGGGAGCCGTGACCGGAATAAATGGCGAAACCATGACGTCGGGTCCAATACTGAAACCCGCACCAACAATGTAGGCGGCACTCCACACCACGAGAATGGGAAGGTAACCAAGTGTCAAGGCAAGGATTCCAAGGAATCCGCTCCAACCGGGATTCAACCCAATAAATAAATCCATTACGGAGCCAAAATTTACAAGCAGTCGTAGCGCCAACAAAATCGCCGCGACTCCCAAAAGAGCTAAGACTGCACTCGCTCCCCGTCGCACAACAAAATGTGCCAGGGCCGGGATTCGCGACCCTAAGTGGGCATATGCGCCACGAAGAATCCCGATGGAAACGGCACTAACACCCATGGCCACTGACACGATCAATGCCCACCAATCACCGAAGGAAACATTGATGGACGTGGTGAAGTGTGCCGCGGCAACGATTGCGGCCACATAAATGACAACCATGATCCCACCTCCGATTACCTGCCAGCGGGCTCCGTTGACATTGCGAAGTGAAAACGACCTGCCAGCGCGAAAGAGTAATGCCCACGAAATTACGGCCAGACCCCATGGAATCAAAGTGATGGTCGCCGAACCCAGCTTTGGCGGTACACCGTTGAGTGCTAACCAACCCCACGTGATCGCATCAAGGTATCCCTTCACACTCGCTGGACGATCACCACCAAAAACCAAGATGGGCAACAAAATAAGCGCAGCAATGGAAACAGTTGCGAAAATAACCGACAGGGCATAAAGGATGCCCCCCGTTATTGAACTCATAGCCGCTGAACCGGTAACTCCACTAATCCGAGTCCGAACCCCACTCAAATTTAGCCGAGAACGGGGTGCGTTTTCCTTCACTTGGTCAACAGGTGTCGGTGTTTCTGACGGTGCCTGTTGACTCACAGGGACAATCTACCTTTCCGGCAGCGGCTTCTGGCCCAGGCACAACTGACTTAGGCGCGACTAACTAACCGTGAATCAGAAGCCAAAGTGCCGCAACCGAACTCAGACCCAGTGCTATCGCGTAAAACTTACCTTCATCAAGGCGCTTGAAAATAAAGATTCCCGCGAGAGCTCCTAATCCCAAGGCGGGTAAGAACAATAGATTGACCTTCAGCGTTTCCAAGGTGAGCAGATCCAACTGAACCACGATTGGGACTTTGAGTAGATTGACACCGAAAAAAAACCACGCAGCAGTTCCCATAAAAGTCAAAGTGGTCACCCGCATATTGGCGAAGTAGAGGCTCATCGCAGCGCCGCCGGCGTTTGCTGCCATCGAAGTCATGCCAGCCAAGACCCCGAAGAATCCTGCCAATACAAGCCGTTTTGGGGATTCTCCTTCGCTCTCTGTGACCTTGTCCTTGCGGGTACGACGCCAAATTTCCAGAATCACGGAAATGAGAATCAGCAACCCAAGCATGCGCGTGATGGCTGTGATCGGCATGACGGTAAAAAGCACGGCAGTAATCAACAAGCCCAGCAACACCCCGGGCAGCAACCTGAAGATGAGCGGCCAGTTCGCATATGAACGGTAACGACGAAGAGCAATCAGATCACCAACAATCAGCAGTGGAAGTGCGAAACCACTTGCAACAGTCGGAGTCAATGCCGCTGCCAAAAGCGGGCCGGCAACAACTCCGACCACCGGCATAGACGTCTTTGAAACTCCATAGAGAAATATGGAGAATGTTGTGACCGTGAAGGTGAGAATTGTCCAATCAGCGGTCACGAGCGTGGAACTTGCACGCAGCCGCTAAGACAGAATCTTGCGCATAAGTTCAGCAGTTGCACTTGGGGTGCGACCCACTTTGACCCCTGCTGCTTCCAACGCTTCGGCTTTTGCAGCCGCGGTGCCCGAGGATCCGGAAACAATAGCGCCGGCGTGACCCATGGTTTTACCTTCAGGTGCGGTGAAACCGGCTACGTAGCCAACAACCGGCTTGGTGACATGGTCTTTGATGTAGGCGGCAGCGCGCTCTTCAGCGTCACCACCGATTTCACCGATCATGACGATTGCGTCGGTTTCGGGGTCATTTTGGAATGCTTCGAGAGCGTCAATGTGGGTTGTCCCAATGATTGGGTCACCACCGATTCCCACGCAGGTTGAGAAGCCGAAGTCACGCAGTTCGTACATCATTTGGTAGGTCAGAGTCCCTGACTTTGAGACCAGACCGATTCGACCCGGCTTGGTAATGTCAGCGGGAATAATTCCGGCATTGGACTTTCCCGGGCTAATGATTCCAGGACAGTTTGGTCCGATAATGCGAGTGGTTCCCGCATTCACCGCGTATTGGTAGAACTGCGCGCTGTCGTGAACGGGAATACCTTCAGTGATCACGACACAGAGTGGCATTTTTGCATCAACGGCTTCCTCGACTGCACCCTTAGCGAACTTGGGTGGCACAAAAACAACGGAGACGTTAGCACCTGTTGCCGCCATTGCCGAGGCGACGTCATTGAACACAGGAATTCCGTCAACATCAGCACCGGCTTTGCCAGGAGTAACGCCAGCAACAATATTTGCACCACTTGCAACCATGCGGCGAGTGTGTTTTGTGCCTTCTGACCCGGTCATACCTTGAACAAGAATTTTGCTCTCTTCATTGAGCCAAATTGCCATTGGATTACGCTCCCTTTCGAGCTGCTGCGAGTTCGGCTACCCGGCGCGCTGCCGCGTCCATGGTGTCTACCAGTTCAATAAATTTGTGATTCGCTTTGTTAAGAATTGCGCGACCTTCAACCGCGTTGTTTCCGTCAATTCGAGCAACAATCGGCTTGGTGACACGGTCTCCAAGTTGATCAACTGCTTGCAGGATCCCGTTGGCTACGGCATCACATGCCGTGATCCCGCCAAAGATGTTCACAAAGACTGCCTGGACTTCGGGGTCGTTGAGCACAATGTCGAGACCGTTAGCCATTACTTCAGCCGATGCTCCGCCGCCAATATCGAGGAAGTTCGCTGGCTTAATGCCACCAAATTCCTTACCCGCGTAGGCGACTACATCAAGTGTGCTCATGACCAGACCTGCACCATTACCAATAATTCCAACATCACCTTGAAGTTTCACGTAGTTCAAGTCCAGTGCTTTTGCGCGGGTCTCAATGTCGTCGGCTGCGGAGTCGTCAAAAGCTGCGTGGTCGGGTTGGCGGTAGCCAGCGTTGTCATCAATGGTGACTTTGCCGTCGAGTGCGAGTACCTCACCCGTGGGAGTTAAGACAAGCGGGTTTACTTCAACCAGGGTTGCATCTTCTGCCACCATGACTTGCCAGAGCTTGACCAGAATGTCTGCTACCTGAGCTTGGATCGCTTCGTCGAATTTCGCAGCTGCAACGATCTCACGAGCTTTCTCGGGGGTTACACCCTCTAGGGCATCGACCCTAATTTTTGCAAGTGCATCAGGGTTGTTGACGGCTACTTCTTCTATTTCAACGCCACCCTCAACACTGGCCATTGCCAGAAATGTTCGGTTAGCCCGGTCGAGCAACAATGAAACGTAGTATTCCTCGGCGATATCAGCCGCATGGGTTACGAGCACCTTGTGAACGGTGTGACCCTTGATGTCCATGCCCAAAATCGCACCAGCAATCTCGCGGGTTTCAGTTGGGTCTTTAGCCAACTTCACGCCGCCCGCTTTGCCACGGCCACCGGTCTTCACCTGGGCCTTGACGACTACGGGCCCATTAATGGATTCAGCGATCGCAACGGCGGCATCAACATCGCTGCAGACATCGCCTGCGGTAACGGGGAGCCCATGCTTTCCAAAAAGCTGCTTGGCTTGGTATTCGTACAGATCCACAAAGACTCCCTAAATCAACATGATTACTTTTACGACCGAGGTGCGCACTAAGCCTATTCACTTGGCACCGCGTGATGACACAGTATGTGTGTGATCTTGCACGCACTAACTGCTAGCGACTCACCAAAACATGCTCGTTGACCCAATCCACGACCGACTGGGTAGTCGCTCCCGGAGTGAAGATTTCAGCGACGCCTGCTGATTTAAGGACTGGGATATCTGCCGTCGGAATGATCCCGCCACCGAATACAACAATGTCACCAGCACCTGCCGAGGCCAATTCCTTCATGAGTTCCGGGAAGAGAGTGAGGTGTGCACCGGAAAGAATTGATATCCCGATGACGTCGGCGTCCTCTTGAACCGCGGTCGCGGCAATTGCTGCGGGAGTTTGG
>JBDNFH010000085.1:0-18310 GCA_041689915.1 Candidatus Nanopelagicales bacterium | reverse complement strand
GATGGAATTTATCATGAGATCTGCACCCCCCGCCGTCATCACTTTGAGGGACTTGGACCAGTTCTCTTGCCTTGTGAGTACTCCGCCGGATGCACCGAGTAGACATGGCGATGTCTAGGCTTTCCTGGGTGCGCGACGTCACGAAAACGTCCGCTCCATAAGCCAATGCAAGTTGCATGGATGCATCCGCGCCGACATTGACAGAGCCGATGAGAAGAGTGTCAGGATGAGCGTATGCCGATTCGTGAATGATCGGAGCGACCCCTTCAAAGGGATAGATCGGCATTCTTTATCCCCTCACGACCCTTCGTTGGCGCTGACGATGGCGACGCAGGCAAGTGAGCCGGGCCCACCCAATGCATGTGCCAGTCCCGTTCGCGCTCCTACCACTTGACGATCCCCTGCGCGACCCCAGACCTGGTCGACGACATCGACCATCATGCGAACTCCCGTGGCACCAATCGGGTGGCCACAGGCCTTTAGGCCACCGCTGGTATTGACTGGAAGTTCGCCACCGGGGCCAGAGACGCCACCCGTGACGAACTCTCGGCCTTCACCCCGTTCACAAAAACCCAAGTCCTCATAGTTCACGACTTCTGTGATGGTGAAACAGTCGTGGACTTCGGCAACATCGATCTCGTGGAAGGGATCCGTGATACCGGCTTGGGCATATGCCAAATTTGCAGCGCTTCGTGTTGATTCGAATCCAAGGAAGTCAAAGCGACTCGAGTACTGGGCCGTGAAATATCCCATGTCATTGGACATCGCTACGCCCCTGATCGTAGCTGTCCGACGGCCACCAGCATTGCTTGCCCGGGTGAGGACCACGGCTGAAGCGCCGTCGGTAGTGGGACAGGCGTCGAGCAGTCCGATAAGTCCCGAAAGGCGAGGAGCTTTCTCAACTTGGTCGACCGTTACAGGCTTTTGGAAATGCGCTCGTGGGTTTAGGCTTCCATATTGGTGGTTTTTCATCGCGACGGCGGTCATTGCATCGCGCGGACTGCCATATACGGCGTTGTAACGTTCCGCGACGAGACCAAACATGCCAGGAGCGGTACGACCCTTACTGATGATGGGATGGCCCCTGTCGACATGCTGCATAACGAGCGATCCCCGCGGTCCAACATCACGCATCTTCTCGGCACCGACAACTAGTGCAACGTCACAGGCGCCCGCACGCAGTGCCATTGTTGCCTGCCTGATTG
Source organism: Candidatus Nanopelagicales bacterium (assembly GCA_041689915.1). Lineage (GTDB taxonomy): Bacteria > Actinomycetota > Actinomycetes > S36-B12 > S36-B12 > UBA4592. Next base: position 17,105 of record JBDNFH010000085.1, on the reverse strand, counting down.
CATCAAGCCCCGAAGCGCAATATGCGGCCACGCGCGTCACTGGTATCCCATGCAATCCAAGGGGTTCGGCGAGTGACGTCCCGGCGTTGCCTTGGTCAGAGTAGGTGTAGGAGAAGGCAGTGCCCAGCCATGCGGCATCGATATCGTCCAGAGATAACTGTGCATCAGCCAGAGCTGCAAATGTCGCCTCACGGACTAGGTCTTCATAACCGAGATCAAAGAATTCCCCAAACTTCGAACTTGCTGCACCAATTACAACGATGTCTTCCGAGTCCTCAGTTACGGCTAGAGTGAGCATGTCAGTCATGGGTGTCAACCTTCCAGTAGTAGTGAGGTAATCCAGATCCGGTGTGGAGTCTACGAAGCGCGAGTTGGCAGGGCTGGTTAATTTCCAGCCAGGTTGGCAGCCCTTGAACTGCCTGACCATAAAACTGACCACCATGATCCAATCGCACAACGACCATTTGCACAGTAGTGTCGGGTGCGCCGTAGAGTTCGTCTATGGAGTGTGTAATCACAGTGCCGGTGCGATTAAGGCTGATAGGATTTAGGTCAAACGCCCCGCAGTGTTCACAAACTTTGCTAGCGGGGAAAATAACATTTCGACATGCGATGCATTGTGATCCAACAAGCCCCAATAAGTCCGCTGCTTCACGACTCAATTCACTCCCAGATGTCCACGGATTTGCGGTGTAGGGGGAGCGATGTCCATGGAGCCAGGTCCGCATGTTGTACGTACCAGTCGGTTCACTTGTGGTGAATGCCTCTGCTAGCTCAGCAATACTCGGTCCTGCGACGAGGAGGACACCACTTGCCCCCCATCCCAGGTTGATCAGCGCTACCGATGACCCTGGCCCGGCTGTTGCGAGCTGTTGCAGGGCAAAGATGAGTTGGCTTGCACTCCCATCACCGGGCTCGGTCGCAGCTGGATTGGCAATCCAAACATTGGGGATATCCCATCGTTGGGCAATACTTGCGCCCTTAAGTTTGGTACCGACAGTCACGACAGCACCGAGCATTTCCTGTGAGTTCTCAGGCGCCTCTTTTCGCAAGAGGTCAAGGACATCCTTACCCTCGTGTGCGATCAGTCGATCCTCAACGAATCGAGGATCGCGACCGGCTCGTTCATCTGACTCCTGCCAGCGGTCGTATGTTAAACCTGGTAGAGAAACGTGTGCGGCAACTTCAACGAGGCGCGGCTGACCAAAGGATAAGGCGATGGCCCGATCGCCAGTTGGGGCGTTGAGGGGGTCACGCTCGCGTATTCGATCAACAAGTAAGCCAACAGCATTCTTGCCTGCTCGGGATGCGACGTGGAGGAATTCGGCGAGTTCACTTTGGGGGTGCAGGGTCGTCATCGTTGTCGGACCTGGAAACATTCCGGTCCCGCGCAAATGAGCACTTAAGGCTCGCGGCTCAAGGCCATCCATCGGAGCAGCGAGGATGATTTCATTCGCATCGAGTGGTTGATTGAGTCGATTCAAGGCTTCCCACGACATCGTGAGTGAGTCCTCATCCGGTGCAGCGAAGCGAAGTGTGGCTCCTGCTCCGATAGATGATGCAACTGATGGTTCAAGGCCATACCTCGGTTGGTAGATGCCAACATCAGCTATCCCGAGCCTTTTCACGTGGTGCCTCCTATGTTGTAGATCTGTTGATTGACGCGATCATCTATGGCTAGCCGGCTCCATGAATGGCATTGGCTCCAGCGGTGAAATGCTCTCGAAAAACCCCACGACGAGACACTTTTCCGTGGCCTAGGTGAGTGCCAGGGCCCGCGTCCAAATGACCAGTTGACCCAACTCACCATCATTCGTAGTTTCACCAGCATCATTGGTAATGTCAATTTGGCATCCTGAGTGAAATATTCCCAATTTGGACCCTTAGCCCCTCTTCAAGCCGGAATGCGGGCAGATAGTCATTACCCACCGTGATGCCAAAACTGTCCACGAATCCTCATTTCCCGCCATTGACGACCGCATATTGCGTAGTCATCCCTACACCATCGCCAGGGACACTCATGTGTCCACAGGGATACTGTATACTACAATGCGTTAACGCTTGCTGAAAACTGTATCATTTTTGCTCAGGTGGTTTCTAGCGGTCGTCGCGACGAGATTGTTGTTGGAGGTCGATTTGTCTACTCATCGAATCCCCAAGGGTCCTGGTCGGTGCCCGAAGTCGTTGGCTCGGCGCCGGTTCATGGAACTACTCAGTCAAGGTGTTTCTATTCGGGCTCCCTGCCTTGAAGTATGTGTGTGCCGGCAGACCAGTCAAATCTGGAAAAACGGGGGCACTGTGGTCCGTAAAGACGGGACGTGAAACATATTCCTCCGTTGAATCCATTGTCCACCAGAGTGATATCGCCACGGTTTCGCATCCGTTTCTGAGCGACTTCGAATCGCTGACTTGGTCAGTGTTGGTTTGGGATCCACTGCTATCGGAATTGAAATCGGTCGGGTGGCATCAACGATTAGCCGCGAGTTGCGTCGCAACTGTGATCCGTCAGGTCACTACCGGCCGTTCCAAGCGCACGTGTGCGCGGCAACGCGTAGGCAGGCACCGGCCCAAGGTCACGAAACTGTCAATGAGCAGGGAGTTGAAAGCATTCGTTCACTACAAGTTAGCCGTGCGGTGGAGCCCGCAACAGATCAGTCGCGCACTGCGTCATGAGTACCCGGATGACTGCTAGCCTTTCACAATCATCCGCTATTGCAATGATCGCTTGAAACCACAGGAGAACCTCAGTCGGATATTGACGTGGCATAGTGATCCTCCTTCGGATCAGCCTGCCACAACTCTCATAAACAACGTTCACTTTCCGGGGGTCATATCACACGTACTCGCTGCAACGGGTCCTGCCAACAGTGCAGTGTCAGTTCAGAACTCTTATGTTGCCCCAACGATTCTTTGATGTTGAATGCCTAGTCCTTCGATGCCGAGTTCGATGACATCGCCAGACCGAAGAAACTTGGGGGGGTCAAACCCATACCCACGCCGGGCGGAGTTCCAGTATTGATGAGATCACCAGCCTCAAGTACCATGAATTGACTCAGGTACCAAACAAGGTGCGGAACGTCAAATATCATTGTTGCAGTAGAACCATTTTGTCTCGATTCTCCATTCATGGTCAGCCACATCGACAAGTTCTGTACATCCTGAACCTCATCGCGAGTAACCAGCCACGGTCCGCAAGGGTTGAAAGTTTCGCACGACTTTCCTTTTACCCACTGACCACCTCTCTCTAACTGGAATTCACGCTCCGAAACATCGTGACTAATCACGAATCCGGCAATTCTTTCCCAAGCTTCAGCCGGGGACTCTAGGTAGCGGCAGGGCGACCCGATGAATATTCCAAGTTCAACTTCCCAGTCCATTTTGGTTGAGCCACGAGACAGGTACACGTCATCGTTCGGACCCACCAGGGTATTGGGTGCCTTGTTAAACACAATTGGTTCTTCCGGTATTGGCATACCTGATTCTGCCGCATGATCTGCATAGTTTAATCCGATACAAAGGATCTGCTGCGGACGCACTATTGGTGATCCAATTCTCCGCCCACTTATTCGTAATTCTCATCCATTGTCTACCTCCTCATTCACATACTCTTCAATAGTCGTGAGGTCTAGGTCTGCTAGAAACAAGCCATTGATGTCAACTGTGAGCTTAGAAATGTCCACGAATGTCTCTTCAGACGTCATGACGACTGGCTTTTCCTCGCAGGGGGCACCTATACGAGCAAATTTCATGAATTGGACCCCTTAATTGTCGTTTGGTTTATATCTGTTGAGGACACCTGCCACAGGCAACAAGTTGATGAAAATTCCTTAAACCGCTTGACTTCGCTCGAAAGTAAGAACAGTATACCGTATATTCTGCGCAATCGGCGCACAAATTATTGTTGAGGAGTAAACATGTTTCGAAGAGCTCGCCTCACGGCCGCTATTGCCCTGATTTCCCCTGTTGTGTTGCTGGTCTCCGCATGTGGTGGAACAACGGAAGACCAGGCTTCTCCAGCCTCAACCCCAACGGAAACTAGTGGGACGGCGTCTCCTGGGGAGACCTTGGTGGATACCTGTGAGGGAGTCCCTGTCGCGATCGACTTCGCAACCTTCCTCGGTGAGGACACACCACAGAGCACAACGATGAAGTGGTGGGCAGACGAACTCACTGCCCGTTCGAATGGCAGAGTGACGGTGACCCCGCACTACGCCCAAGCGCTGCTCCCAGGGACTGAAGCCCTCCAGGGCGTTGGCGACGGCAGAGCGGACGTCGGATGGATCGGCAACTTCTACCATCCGGCGGAACTCCCACTCAGCTCGGTTGCGGAACTACCCTTCACAGCAGAAAGCGGTGCAGCGCTTTCTGCTGCGCTCAACGACATGTACTCGAGTTATGCACCATTCCGGGAGGAGTACAACAAGAATAACGTTCACATTCTCTTTGTCCCCTCACTCGGGGTGAATGTGATAGGCACGAATGATAAGCCTGTCGAAGCACTTGCGGATCTTGATGGGCTGTCAATTCGAGCGGCTGGCAACACTTCCGCTGCACTTGAGGCGGTGGGCGTCAATCCCGTTGCGCTTCCCGCAACCGAGGTGTTCGAAGCGGCACAGCGCGGCGTCATTGACGGGTTTTCAACCATCACGATCGAGGTTCTTCCCACGTTCGGCCTCGAGGAAGTCTCCGAGTTCATCACGGAAGCTGGCACCGGTGCTTATGTCGTTGGAGTGATGGGTATGAACAAGGACTTCTATGAGGGTCTTGACGAATGCTTGAAGGTTATCGTTGATGAAGTCAGCATCGAATCACAGTCTCGAAGCGTGGACGATCTCATCACCGCTCAGGCTGAAGCATGCGAAATCCTCAAGGCTGCAGGTATCGCCGTCAAGCCCATGGATGATTCGGTTGTAGAGGAATGGAAAACGTTGAGTCCTGACTTCCAGGCTCAGTGGATTGAAACAAAAACTGCAGAGGGCCTGCCAGCTCAGGAGTTCTTTGATCAATACAAATCTCTCCTGGACCAGTACGAGAGTCAGTTGAACATTCAGGACGGCGTCCGCACGTGTAGTTGAGTTCGCCTCCGCTCAGCATGACCGCCTTTCCCGTACTGGCAATAGCGGGAAAGGCGGTCGCTGAGCTTGCCAAGGGAAACGCGTTTGTTGGATCCGGCATCTGTTCGCATTAGGCAGTCTCACCACCAATCAGTAGGGAGAGTTCCATGCACAACGGTCACTTCGTCTTCGACAACGTCGTACACATGTACGACAACACGGCATCCAATGTGATTGACCCAGTCGCCATGCGCTTCCAAGAAAAGTTTCATGAGACGTACTCGCGTCCTGGCATGGTCGCACAAAACTATGAAGGTAGTCAGACCTCGGTGGAAGAGGCCCTGCACTATCTCTTTGAAGCCTCTGACACGGATATGGCCATGGCTCAGACAGTGCCCCTTTTTAGCTACTGGCGGGAAGGCTTCGCGCCAGCGGCACTCCAACACGCCCTGGCACAAGCTTGCCCTGAGCGCGTTCTGTTTTGCGGTGGTGTGGATCCAGTTTTTCAAGGTGTGGCTGGTGCCCAGTCTGAGATGGAGCGCCAAGTCCATGAATGGAATGCAGTCTCCATGAAGTTTTACCAAGGCCACGCACGTGGGCTGAGTTGGCGAGCAGATGATCGAGCCATCGCCTACCCAATCTGGGAGAAGTGCCAGGAACTTGGCATTAAGTGCGTTCAATTCCACAAAGGCATCCCCTTGGGCTACGAGCGCGTTGAGGATCTTGCACCAAATGACGTGCAAGTCATGGCGACTGACTTTCCTGATTTGGACATCATCATCCATCACTTTGGCCTCCCCTTCATCGACGTAACCATCAATATTGCTGCACGCTTCCCGAACGTCCACTTGTCTCTTTCTGCCCTGCTAAATCTCTTCCCGGTCGCACCTTGGGCTGTCTACGAAGCACTGGGTAAAGCACTTCTCAATGTCGGTGAGGATCGCATCCTTTACGGCTCCGAAGCGTTCGCCTGGCCGGCCGTCCAGGCATACATAGACGCACTCGGATCCATGCAGATACCCGAAGAGCTTCAAGACCGCTATGGCTACCCAGCAATCACCGAAGACACTCGATCCAAGATTCTTGGGGGTAACTTCGCTAAACTCATGGGGATTGATGTCGATGCGAAGATTGCAGAACTCGCTAATCTCGATTCAGCGAATGAAGAGAGTTCCGCAAACCGGCACGGGTCGGCATGACCAGACGGCCAGCGATCACCGACGGTTTTGACCTGGCTTCAACACTATCTCGGTCAGAAAGGCGGATCGAATCTGACGACTCTTTGTTGCTTCGCGTCAACCAAGTCCTCGACGACAAAGTGCGCCCAAAGGTCCAGGCCCACGCCGGAGACATTGCCGTTATTGACGTCACGTCGGCAGGACACGTCGAAGTGGGCTTCTACGCAGCCTGCACGGGTTGCGGCATGCGTCAGATCACGCTGGGGGCCATTCGGGAAGCACTTCGGGATGTTGAGGGGGTCACATCAGTGGGCTGCAGCGTCTCAGTGTCACGCGCGGCAGCAGATCGACTGAGTTCATTCTTCGGGGGTTCGGGATATCCAAGTACCCCCGTGCGATCTCCGAACGTCGAGTCCGAGTCATTCGTTGACTGATTCTCGAGTAGCGCCTCGGCCACGCACGGGCCCTCTCGGCGGGTACAGGGTGCTGGACTTGTCGAACCTCATGGCAGGTCCCACGCTCGCCATGCACCTCGGTGATATGGGGGCAGACGTCGTCAAGGTGGAGTCTCCCGGCGGCGATGAAATGCGCCGGTGGGGCCACTCGAAGGACGGTCACGGCCTCTTCTTCAAGGTCGTTAACCGAAACAAGCGTCTCATGTGCATCGACCTGCGAACAGGAGGTGGTCAGCGGCTTGTGCGAGATCGGGCATCGGAGGTTGACGTTGTGGTCGAGAGTTTCCGCCCAGGCACCATGGAGCAATGGAATCTTGGCTACGAACACCTCAGCCTTCGGAATCCAAATTTAGTCTTCGTCAGAGTAAGTGGCTTCGGTCAATACGGACCGTACTCAAGCAGGCCAGGCTTTGGGACGATCGCGGAGGCATACAGCGGCTTTGCACACCTCAATGGATCTGCTGAGGGGCCACCGCTCCTGCCCTCATTTGGTTTGGGGGATGCGAGTGCCGCGATCTTTGGAGCTTTTGGCACCACGTGTGCTCTCATGGCCGCAAGAGCAGGGTCAGGCGGCCAGGTTGTCGATGTGTCTCTCTATGAAGGGCTCCTCGCGCTGCTGGGCAGCGTTGCCGTCGACTTTGGAGCCCTGGACCTTGTTCAACAGCGGTCAGGGGGCCGATTACCCTTTGTCGCTCCAAGAAATACCTATCTCACGGCAGACGGGCAGTGGATTGCCGTTGCTGGCAGCACCCAGCGTTCTTTCGAGAAATTACAAGGCGCCCTGAAACTCCAGGTGGACCAAGGCGAGGATCGCTTTGCGACTAACATGGATCGTGTCCGCAACGCGGAGGCCCTTGACCAACTGTTGGCGGAGCGGTTCGCGGAGTTCACATGTGATGAAGTTTTGGGGATTCTTTTGGACGCTGGTGTCCCTTCCTCTCGGGTAAACACCATTGCTGACCTCTCCCTCGATCCACACGTCATTGCGCGGCGCAGCCTCGTCTCGATACCGGACAAAGAACTGGGTAGCCTCCTCGTCCAAAACGTTGTTCCTCGGCTCTCGAGGACACCTGGGAGCATTGATCATGCTGGGGGCTCCATCGTGGGAGAGTCAACCAGGGAGGTTCTCAAGGAGTATTTGAGCCTCAAAGAGAACGACCTTCGTCGCTTAGTAGACGAAGGAGCGATTGGGGTTGCGTCCCTATGAATGACGCTTCCATCCCGATGCGCTCTTACCTGACGCATTGGCCAAGAGGCCTCAGGACACCCATTCAGTCGACACGGGGGGGAGCCTGATGTCGGACTTCGCTCTGTCAGGAAGCGACCCCACTTCCGTTGTTCAAGAAAGTCAAACGCAATCCGTACACGTCGTAGATGTAACGCTGCGAGACGGCCTTCAGATCATCGGTCAAGGCCAGCACAAACCTGTATCAACGGAACAGAAACTCTCTTGGATTCAACACCTAGTCGATTGTGGTTTCCGATCACTAGAAGTGACGAGTTTCGCCTCGCCTCAGCGGCTACCCCAATTCGCCGATGCAAGTCACATCATGGCAGTAGTGACTGAGCTCCATCCGACGCTTGATGTTCGAGGCTATGTGCCCAATATGATGGGACTCTCTCGGGCGCTCGAGGTCAATGTTCCTCATGCAGTCTTCTTCACGGTCTGTAGTGAGACCTATGAGCATAAGAATGTCGGCAGAACCAGGATGGGATCCCGCAAGGAAATTCAAGACATGGTCCAGATTTGCCAGGATCAAGGGGTTTTGGTGAGCGTCGGAGTCGGTATGGCTTTCCACTGTCCCTACGAGGGACCCATCGATCCAAATGAAGTGAGGAATACCCTTGAGCATTTTCTCTCAATCGGGGTCAGACGCTTTACGCTCGCTGATAGCCTGGGAATCGCTGGACCAACCGAAGTTGCCCATGTCATGGAGACTGTCGCGGATCTCATTGATGCCGATGATGTTGAGTTGGGGCTTCATTTGCACAATTCCTTGGGCATCGCAAGCGCAACTCTTCTCACTGCACTCGACTTGGGTGTGCGGATCTTTGAGACGACAACGACCGGCATCGGTGGTGGCATTGTCATGCCTGGAGATCCTGGTCTAATACCAAATGTGTCCACAGAAACTGCTCTGGGCCTTTTCCATAATCTCGGCTACACGACTGGCATAGATAGAAAAGTTCACGCGGAATTCGCCAGTGAGATTCGGAATCATTTCAATCAGCTGAACCTCATCGACACTCAAACGGTCGTCAACTGGCAGAGTATTGAGTCCAATCAGAACCGGAGTACGTAACAGACGACGCACTTCGAGGAGACTTGAAAGCAGTTCCCCTAACCTCACCCATTGAGAGGAAGGCAGAAGTGACTTTCGTCAGGATGGTCGCCCAGTCTGCGCTAGCCCCCTTGGATCTTTTCCAAGAAAATCACCCAAGGGGTCAAACATGCGAATGATCTCCAGTTCGTCTTGCGTAGGTTTTGGTTCACATATCAAGTCGTCCGCAACCAAGAAATCCCAGGAACATTGACTCCGGATGCTTTCAACTGCAGTCCGTTCGTCGGTACCCATATGTGCCATGTAACGTGTCAGTGTGACGAGACCAGACCGGCGCTCGAAAATCCCCCCGGAGGTCACGACAGCACCAACCTTCGTTCCTGGACCGGTGATGTAAGGGATTTCACCTACAAGCCGTGACGCATCAAGATCAATTGTCACTATGACTTCATCGGCGCTTGACATAATGTCGTTTGCACCTCCCGAGCCCACGAGAAATCTGCCGTCATTGCCATATGTCGAATTGGTATTGAAGGCGGGGTCTACTTGCGCTGCACCGATGACCCCGATTGAGCGACTTCCGCGACCCCCGACCAGGCTGCCAAGAACGACGGATACATCGGTCAGCCATTTACAGGTGTGAAGGTTCCGATTCGAGAAGATGAACGCCTCCCCTGGACGCGGCTCGTAGCCGAACATGCCAATCTCTGCCATCAACTCAACTTCGATGTCATTGCTCTTCATTTCCCGAACGGCACTCCATGCAGCCAAGTTCGCGAGACCTACTCCAGCAAGGACTGCCTGATAACCCATTAGCATGGCTCGCTCTTGGATTAACCTCGAAGCCGCTACAACCAGAGTTTCATTGCTGCTGCAAGCTGCGCCCTCACGCGTGGGCAGGGTCGCGAGGTCAGCTCGCCACTGATTCGGATGGGCTTTGGATTTCAATGAAGCCAGATGTCGATGCCCTAAGCGTTTGAGGTAATCATCATGCGACCCAATATCAAGGATCCATTCTGAAATCCAAGACGCGAAAGTACCAGCTGAATTAGAGGCAGCTCGGACTTCGGCCAGAAACTCCCGATCCGGCACATATGCATCGACGTCAGGGAATCCAGGGTTGAACATGCCATAAGGGTGGGAACCAAACGGTACCTCACACACCGCCAAAACCTTGTGGCTTGGAATACGAACAAGTGCGCTGTGATGGCGAATTTCCTGGATACTTGCGACACGCTCGACGCAGGCAATGACACCCAGCGAAGAGGAGAGAGCTCCCCACATGCTTTCGCCATATGGTGCCGCCATGACAACATTTCCTGAAGGATCAGCTGAAACACCTTGGATGATAGATACGTCGGGGTGCAGTGCGGCAACGACCGAAGTCTTTTTGTTATCCCGGAAAGGATCTTCTATTTCTCGGTACACGTCGTAGGGCAAGTCAAGTGCCATGGAGCTCCCCGCTAGGGAATTGACTGGCATGTAACTCACGCCGAGAGCGCCGGCCATCAAGCGAGCGATGAGTGTCCACAAGGACCAGTTTTCGACGGTCAATGTGCCACTTTCAACTGCGCGCTGAAACGCGCGGTTCGGGCGTGCCACAGGGTAATTCTCGCCAGCGAAGGATGTGATGACCTTTTCGATCAGGCCAAGTTCGACAAGTGCATGCTGCACACTGACGAGGCCAGAAGTGACCAGAGTGAAACGTGGATCGGTCCCAGCAAATTGCCTGGCAATCTCCATGAGAGCTGCATTTGGGCGGGCGTCTGAGTAAGCGACATGAATAGTAGATCCGGGTTTGACCCAGGTGCCAACTGCCTCACTCAGGGACATGACTTTGCTGGGCTGCTCATGCAATCCCAATTCAAAAAGTGCCTCACGTTCTGCTTGGTTCATCGGAACCGCGTAAAGTCGGGCTTGCGCTTCTCTAGGAAGGCTTGAGTTCCCTCATGAAACTCCTCTGTATCATGAATGAATGAGATCATTTGGAACCCGTGAAGAACTGAAGGCCAAAGTTGATCTGATTCATAGTTGAGTGATAGCTTCGCCACACGAAGAGATTGGGGACTCATTTCCAGAAGGCGTTGACACCATTCGTCAACTGCGTCGTCCAACTCATCTACTGGGACGACTTTGTTAATCCATCCCATCTCGCAGGCCTGCTGTGCGGAATATTGCTGACAGAGCATCACGACCTCGCGAGCACGCTTTTCGCCAATGAGTCGGGGCAACAACTGAGTGCCCCACCAGACCGGTACGCTCCCCATCTTTGGGCCCGCCTGGCCAAAGACAGAGTCATCAGAAGCGATCGTAAGGTCGCACAGCAAATTAAGCTCATTACCACCACCGACGGCGTAGCCCTTCACTCTTGCGATAACTGGCTTACCGCAATTTCGCATAAGCATTGACAAAGTGATCGTTCGCCTGGCGAGTTGCTGTGCACCGTGCGAATCCGATGCTCCCTCCCAGTTGATGTCACCACCGGAGCAGAAGGCCTTGTCGCCTGCTCCGGTCAGGACGATGACGCCGACGTCGCGATCCGCTTCTGCCGCATTAAATGCCTCAATCAATTCATCCAGCGTCAGTTCTCGAAATGCATTTAACTTCTCAGGTCGATTGATCGTGATGGTAGCTACACCATTTGATACCGAATAGTAGATGTCCTCGAAATTCATTTTTCCCCTAACGATTAAGCACTGATCAGAAGCAAGGTGCCAGAGTCCGTCCGCAGCACTACCGCCATTTAGGTTGTCGAAGCACAGACGAGCCAATAGGAGATACTGTATACCGAATATTTATTCAAAGGCGTATCTTAGCACAGTACCGTATGATTAGACGAGTTCCACGCCTTTACTCTCGAGATAATGAACAACTTCCAGGCCCCGGACCCCGATGTGCTTCTGCATAAGTCCCTCCACATGTGCACCATCGCGTTGGATCATGGCTGCGACGATCTGCGCATGCTCCTGGTTCGACCCGGGAACCCACTCTGGGAACTCAACGGCGAAGTCACGGGGCATCGTCATAGCGATCGTCTTCAATGCTGCCACGACTTTACGGGAGTTGGAAAGATAGTTAATTTTACGATGGAATTGCCAGTTCAAGGCACCGTACTTCTCAGGATCATCTTGTGATGCATCCATTTCATCATGACGAGCTTGGAGATCGGCCAATTCCTCGTCTGTGGCACGTTCCGTAAAGCGGCGCGCTGCGTACCCATGCAATACGCCTTCAACTACAAATGTGTCAATGATGTCCTGCCGACTCAAGGTGGCAACTCGACAGCGACTACCCACGTCTTGCACGAGATACCCTTCAAAGGTCAACTGTCGAAGCGCATCTCGGATGGGCATGCGGCTTACGCCAAAACGCTCACTCAACTCCTGTTGCGCAAGGCGCACTCCGGGCTGCAGGCGGCCATACAAAATATCACCACGGATTACCTCTGAGACCATGAGGCTCAGGCTGACCCTCGTTAGTTTATTCTGGGCGCCCTCATGTAAATCGTTGCCGGAAGTAATTTGGTTCAACACGAAGATCAATATTACTACCATTCGGAAGATCGCGCCTGTCCTGGATCGAAAAGGACAAAAACAAATTCACGAGTTCAACACATCTTCGCGGATGCTATTTCCAAAGGATGGTCTGAATGCCACCAAAATTTGCATTTTGCTTGACATCCCCCATTTTACCGGTATACCGTATTCTATCAAGCCACTGGTTGAAGCCATTTGATAGAACAGGGAAAGCATTGCTTCGAACAAATCACTTAAATCTGGCGTCAGGCATGACGCTTGGAATCGTCAACACGATCACCATTCACGATCGAACGAGAGTAGGGACTTTGATGAAGAAAAAAAGGAATTTAATCGCAAGTGTTGGATTTGCACTCCTCGTGCTGACTGCATGCGGGGGTGGAGCTTCAGAGGAAAGCACCGACTCACCGGATGCGGCCTCAACCGCTGCTGAAACGACTTCGGAGACTGCCAGCTCGGCACCCGAGGAGGCGGGCGAAGCGGTGAACCTGTCGTATGCCTCAGTCGTGGGCGAGTCGGACTCCTTCGCACAGCAGGCAGCTTGGTTCATGGAACAGACGACGGAGCGCAGTAACGGCCGTGTCCAATGGACTCCCTTTTGGAGTGGCTCATTATTGGCACCCGCCGACATGTTGAGTGGCGTGCAGGAAGGTCGAGCCGACGCGGGTCACTTAGCCAACGTCTATGCGCCTCAAAACCTTCCGCTCAGCCAGGTTTCGGTGCCATTCCTTACGACCAATGGTGAGGCGATGGTCCGAACTTTGGAGGAGATGTACGACACCAGTGACGACTTCCGCAATGAGTGGGAGAACCAAGGCTTGAAGGTCCTGGCATGGGGCCTGGTTGGCAACGCTTCCGTTGGCGTCAAGGAGCCCGTGAGTTCACTAACGGACCTCGATGGTCAATCATTGCGGGCGGTCGGGCTCACGGGTCAAGCACTTGCCGACCTCGGCGTTGCACCATCTGATATCGCCGTAACGGAAGTGTACGAAGCGGCCCAGCGCGGCATGGTTGACGGCTATGCGGGCCTGCCGTTCCCCACGGCCATGGCTCTCAAACTCGCCGAAGTCGCCCCGTACAACATGGAGACAGGAATGGGAGTGTTTGCAATTGTGGCAGTTGTGGCAATGAACTTAGACACATTCAATTCACTGCCTGCTGACATTCAAGAGATCATGCTTGAAGTGTCAAGTGAGATGACATCTTCGACGATAGGCATTGTAGAGGCCTCCGGAGTCGCAGCGTGTGATCAGCTGATCGCTGCTGGGGGTTCCGTCACCGTAGCCCCGGATGCGGAGATTAAGGCCTGGAAGGACCGTGTCTTCGAACCAGTTCTTGTGGAAACCTACAAGAGCACGGCTGTCCAAAATGGGGCTGACCCAGTAGTAGTCGAATCCTTCCTAGATGAATTCAGTGAGCTGTTGGCTGCGAACGAGTCAAAGTCCACGTTCGTGGATTCCTTCACTCAATGCGCAAGTCGATAACTAATCATGACGATTCGGTTCATTCGTTTCTCATTCCGGGAAGGCGCCCGCGAAGCAGCATCACGCGGAGACCAACTCGGTTTGCTTAGAGATGACGATTCGGTGGTTGATTTAACATCAGTAATCAAGGCAGGAAAACTGCCTGAGGTGGCCTGGGAGGAAGACTCCCAGGCCACACTGGTCACAATATTGAGGCTCGGGTCTGCACTCGCTAGCCCCTTGATGGAAGCGGCAGAGTCTCCGAGCCAAGTTATCCGGCGGTCGGAAATCCACCTTCAAGTTCCCATCCAGCCGCCAATCATCGTTGCCACAGGCTGGAACTTTGCGCGCCATGTGGAGGAATCGTCCAGGTTAGTAAATGCCAAGATACCGCCAACCCCGACAGGTTTCGTCAAGCTCGGCTGTGGACTCGTACCATCAGATGCTGCAGTCATCAGGCCACGTCGCGTTCATGAACTGGATTACGAGATCGAACTCGCCGCAGTGCTCTCTGTCCGAGTCCACCATGCCAATCAACTGCAGGCTGAGGCCGCAATTGGCGGCTATACCCTCATGAATGATGTCTCCGCGCGTGATGTCCAAGAGCCAGAGATGAAGGCAGGTCTGCTCCTCGCCGGCAAGAACTTCCCGACGTTTGCCCCACTTGGCCCATCGATCGTGCCTGCTTGGGACTTCAAAATCGCGGCATCCCACTTGACCACGCACATCAACGGGGAGTTGCGTCAGGATGCCATGGCATTAGATGCCACCCACAGTCTGTTGGATTTGGTCGTGTACTGGTCATCGATCTTTCCACTTGAGGCGGGATCGGTTCTGACTCTCGGGAGTCCACCCGGAGTGGCATACGGAGGTCACGGCGTCTACCTCAAACCGGGAGACAAAATGGTTCTCACGGAGACTCACATTGGAAAGCTTCAGAACTGGATCGTGGAGGATGACTCGCTTCTTCCGGTCGAGTCGTAACACAAGAGTTTATCAACAAGAAAGGATGTCACTAGGGTGGTTCTCAGCGATGGATCCGAATTAGATGTCGTTTGGACAAATGGGAGTCAACGTATCGTCTGTGCGGAGTCCATGGGTCATGCAGATTCACGGATGACATGCGTGGATGTCTTGGTAGCAGGCTCTCACACTGCAGTGTGCGCGGTCGAGTTAGTCATTCCCCTCAGACTCCGGGGTGTTATTGGCCATGCTGCTGGCCCGGGACTTGATGATGGGGGTATTTCAGGGCTTTCACGGCTCGAGTTCGCGGGCATACCGGCCGCAGCCGTATCAGGAGCAAGTGCACCTATCGCGGATGGCATAGCGATGTACCAGTTAGGAGTCATCGGTGCTGTCAACAATCTGGCACGGTCACTGGGTATTAAGGAAGGAATGCCATGTCGTGACGCGGCGCTCCTCATGGCGGAAAAAAACCCTGGACCGGTCCAGATCGTTCCTCAGCAGCACATCATGTTCGATGCCCCGGAAGGACGCGTCATTGCCTTGGACACAATCGCGTATGGCGACGAGCGCATAAACGGGCAAGTTATTTGCATGGGTTCACATTCAGGGCAATCTATGGCGGATTATGTGGAGCGATACCAGTTGGCTGGGAGCATCACCAACGATGCCGGAATGCCACCTGGGAGATCCTCTGTCGTGGGTCTCGATCGACTTTCAGTGCGAGGCATTCCCGCGGCAGTCGTCGACAACAACACCGCTCGTGTGGGTGACGGCATAAGCACCTGGGAAACCGGAATCCTGTCTGAGGTCAATCAAGCTGCTGCGAACATTGGTATCAACCCAGGGATGAGGGCCCAGGAGGCGTCAATCATCATGCTGAGGGAATCTCTAGGTAGGAGCGAAACGAAATGATAGACAAAGAAGACAGCGTGGCTTCCGAGCGAGAGGGTGCTCAGTTAGGTGAGGGAGCGAGCCTGTTTCCACATCTGCTCTCGCCGCTCGTCCACGGTCGATTGTCACTTCGGAACAGGGTGATGTTTTCCGGGCACGTCACGCTCTACGCTAAGGATGGCCTCGTCAGCCCGAGGCTGATTCGCTACTACTCGGAGCGAGCCAAAGGGGGAGTCGGAATCATAGTCACCGAGGCTGCGGCAGTTCATCCTTCGACGGTCAAGTTCCCCGAAATGATTCGTGCATATGAGCCTCGAGTGATGGGCTCAATTCAGTCCCTCGCTGAAGCTATCCATGCACACGACTGCCGCGTCGTGATGCAACTTGCCCACGGTGGAGCACGAATGTCAGCTATAGATTCCGGCATGCCGCTTCTAGCGCCTTCAGCAATCCTCAGCAGCATGTACAACGAAGTTCCCCGAGCCATGACAATCAAGGAAATCAAATCTGTTCAGGAGGAATTCAAGCTAAGTAGCCGCCATGCTGCTCAAACTGATCTTGACGGCGTGGAGTTGCATGCCGCTCATGGATACCTGCCGGTGCAGTTCCTGTCGCCTCTGCACAACCATCGCTCGGATGAATACGGTGGCTCTTTCCAGAATAGGTCCAGATTCCTGCTCGAAATCCTCCAGATGGTGCGAGCTGAAATGGGCACAGATCGTTTGTTGGGGATCAAGATCAATGGCTCGGATCTCGTTGCGGGGGGATGCACCACGGAGGACTACATCGAACTCATTGGGCTGATTGAGGAAACTGGATCCGTTGACTACCTGAGCGTGAGCGTTGGCACCTCACGCACGAATCACAAAGTCGTGCCGGCCATGCCGGTCCAAGAGGGAGTGAACGTCGAATATGCCGCCCGAATCAAGAAAAACACGATGATTCCCGTGTTCACGGTGGGGCGTATCTACCGTCCACAACATGCCGAAGAATTGATTTCTAACGGCTTTGTTGATGGCGTATCCATTGCCCGAGCACTCATTGCCGATCCTGATTGGGTTAATAAGGCCGCTTTGAACCCCAAACTCATCCGACCATGTATCGCTGTCAATCAAGGCTGTTTCGGCTACCTGTACCGGTCTCGTCCGATTACTTGTCTGGTGAACCCTCGAAGTGGCAAGGAGTTCGAGGAGCGAGCACTGCCATCGGGTGGCTCCAAGCGGATCGCTGTCATCGGCGGTGGCCCCGCAGGATGCGAAGCCGCGATTACAGCGGCCGAG
>JBDNFH010000084.1:0-12211 GCA_041689915.1 Candidatus Nanopelagicales bacterium | reverse complement strand
GTTGATGCTATCCACGGCGGCGTGCGTGCGCTACGTGGGCGACACCCTCTGGTAGTGGAACCAGACCACCTGCGGATCCAAGCACGTTAATCCAAGCGGTGAGGTGGGAACCTAGGTCATCAAGTGGTACCCCGGACGTGTTTTCAATGGGTGTCCACGAGGAGCGAACCTCAACGAATCCGTCGGCCGGTCGGTCGGACAAAGTTCCAAAGGATTGACCGAAGTTGCTCGTGACCGTTCCGCCCAGCTCGCTGATTTCAAGGTCGCAGGTGCTTTCCATGACCCAGCTCCAAGCGACCTCGCGCACGAGTTCATCGTTTAATAAATCGGACTCGAGTTCTGCCCGTACGAAAATAACCACCCGGAAGGTACCGCCCCATTCCTCAACGCCGTCGGGGTCGTGTAGAAGGACAAATCGGCCAGAAAAAGCATCGCTGTCGATATCAGTGGGTTCGGCAGTCATGGCTAAGGCAAATGGAGCCAAGCGACTTGGCGCAGGAACTTGGATCAAGGCGATGTCCGGGCGCACCACAACATTGCTGATTTGCGCAACGGTGAGTGCAAATTGGTCCGCAGATGGGGTAACGGTTCGCACTGCCTAAGACTAATGAGGCAGATGTGTTTGCTGGGGCTGGCGCGCCGCTAGGGTGCCTGGAAATTCACTGAGATCGAGTTAATGCAGTAGCGCTGATCAGTGGGGGTGCCTAATCCTTCACCGTCAAATACGTGCCCGAGGTGACCACCGCAAGCCGCGCAGCGGACTTCAGTGCGGGTGCTGCCCATGCTTGTATCTTCGAGGTAGATCACGGAGTCTTTTGCTAACGGCTCATAGAAACTCGGCCACCCGCATTGCGAATCGAACTTGGTTTCACTCGTAAATAACTGTGCACCGCAGGCCCGACACGAGTAG
The DNA here is from genome assembly GCA_041689915.1 of Candidatus Nanopelagicales bacterium. Classification (GTDB taxonomy): domain Bacteria; phylum Actinomycetota; class Actinomycetes; order S36-B12; family S36-B12; genus UBA4592. The sequence goes on along the minus strand of JBDNFH010000084.1, from coordinate 11,301 downwards.
GAACCTGTTCGCTTTTCGTCGGTGAACTCCCCTTGAAACGCGGGTTCAGTTCCAGCTTCGCGCAAAACATGATATTCATCCGCGCTCAGCCGCTCGCGCCACTGATCTTCGGACAAAACGGTTTCATAATCTGTGCCATCTGGTCGCTGGGCGCCGTCACGTGCCGGTGTGGATGTACTCATGGGATCAGGATACCCGCCAAGTGTTTCCCGCGCCTGACTGTGCAGGCCGTAAAATCATGTGAGGATAACCCCGTGATGGAACTTCTGGAGAACTCGGGCGCGTGGCTGTCATCCAATGAATTGGACAATGCTCGCGCAAATTTGCCCATTGTCTACGTTGATGCGATCCCGGTACGCGTTGACGCGAACGGTGCGGTGACCGAAGTTGGACTCCTTCTTCGAGTTTTACCCGACGGTTCGATTAGTCGAGCGGTGGTGTCAGGTCGGGTTTTATACAAGGAGCGAATCCGCGATGCGATCATGCGGCACCTAGAAAAAGACTTAGGACTGATGGCATTTCCTAAATTACCGGCCTCACCGCAACCGTTCACCGTCGTGGAGTATTTTCCAGACCCAGACGTGACCGGTTTCCATGATCCGCGTCAACACGCGATTTCCCTTGCCTACATTGTTCCCATTGAAGGCGAATGTGCGCCGTCCCAGGATTCCCTCGACCTCATTTGGGTGACTCCAGAAACTGCAACCAGTCCGGAGTTCGAACTGGAAATGGTGGGTGGCCAAGGACGCTTAGTCCGAATGGCTCTAGCCCACTGTGGGTTGTTGCCCTAGTTCGCCGGAAACTTGGGTAGCACTCCGTTGATCTTTCCGCTCAGAGCCGCGGCGAGATCTTCCCGGCCAAATGCGTGACCCATCTCGAGAAAGGCGTCGTCAGCACTTTCATTGAACTCTGCATTCATGCCTCGTAGTAACTGGGCTTTGATGACAGCCATTGAAGCGGGTGAACAATTCGCAATTAAATCGTTCGCGCAGGTATATGCATCAGCTAATGGATCATCACTTGCTGTGAGAACCAGTCCGTATTCATATGCGTCTTGACCGGTAAATGTGCGACCACTAATCAAAATCTCGGTAGCGCGGGCCAGTCCGACAAGTCGGGGGAGTAGCCAGGCGATTCCGTATTCAGCGATCAGTCCCAACCGAGAAAAGGTGGAACTGAGTTTTGCATCAGATTTGGCGAACCGGAAGTCAGCACTCATGGCTATGACGAATCCCAGACCAGCAGCCGGGCCATTGATGGCGGTGATGACCGGTGTGGACAGGTGTAAATACTTCCCGGGAACTGTTTTGTGACTTTGACCTACTAGGAATCCCTGAACAAGTTCCGGATCTTCGCTCAAAATACTTAAATCCGCACCTGAGCAGAAGCCACGGCCGGCGCCGGTGACGACAATGGCTCGAACTTGGGGATCTGCGTCAGCGAAATCCAATAGATCCGAGTAGGTGTGGACCATGTCGGGGAGCAAAGCATTGAGTCGGTCGGGCCGATTGAACGTGATGGTCGCAATGTGCGCATCGCGTGAGTAGGTAACAAATTGCGTATCAGGAACCGGGCTCATGGCCTATTCATAGCATTAAGGTCGTGATTTCCGGCCGAGTGCGGTTAAATTAGCCAAAGTGGATCAATCGAATTAAACCAATTTGATCCAATTAACGGAAATGAGGATTTCATGTCGGACACATTCGGTCAAGTTGGGCAAAAAAAGGGAATGCGCATCACCTGGCGTGGGATTGTTCTCATCATTATCGCCGTTGTTCTTGTGGTGTTTGCGGTTCAAAACCTGAACACAGCCAAAGTGAGTTTCTTGGGCATGGACTTTGACATCTTTGTCTGGGTAATCGTTACCGTGTCATTCTTGCTCGGAATGCTGCTCGGGGGAGTAGTTCGAGGAACTGCTCGCAAATTGCGTAAGCCCAAGCTTGAATCGGGTAAGTAGGTCACGCTTCGTAGGGGTCAACGCCTAACAGGGTTTCATCTTCCGGGGTGAGGTCTTTAATCGGTTCGTCGAATTGATCAATGTGTGGATTCGCTTTTTCTTGGTCGGATTCGTCATCAACGTACTTGTCTGTATCAAGAAAGTGCATTGCGGCAACTTCCTCACTGACAACACGTGCAGGAGTTATTCCTCCAGCGTGCATCGGGTCATCACTTGAATCCTCTCCGTCCTCGCTTGCCAGCAGATACTCGCCGTCCTCGAGTGGGTAGAGCAAACCCTCTAGTGAACCTTCGCCACCGAACTCACCGCAATCGCCATTCATGCTGTTACGGATTGCCTCAGCCTCCATGATCATGGTGAGTCGGTCGGCTGCATCAGCGCTGTCACCGGGTTCGTTGGCGACACTTTGGATTGCGCGCAGTACTTCTGCTGGATCGGATTCATTCGAATTCGTCGACATGGAACCAATGTACCCCGAATACGTGAAAAAATGCCGAGCTAATTGCAATCTAGGGTAGAAGGGAAATACTTCACGTAACGTGCGAGACTAGTGGCATGACTGCGATGCTGGATGAAGTTGCCACACTCAATCTGCTCACCGAACTTGAGCCTGTTGTTGAGAGAGAACTCAGCCGTCATATCACTCAAGCAAAAGAATGGTTTCCCCATGACTACATCCCATGGGATGAAGGCCACAATTTCGCCCACCTCGGCGGCAAGGATTGGACTCCGGAGGAAAAGAGATTCAGTGAGGCTGCACGGACTAGTCTGATAATCAACTTGCTCACCGAAGACAACTTGCCCAGTTACCACCATGAAATTGCGATCATCTTTGGTCGTGATGGCGCATGGGGTGAGTGGGTTGGACGCTGGACAGCAGAAGAAGGCCGCCACGGAACCGCGATCCGCGACTACTTGGTGGTAACTCGCGCGGTTGATCCCGTCGCACTTGAACAAGCCCGCATGATTCACATGCAAGAAGGTTTCCGAGCAATTCACGAAGGCATCTTGGGTGGCTTGTCGTACGTGTCCTTTCAAGAGCTTGCAACGCGGGTTTCCCATCGCAATACCGGTGTGGCAACGGGTGATCCAATCGGTGAGGCACTATTGCAGCGCATTGCACTGGATGAAAATTTACATATGATCTTCTACCGCAACCTCCTAGATGCAGCACTTGAGCTGCAACCCGATGCAACGATGACGGCGATCCTGGCAAGTGTGCGGGATTTCGCCATGCCGGGTAACGGCATTGAGGGTTTTCAACGTAAGGCCGTGGAGATTGCGGTTGCAGGAATTTACGACCTCAAACAACACCGAGATGAAGTGATCATGCCGGTGCTGCGCAAATGGAAGATCTTCGAACGCAATGATTTTGGTGCTATTGGAAATGCAGCTCGGGAAGAATTGGCCAGGCTCCTTGCGGACATGGACGTCAACGTGAATCGGTTTGAAGAACGACGTGAAGCCCTACGATCCCGTTTCGCCGCCAGAGACTAAGCCAAACCAATCCCTACGCCTGGATACAACACTTCAGGAGTGGGAGATACAAGTCGCCGAAGCCCTGCCCCACACTGAGATGATCAACTCGCATCGCGAGACCTTTTTCAGCGCTTTCACACCTTGTGCCACCTGAGCGCGTGAGTTACGAGTGGCTCAGGGTGGTGAAGAAACGGCTTTAGCCTCCTTGATTTGGCAGAAATGAACCGTCTCGGCTTTTGTGCTGTCTTCATGTGTATGACATTCTCGGTTGGGATGCCAATTTTCGAGCGCAGTAGTCGAGTTCCAATCCTGCAGGTGGGGCGCAGCCTGCGGTTGTTGTGCCAATCCAGCGCATGGTGTCGTATTTCATGTCGACGACGCTTGTGAACGTGTCGGGATGAAACGGATTATTCTTCGCAGCTGTGACCTGACGCAGGCACCGCCACTGAGCAAGTAAGTCCCCGAACTGTCCCATCACCGAACACGCAAAGCCCGTTACCCCACAGGTCAGCGGGATATCGGGCATGCTCAGAACTCTTTCGTGTATAAAATATGTTGTAGCTCGACAATCAAGTTGTTCATCAATTGATGGAAAGCGGTGCCGAATCGACGAAAACGCCACAATCAACATGTTGAATGCTAAATGCGAGGAGTTTGTTAAGAACCTCGAGTGTCCGAGGACCGACCTCCACAGACGGCACCGGGAGGATTGGCGTTTGTATCCTTGGGGGTTGAAAGGCACTTAGTATGCCGACGAGCTGTGATCGCCGGGGCTTGGCTGCTGCAGGCTGCCGCGTCAAGGCTCTCCACAAGAAACTTGTCCTGCTCTGGCGGCGTGGCGTTAGGTAGTCTCGGCACCTCAGATGGCACAGTTTACGAAAACCTATTACGGGATGGGAAAGTCATGGCGCCACCGATCAAGACCACGATAGAAGACATCGATGCGCTGTTCGCATATTTGAAGGGTCAGATCGGATGGGTGCCTCTCGACAAGGTACGCAAGACGATCGACTCAAAGTATGCCGACAACCGCAAACTGGAAGCTTGTCGGTTCCTGGGGTTGCTCGAACGTGACGGCACGAATGTGAAATTGTCCGACCAGGGCCGACTGTATGCGGACGGCGATCCTGTGGTACAGGTCAGCGTCATGCAAGGAGCTGTTCGCAGCGTTCCGCTCTACTTTCAGACTTTGGAGTGGATTCACCACGGTAAGCGTGCAGAGCCTACGCGGACCGAGGTTGGAAACTACTGGCACGACAAGCACCAAGACCTCCTCGACGGGGCTAAGAACGCTGGACTGACCGACGCTGTCATCTTCTTCTTTCGCGTGGCAGGTGCGGCGGGACTGGGGAAGTTCATCTCGGCGGGAAACAACCGGCCCACGGCGCTGCTGCGAGCTGACTTAGAAGCAGTCGCGACATTCGTGACCGGCGCTGCGCCAGCCGCTTGCCTCGTCCCGCTCGTCGATCCACGCCTCGACCTCGTAGTGCCTCCGGCCCCGACTGTTACACTTCCAGCGGTCGTCACTCCGCCAACTACTCTTCCACCTGCGGTCATTCTCAAGACAAGCCCCGCCATTCACATCAACTTGGAGATCCATATCGCGGCAGATGCGACGCCTGACACGGTGGAGGAGATCTTCAAGAACATGCGGAAGTACGTCCTCGACGATGGCGAGTGACGGGAACGTAAGCAAGCGACTAGACGCTCTGCGGACCTTCCAGCAGCTTCACGAAGTTCCAGTAACGGACAGCATCACTCAGTCGCCAGCACGGGCACTAAAGTCCCTCAACGACGCAATCGCTGTGGCTCCACCGGACTATAGGGACTACCTGGTCGAAGCCGTCGCATGCTACGAGAACGCGCTTTACCGAGCCGCGATCCTAATGGTCTGGGCAGCGACGGTCGAACACCTTTACCTGACTGCTGAGTCGCACACCATCGGCGTGAAGGATTTGGAGAAGGCGAATGTCGCGCGCTTCGGTGAGTCGAAAAACTATCGGGAGATAAAGAAGAAGGATGATTTCCTCTATGTCGGCGAGGCCAAATGGCTACAAATCGCCGAGGATGCGGGGATGCTGAATCGGAACGCGCGGCAGTTGCTGACCGAGCGGTTGACCCTGCGTAATCGTTGTGGTCACCCGACCAAGTACGTCCCGGGCCGCGAAGAGACCGTCGTCTTCATAGAAAGTCTCATGCTGAACATCCTGAGCGGGAAAATGCTCAACTGGTAACGACTTGGTGCGCAATTGGGGTGTGGGGCGTTACCTGGAATTGGGTTGACCGGGCGGAAGAATTCATGGTGTGAATAAAAAATGGTCTCGCGCGGTCTTGTCCCATTCTGCCTTCTCCGGGCTGTGCCCAGTTGTCTGGAAAAGATGGATCAACAATGATTAGTTTTCGGTCACGCGAGGAATTGATCCAGCGACTTATTAGAGCGTTGATGTGTTCGTCTTTGAATCCATAGCCATTTGCTACAAGGTACGTGGCCTTGCGAAGTTCACTGATAAATGCGGACCGCAGATCTTGAAACGAACCTTCTGGGCGCAGTTTTTCACGCCGACGATAGATCACAAAAGGAATGCCATCTTCACTGGGCTCGGATGGGACGGAAGGGAGCGTTAATGATGAGAGTCCTCCAGGTTGCCAATCGACGTTGCGACCCCAATCAAGGGACCTGTGGAACTTCATGAGATTTACACCTTGATCGGACCAGTCGAGTTCCTAACGTTCGGCCCACCGGTCAATACCCGTAGTAAGCGGAATTTCATGCATCTTTGCGGCTGTTTCCATGGTGATGTCCTAGTTGAGTGTTGCCACTGTCACGGTACCGACTCTCCCCAGTTGAACCAGTGGCGTTAGATACTCGGTCATTAAAGAGTCCTCGACTCTCAGTGCGTCGCGTAGCATTTCAAGAAGTGCGAGATGCAATTTTTGAAATCGGAGAACGCCTCCGCTGTACTCCCGATAGCCGCGGAGTGAATCTCGATCGCTAAGTGGACTTGGAGTCAAGAGTCCCCCCGTAAGTCATCGAAGGGGGGTCAAGATATCCCAAATCTGACAGGTGGTCATCCCATTGTTTAACAAATGGTGTGACTTTGAGTTCAAGTAGATTGCTTAGGAGCTCAACCGCGCTAACCACGTATTCAACATCGAGCAAAACGTGCGCTTCGCCACCCAGTTTGGTCGCCGAGAGTTCCAATGAAGCCACGACGTAATTGAGAGCCAGCGTCAGAACTGGTTCCTTCCTTTGAAAATCGGGTGCGTTCATGCGTTTCAAGACCTCATCAGTCATTCCTGTGGAGGTGGGCAACCCCGCGTTCACAGAGGCGCCTGCGCCTAACAAGTACAGAACATTTTAGTCTGAGGTTCTGTTCATGTCAGCTACTCTCCTGCGATAACTTCGGCTTGTTCGAGAATGAGTTGGGTTGCGGTTTCTTGTCTGTCGGGCGGGTACCCGTGCTTGAGCAGGAGTCGCCTGATGGTTGATCTGAGTTTGGCACGGACTTGTTCTTTGACATTCCAGTCGGTTTTCGCATCGCGCCTCACGATTTCGACCAGTTCGTGGGCTATTTCTTTAAGTTTGTCATCGCCCATTTTCATTACAGCGGAGTCGTTATCGCAAATGGCGTCGTAAAAGGCCAGTTCGTCATTGGTCAAACCCAGGGCTGCTCCGCGGTCGGTTTCGGCTTTAAGGCGCTGGGCGAGGTCGACGAGTTCGGCGACGACTTGCGCCGCGTCGAGTGTGCGGTTTTGGTAGCGCAGCAGGGATTGTTCGAGCATTTCGGAGAAGGCCCGTCCCGTCACGATATTGCGCTCATTGATACGTGTTATTTCGTTGGCGAGGATGCGTTTCAGCATCTCTATTTGAAGGTTCGGTGTTGCCGACTTTTTGAACTTGCTCACGAACTCGTCATCAATGAGGGAGATGTCGGGTTTGGTGAGTCCGGCTTCGGCGTAAATGTCGATTACTCCGGTGCCCGTCATCGCGTCGGAGACGATTTGTCGGATAGCGGTGTCAAGGGCGGCACTGGGGTCACCACCTTCTCGGTCGATGCCTTCGATTTTCGAGATTTGTGAACGCACGGACTCGAAGAATGCGACATCATTTCGGATCTCATGGGCTTGAACACTGGGTACACACATCACATATATGGTCGTGAGCTCACGTGCCTGCATCATGAACCGGTGCTTCAGACAGGGAGAATCTCGAGTGCAGGCGCCTTCTGCTGGTGCATCAATGTGTTGGGTGAGGAGGTATTCAACTGTGGAGGTGAGCGTGTTCAGGAAAGCTTTCGCATCCCCACTGGCTAGACCTGTCTGCCAGGGAGTGTCATAGAGGATGTTGGTGACGACATCGTGTTTAGCCAGCATCGCTGGAATGGCTTGTTCACGGACGTCTTGACCCAGTTCTTGATTCTCGCGGTCACGGGAGGTGTAGTTCGCAAGGGCGGTTTTTAAGTCCTCAGCGATACCCAGGTAGTCCACAACCAGACCAGCGGGCTTGTCCTTAAAGGTTCGGTTCACACGGGCAATGGCCTGCATCAAGTTCGCGCCCCGCATGGGTTTGTCCACATACATGGTGTGCATCGCAGGTGAGTCAAACCCGGTGAGCCACATATCCCGCACAATCACGATCTCCAACGGATCATTGGGATCTTTCGCCCGGTTCTTCAACGCACGCGAGGCCTCTTTGCTCCGAATGTGAGGCTGCATATTCGCCTCATCAGAGGCGGAACCGGTGATAACGACCTTCATCAAACCTGTCGTATCGTCATCAGTTGCCCAGTCGGGTCGTAGTTTCGCTATCGCGTCATAGAGTGCGACAGCGATCCGCCGCGACATGGTCACAATCATGGCTTTCCCAACGAGCGCATCGCGGCGATCCTCCCAATGGGCAACAATGTCAAGAGCGATTTCATCAATACGTTTATCCGAACCGACAACAGCCTCAATCTGAGCCCACTTCGACTTCAAGCGTTCGCGAGCCTCATCTTCAGAACCTGAGGTTGCTTCGCTGAAAGCGTCATCTAGAGCATTGAGTGCATCTTTTGGTAGTTCCACTTTCGCTAACCGAGGCTCATAGAGGACTTTGACTGTTGCGCCGTCAGCGACAGCTTGAGTAAGGTCGTAAACGTCAATGTATTCACCAAAAACTTGCCGAGTGGAAATATCTTTTGATTCAATCGGAGTCCCCGTGAAACCAATAAACGTCGCGTTCGGCAAACCATCACGTAAATGACGAGCGAACCCATCCACAAAGTCATAGTTCGACCGGTGCGCCTCATCCACCATCACGACAATATTCAAACGCTCCGACAGCGTCGGAAAAGAAGTGCCGGCGTCCTTCTCGGCGCGTGAGAGCCCGAATTTTTGAATCGTGGAAAAAACAATCCCACCCGACTGGCGCTTGTCGAGGAGCCCTTTCAAATGCTCGCGCGTTGTTGCTTGCACCGGTGACTCTGGCAGCGGTGCACCTGGTTTTGAGGCGGCGAATGTGTCATCAAAGAGCTGGTCGTCAAGGTCGTTACGGTCTGTGAGAACAACAATCGTGGGGTTTTCCATCGCGGGGTGACGCATAATCGCGCCCGCGTACCACTCCATCTCCAGGCTCTTACCCGACCCTTGGGTGTGCCACACCACGCCAGCACGACCATCACCCTCAACAGCCTCGACGGTGGAAAGAATGGCTTTATTCACCGCCCAGTACTGGTGGTATTTCGCGCTCTTACGTACCATGTCCGTTCCTTCACCAGTGAATACAGTGAAGTTACGCACCAAATCCAATAACCGCTCAGGGGCGAGCATTCCGCGCACTAGCACTTCAACCTGTGAGAAGCCTTTAGCCAGCGTAATTCCGTCAATGGTTTTCCACGGAGCGAAATGTTCCCAACTGGCTGTAAAGGTTCCAGCGCGCGCATTCACTCCATCAGAAATGACTGTCAACTGGTTCCACGTAAACACGTCAGGAATCTGACTCACATACGTTCCGACTTGGTTAAAGGCGCCACGCAACGATGCGTTTCGATCACCGGGGCGTTTCAACTCCAACAAGACAAGGGGCAAGCCATTTACAAACAGAATCACATCTGGGCGACGCTCTGACTTACCCTTCACCGTGAACTGATTCATTGCCAAGAAATCATTATTTGCTGGGTCTTCCCAGTTGACGAGCCTCGCTCGAGTATCACGAATCTCACCGCGACTATCCCGGTATTGCACAGGAACACCCTGAGTCAATAACTGAAATGCACGCCAGTTCTCCGACATAACAGAAGGCGACTCAGCTTGCAATACCTTTCGCGCAGCATCAGCCAATGCATCAGCAGGCAAGTCCGGATTCAACCGCTGTAATGCTACCCGCAATCGGACCACCAAAATGACTTCTCGATAGTCATTGCGTTCGGCAGTGACCTCACCCGGTGCAAGGTCGGGACCATAAGCGATCTGCCACGCTTCCTCACGCAGAAACTCAAGAACAAGATCCTCCAGATTCGCCTCAGTAATCAACAGACTCACGCCGCCACCTCGTGAACCGAAACCTTGCCCGACAACAGAAGCGGCAACAACTCATCCCGCGCTGTTGCGAGCTCCCGGGTTTCCCGCTGGAGTTCACCCGCGGCATGAAGGAGCGGCCAGGCGGTTGCTTCCATAGCACGTGAGCGCTCTACACCCAGGAAGGGCAACAACGCATCCTTGAAAACTGAGCCTCGAACGGCCGGGTAAGCGCTCCCTTCGGCTCGACTCATCAAATAGTCGACGAATGCTGCACCATCCGTGGCGCAGTAAGTCTCGGCAGGACCGATGATGTTTGGCGCGAGCACTGCAAATCCAGTACTAACGACGAGGTCTTCGGGAACGTGCGTCATCAATGCATGGGCCCGCCGATTTGGACGGACCGTGGACCAGATCGTGCAGCCTTCCCGGACAAGCCGCCTAGCGCGCGACGGGGCCTCGCTCCATGGCATCCTCGCAGGCCAATCAATTACGCCGTCACCTATAGATGCGATGTCCAAGTACGTTAGCTCGCCATCGTCCTTTGCTCGAGTCTGCCAAGGATTCACCAACACCAAATCGCCAAGGAGGGCCGTTTCATCAATCTCAGAAATCAGATCCTCGTAGTGGACGAGCGCCAAATGCTGCAGACCCTCCGCCAATCGTTGGTTGGTTTCGATGAGGTCATCTAGAGCTCCCAGGACCCCCGCGATACGCCGCTGCACGTGGAGGGGCGGAAGGGCGAACGTGTACCCAAGTATGCGTTTAGGGGCCGTATGGAGAATCTTTGAGCCGCTAGCCGTTACAAACAGATGATGATTGAACGAACTATCCCGGACGGCGTACTCGAGGAATTGCGAGTCGAGCAGGTCTGGCCTATGGATCTCGATCTTCCCTATTCGCTGGTTGTGTAGGTAAGTCACTCCATCATCTGGCACACGCATAGTGACTCCAAGAATCTCCCCATCTGACGATTGACATGTCATTGCCATGAGGAGATCACCAGCGTCCAAACGGAACTTTTGCGGGAAGGCGCCCAAGTATTCTTGCACGCGTTGCGGCTGGAAATCGCTTCTCGCCGTCCGTGCGAAGTCACCGATTCGAATTAAACGTGGGGCGGTCCCCTGCGGTGACCGACACTCGGCGCTGGGGAATGCGAAGCCGTGATGGACGGCAACCAGCTCAGATAGTTGGCACGTATTCCAGTTACTCATCAGGTTGAGCCAACGCTAGTGCGGCGTGTCGTAAGTAGTTAGACGGTTAGTGTGTGGGAGAATGGGTTATGGCTCATCCTCCTGCTCCTGCGTTGATTCTTCGAGATGGCGACGAGGCCCTATTTGGGTTGTGGACACGGTCGTCAACTGTGTCTG
>JBDNFH010000083.1:0-27530 GCA_041689915.1 Candidatus Nanopelagicales bacterium | reverse complement strand
TCAAGATATTGCCGCATCTCCCGCTGTGCTTCAACCTGTCGGTCACGCCAATAACCAGTTCCTGAGGCGAGCAACACCACGGCCGAAAACACAACCGAGGTGAACACGAGATTGAAAGCTAACTCGGCCCACGCGGCTTGGTTAATAATTATTAGGTAAATCCAGGTGGGGAGTAAAAGAACAACAACACCCACGAAAAATATCTTCGAGTGTGAGTCTGGGTGGCGTTTCATTAAAGTGTTTGTTACTCGAACAAGCACATAGATCAAGGAAATTCCTATCAGCGTTCCGACAATACCTAGAAGCCATTCTTCGGTGATCCAGACATCTAGAACTCGGGAGATTACGTAAATAAAAGAGATTTGTGAAAAGGCGATCGGCTGGGTTCGAACGATTCCAGCCAGGGTTTTGAAGAAGCGGGCCTTCGCCGGCTTGGGTTCATAGGTCGAGTCCAGCAATGAAATAATGGGTCGGATTGTTGATTGCGGGAGTTGCGTCAAGCGTTTAAGTTGATCTGGGTCCAGTTCTAACACCTGTGAATCAGAGAGTCGTCTCACCTGATTCTCAATTTCAGTCCGAACCGGTGCCAGTTCTAATTCAATTGCGTGCACGAGCGTGGCTCGGATCTCCCGAATAACTTCTTGTTGAGCAAGGTTCGCCATTTCCAGATCACGGGCATCGGCCAATAATTCGGCCTTAGCGACCACGTTTCGTGCTCGCTGATCGAGTAGCTTTTGCATTAGCGTCAGAAGCCAGCCCGCAATCAATGCGGTCAACACCGCGAGAGTGAATCCGTTGAGGTCATCAATGGGGGTAAAGAGATTGATTCCCAGCGCCAGAGTCAGGCCTGAGACAAAACCCATCACAGTTCGATTGAAAATAAATGTCACCGAACTTGGCGTGATCTTGAGCAGCATTTGCAACCGGTAGATTAGTTGTCCGGTAAAAATTGAGAACGCCACTCCAAGACTTCCAAACAACAAACCGAGCCAGAATGATTGCGGGCCAATATTGAACTGGCCGAGAAAAATAATAGAAAAAATAATCCAAAAAATTCCACCGAAAATGGCGTTCAGCCGACTCGTTGCATCAAAGTGGAGCACGCCGGGACCCCAATGTTCCAATCAGCCGGAAGTACTCCTGCGCCAACAGAATGCGCGAATTCTCGCCCTCACGTGGCTCGATGCCTAATTTGTGCACAAGCCGATTCACCACTTTGATTGTTCCCGACTCCGACATGAATCGTTTCTTCGCAATCTCGGCATTGGAATAGCCGGCTGCAACAAGCCGCAGAATCTCAATTTGATTGTCACTCAAATCCAATCCAGCAATCAAGGATTGTTTAACACTCGGATCTGAATTCAAAGCCGAGTCCACAGCCGGATCTATGGCCGAGTCCACGGCCGAACTTAAAGCCGCGGCAAGCACCGATGAATCCGACAATGCCTGCTTCCCCAACATGACGCTGCCCGTTGGCAGTGCGCGCTGTTTACCAATCAAGCGCACGTCGGTGTAACTGGTCAATAGCACGATCCCAATCTTTGGACTAACAGTGCGTAATCCGTATGCAACGTCAATCCCCGTTGGCCCTCGACCCAAATCAAGATCCAGAACTGCAAGATCAGGATTTAGCGTGCGTGTGAGGTCTAGTGCTTTCGCTGCAATTGCAGTGTCCGCTAGAACGTTGTATCCCAGCTGGGCCAATTGCCCGCACATCAGCATTCGGGTGAAGGAGTCGTCCTCCACAATGATCACGCCCAGAGTCATAACGCAATTATGCTCCCCACTTGCAATCCTGACGGAATAAAACAGGGTTGGAAACAACCCACTTTGGCCCGGAACAGGTAAAATCCTTGGCTCAACAGATGCTTGAACCTTAGAGTTCCAGAATGCCTAAACTATTTGCCTGTGCCACCGTGATTGCTCTGCTCGCTGGTCTCGTAACATTTGCCGCCTCACCTGCCAGCGCAGCTGATCTTGGCACTGTGAACGTGACGTATAACTCGGGCACGTTTGATTACACGATCTCACCATCGACGCTAACGGGCGCAGTGGGTGACACGTTCACTTTACGGAACACAATGATTAGCGTGTCTTCATACGTCTCGCTAGTTAACGCCACCGGTTCAGTAACCGTTGGAGGAACAGCTTGTACCTCCAGCTCAGTCGTTGCTTGCCGGGTCACCGATGCGGGAGGTACTGCTACTGGAGTGTTTGCGATAAGTGGTACCGGCTCGGTAACGGTTTTTCGTTTCACTAGCGGGGCTCTTTCAAGCATTGGAACACTCACGATTTCGGGTGGTGGATCCTCGGTCGTGACCGCATCGGTCACGATGAGTTTTGATGCCAATGGTGGCAACTGCACCGACAATCCGCTCAGGAAGTCGGGCTTCGCGGGGGCAACGTATGTTCTTCCTACTGCGGTGGAGTGCACGAAGGCGAATTACTCGCTGGCCGGTTGGGCTTTCTCTCGCGACGCTATTGAGCCTGCCACACCCAACACGGGGGCGGGAGCAACCGTGAATTTCGTTGTTTCGGAAACCATGTACGCGGTCTGGGTACCCGATGGGGTTGAAATCACCTATGACGCAAATATTGCTTTGGAGGATCAGTGCCTCTCGGAAGGGACGAATCTCACGACTGCGGCTTCACGTAAATCCACCCCTGTTGTACTGGCCACCCCGTTCACTCTCGCCACCTCGGCTCGGTGTAATCCGGCGAATACCGACCTTAAGTTGGCGGGCTGGGCAACACATGGTAACGGTGACTCGATTGGTGGTGTAAATACGGCAGGGGAGCCCGTGATCGCTAGGGGCACCAAGGTCACCCTGTATGCGATCTGGCAGGTCGCTATCTCTTGCGCCACAGGTGGCGGTGCCGCGGGAACGTGCGTGGTCGGTGATACCGGTCCTGGCGGTGGGAAAGTGTTTTACGTCAACCCGAGCAACGCTACGGGTAGCCGCTACATGGAGGCGGCCCCGAATACGTGGAATGGTGGCGCAGCCGATCCCACTATCGCGTGGTGCTCCAAAACCACAACTTCCCTGGGCTCATTTGGCGCGAGGATTGGGACTGGAAAGGCCAACACCGACCTTATGGTCGCCACAGGGGCCTGCACCTCGGGTGCGGCCAACAGCATCCGTGCCTACACCGGCGGCGGGGTGTCGTGGTTTCTGCCATCAATAGATGAACTGAATGCCTTGTACTCGCAGAGGACTGTTGTTGGTGGGTTCGCTGCTGACTACTACTGGTCCTCGTCGCAGTACGGTTCGGACAAAGCGTGGGGCCAGGGCTTCGCAAGCGGTAGCCAGGAAAAGGGCCGCAAGTTATTCCCCAGCCGCGTGCGTCCGGTCAGGGCTTTTTAGCACGCCATCCCACACCCATTTATCCCTTCGTACGGTGGTTCTTGGGTTTGGCGGCAAGAGCCTTTTCCTCGGATGCGCGCGGCGAAGGGAACCTGGGCGAGTAGTCACCTGTGATATTCGACCGTTTATGAGCCACCGGGATTGGGTGTTGATGAGATACCGGTTTGCGTGGGCACCAGCGAGGGTGAAGATCACGGTGTGGCCGAAACTTCAACACCTAGGTATCGCCAAGTTATCGTTCGTCGCCGAACGGGGCGAGGGGCACGTACTCAACCAGCTCGGCCGCGTCGCGAGTCTCGTCATATCGTCGAAGTAGTCGGATGTATTCAATCCGGTTGATCTCCCAATTGTAGGCCACCACCGGCTCGTCCTCTTGGGCAGCGAGGAATATCAGGTCCGCGAGCAGTCGTGTTACTCGGCCGTTCCCGTCAACGAACGGATGGATGCGCACGAGGGCGGCGTGCGCCTTGATGCCCAAGGTTCGTGGGGTCATATCGCTCAGGTTTTGCCACCGGTAGCGTAAATCGTCAAGTGTGTTTCGCAGTTCCACGGCGATGCGCTCTGGCACGAGACCGATGTTCGTCTCGACTGAGCGATGACGGCCACCCCACTCCCACACCGGCCCGTAGAGCCTTCGGTGAAGCTCTCGGATGAAGTGGTCCGTGAGCAACTCGGGCACGGTGAGGGTTCCGGAGAGGACGTCACTCACCAGTTCGTCGGCGACCTCGGCTTGGATCAGCTGTTCGAGGTCGTAAAGGTCTGCCTTGCGTACAGGCTGACCGAGAATCTCTTTTACCTTAGAAGTCAGCGCGTCGCGCTCCTCCTCGGTTGCGAGCGTCTCGCCGTACGCAGGCTCGAAGGCCATTACACCTTCGAACGCAACGACGCTACGAACTTCTCGACCGTGGTGGAACGCACGTGGTCGGCTGGCACAACGCGCTGCTCTAACCGCGCTGATGCTTTAGTTGACCGCACAACAAAAGCGCGACGGTCCTTTGCTGATACGTCTCGCTTGTTCATCTTTGATCCTCCGCTTTCTCGAAGTCTATCCCTGCTGCCGCGAATCAGACGTTGGTTGGTGAGGCTTCCAAGCTCAGTTCACCCAGCGGATTGCTTATTCCACGGTTGCTACCAGTCCGGTCCGGCCCGCCAGAGCATCCAAATTCGTGTCGCCATGTCGGTCGAGGAGGCGATTACTGTCACCAGTGTCATAGGAAAATAAAGCGTTTTTAACTCAAGGGCCGCTCACTAGTAATGTTCGCACAGTGACTTTACAGATTTACGACACTTCAACTCGCGCGACGCGGGACTTTATCCCCCTCGAGAGCGGCAAGGTCGGGATATATCTGTGTGGCGCGACCGTTCAAGCACCGCCGCATGTTGGTCATATTCGCAGCGGGGTCGCCTTTGACGTTGTCCGGCGATGGCTCACCGCCCAGGGTTACGAGGTCACTTTTGTTCGAAATGTGACGGATATTGACGACAAAATTATTCACAACGCCGGCCACGACAACGTCCCCTATTGGGTTGTTGCATTCAAGAATGAACGCGCATTTACGGTCGCCTATGAAGCACTCGGGTGCCTGCCTCCAACAGCTGAACCACGGGCTACCGGTCACATCCCCGAAATGATCGACATGATGAAAGAGATCATTGACGCGGATCACGGATACGCGCGAGCCGGCGATGTCTATTTTGATGTTCGCTCGGATGCTTCATATGGCAAATTAAGTGGTCAAAAAATTGATGACATGTTGGCGGGCGGCGAGGCAATCGCGAAGGGCAAACGCGATCCACACGATTTTGCAATGTGGAAAGCTGCCAAACCCGATGAGCCACATTGGGATACACCATGGGGCCCTGGCCGCCCTGGTTGGCACATCGAATGCTCGGCAATGGCGCGCAAGTATTTAGGTAAATCTTTTGACATTCATGGTGGCGGTATTGATTTAATTTTCCCACATCATGAAAACGAAATCGCTCAATCAAAAGCTGCCGGCGACCCATTTGCTAGTTACTGGATGCATAACGCGTGGGTGACTACCGCTGGTGAAAAAATGAGCAAGTCGCTGGGCAACTCACTGTTGGTGAGTGAGGTACTCAAACGAATCCCCGCACTTCACCTGCGTTACTACCTCGCCGGTTCGCATTACCGCTCCATGTTGGAGTTCTCTGACGAAGCGGTACACAAAGCTGGAATCGGTTTCGAGCGGATTCGCGGTTTCATCACTCACGCGATGGAAGCCTTGGGTGTCTCGGAAGTTGACGTTGACGGTAGTGCTCGTGCCGAGAAGTTTGACATGGAAATGAATAACGATTTTGGTGTTCCCAATGCAATCGCTGTGATCCATGAAGTTGTGAGAACAGCAAATTCCCAACTTGCAGCAGGTGACACCGAATCGGTCAGATCGGCTTTGGTCTCGGTAGTGAGCATGTTGGACGTGCTTGGCATGAACCCGCTTGATGTGCAATGGCAGCAGGAGCGGGTAAGTAACCAAGAGGTAATCGGTCAGCTCGTTCAGGTGGCGATTGATCAACGAGCTGACGCGCGCGCACGTAAAGACTTTGAAGCAGCTGATGCAATTCGCAATGAACTGGATCGAATTGGGATTGCTCTTGAAGACACAAAAGAGGGTGTGCGTTTTAGTATTCGCGCCCCGCAATCTAAGGAATCAAACTAATGGCTGGTAACTCCCAACGTCGTGGCGCAATGCGCAACCCTGGTTCTAAAAAGGGTGCGAGTACGGGATCTGGCGGAAACCGCAAAGACAAGCTGGGTGGTCGCGGACCCACACCGAAAGCGATTGATCGCCCTCATCACCCGAAGGCTAAGCAAAAGAAAGCCGCTGAACGGCGTGTGGCAAGTTCGCCTGAAGGGAGCGGTGGTCGTCGAGTCGAGCGCACCAAAGCTCGGGTTGCCAGCCTGCTCATGGGTCGTAACTCAGTTGTTGAAGCCTTGCGCGCCAAAGTTCCAGCGACTGCTCTCTACGTTCAATCAAAAGCTGACACGGACGACCGCTGGCGTGAAGCGATGAAAACGGCGCTCTCTTTAGGGATCCCACTGATGGAGGTCCCGCGCGCGGAACTGGACCGCATGACCGACGGCGGCGTGCACCAAGGCTTGGTACTCACGGTTCCGGAATACAAGTACGCCGACCTCAAATCAATTGAGACCGCGCGCTGCATCATTGCCTGCGACGGACTGACCGACCCGCGAAACCTGGGAGCGATTTCTCGCTCGGCTGCTGCTTTTGGCGCGGAGGCAATTCTTCTTCCCGAGCGACGCAGTGTTGGCGTAACAGCAACGGCGTGGAAGTCCTCAGCCGGTGCACTCTCCCGCATCAAGGTCGCCCAGGTCGTGAACCTGAACCGGTCACTGATCGCACTGCAAAAAGTCGGCTTCACCGTGATCGGGCTTGCATCCGAAGGCGCAACACCACTGCAAGACATTAAGGCCGATACGTGGAGAGACCCCATTGTTCTTGTGATTGGTGCGGAAGGCGCAGGGCTATCTCGCTTGGTCAAGGAAAGTTGCGACTGGTTGGTCAATATTCCCATGGCCAAGGGCAATGAATCACTCAATGCATCCGTCGCGGCATCAGTTGTTTTGCAGGACATGTTTCGCGCGCGGAACTAAACACGCACCTCCTACCTTCTGTCCGTCTTTCCCAGTTCCTGGGAAACACGGACAAAAGATAGGTCAAATATGCGGATTTTGTCCATCTCATCCGTAAATTTCATAGCAAGATCAGGATGGGATAGATAGGCATTCCTGAATTTTGTTGAGATTCGTGGGCAGCCCAGCGGCTTCGGTGCCAAGTTCCACCCGTTGGTGGTCAGGGGACCGACAGGGACGTCGAATTGTTGACTTTGTAGTCCCAACATGACGGACCTGCATGCGGACGAAGATTGAACGATCTAGCACCTTCAAGCGTGACTACAAACGCGAAGCGAAGGGCCGCCACCGCGTCACCCTCGCCACAGATTTGGCCGCCGTGTTGATGTCCCTCGTGCGGAACCAGCCTCTGAGTCCACGCCAACGCGATCACGACTTGAGCGGAGACTGGGCCGGCTACCGCGATTGTCACTTCAAATCAGATCTCGTCCTTATCTACCGAATAGCTTGATCCGGGCACGCTCCGACTGGCCCGGCTCGGCTCACACAGTGAACTCTTTGGCTAGAACACGACGAAAGCACTTCCACTCCAATACTTTTTCGGTTTCTTAAACATAGGTTAGTGACTGGTGCGTGCTCGTACAACTTGGCAAGACAGACACTCACAACGACATGCAATGTTTGTTTATTCAGCCAAGTGAAGGCTGAGCCCGCGACCTACGAATCAGTAGCACACCTAAACCTGCTAGAGATTTATCTGTAGTTCTGCTATTGAAGGTTTCCTTCACAGAACATGGTTGAGATGGACATAAATGCTTCCAACGGAGGGTATTTTGTCGGACTTTCCCCGATTCTGGGAAAGTCCGACAGGCAGAAGGTCGGGATTAATCGGGAATGACAATCCGTAGTTCGGCTGTGGCGTCACTCGGTGTTCCGATGCGTGACCCAAGCACAGCTTTTTCTTCTGGTTTGCGGGCTAAGACGTTTGCAACGTAGTCGACAACGACTTCAGCAAAAGGCACGCTGTGTCCGGCGGCTTCGGACATGAACCAGCGGTGTTCGAGAACCTCGTGGAAAATTTCAGCAGGTTCAAGGCGTCCACGCATCTCCGCGGGGATTGATTCCCTCACTAATTCAAAGCGATCACTGACCCAACGGTGTGCAGCCATTTCTTCATCTTCGCTGCCGTAACCGAGTTTGATCCGGTACGAGTCAAGATCGTTGAGTAAGCGGCGTGCTTGGTTTTCACCAGCATCCAGTCCGGTGAGCCGAATCAATCGACGTGAGTGGTGACCGGCGTCCACGACCTTCGGAGAAACACGAACAGTGTCACCTGTATCGGATGCGTCAACTTGGAGTTCCGCAACGTCAAAGCCCAGTTTATTGAGTTTACGAATTTGTTTTTCAAGGGCAAGCCGGTTCTCACGAGTGAACTCAACCGGTTTAGTTATTGCATCCCATAGTGAGTCGTATCGAAGACGCAGGCCAACTCCGGTCACAATCGGGTCAATTCCTTCTTGCAATCTGCCACCGGCGGCAAGATCCATGAGTTCACCCGCAACATTGGTTGCCGCTGTTTCTAAATCGTATTCGCGCTGCCCGTTAGAAAGCGCGGGGTGAAGTTCACCGGTCTCCGCGTCAACCAAGTAGGCAGCGAAGGATCCGGCATCGCGCAAAAACAAGGTGTTGGAAAGTGAGACGTCATTCCACGAAAAACCAATCAAATGCAGTTGTACCAACAACAGCGCAAGTGCATCAAGGAGTCGGTCAGCGGTTTCAACTCGCAAACTCGAGGAGAACAAAGCACGGTAGGGAAGTGAGAAGGGCAAATGTTTGGTGATCAACGCGCAAGGGAGCGGTTCACCATAAGCATCAACGCGGTCACTCACGGTGCCAACGGGATCAACACTAGGAACAGCGCGACGCTGCAGTTGGCCAAGCAAGTAATACTCGCGCTCAACTAATTCACGTTCGGCTTCCTTGATCGCGTAAACAATTCCATTGAGGCGAACGAATCGAACAATGTGACGCGAGATACCGCGTGGCAGGGCGACGACAAGATCCTCGGGCCACTCTTCAAGCGGAATCTTCCAAGGCAGGAACGCTAGTTCGGGTTCTTGAGCCGTCCCCACCATGCGCATGGAGGTGCGATCCTTATTCTTCTTCGGCTTGTTCGCCGTGGGGGTGATGCTTTACATCTTCTTCATGGCGGGCCTCGTCTTGAGACATACCATCATGTGACTTCTCTTCTTGTTCTTCGGGTTCATGTGACATAACCCAACTCTAGTGGGGCGAATCTCCAGCCAATTAGATCAAACAACTAGGCCAGTTGGATTGCGTCATGCATGAACTGGGCAAGTCCGGCGAGACCCGCATCCATCACGGCAATGAAAGCGTCAGTTGCCGCCTGTTGGTCGGCAAGAGCAGACTTCCCTTGCTCTTTCGAGTACTTACTTGTGTGAAGTCTCGACTCTTTCCAAGAATCAGTATTACCTCAACGGCCGTGCGCCTCGCGAGCATTGCCTTCAACATCAAAGTCGCCAAATAATTCGAAGCGGTCCCCTGGCGTTAGTTCGGTGGTCATAGTTTGTGCCTCCATTGTTTTCTGTAAACGATTTAGTTGAGTCGAGAGCTGTTCAATTCGCTCAATGATCAATTCTTCTTGTGCAGCCAGGTGCTGCGTAAGATTTTCTGGGGAGTTCAACATTTCACTGATGCGTTCCAAAGTGAATCCAAGTTCGCGGTAACCCAGGATCACTTGAAGTCGATCAAGTTCACTAAGGGTGTAAGTCCGAAAGTTGTTGATAACGCCTCGCGCAGGGACAAGCAAGCCGACCTCGTCATAGCGGTGCAGGGTTCGAACACTGACACCGGAGAGTTGGGCGATCTCGCCGACGCTCATTGGATTTTTCATGGGATTGACACTAAAGCCTCACGTGGTGTGAGAGTCAAGCATTGAACACGATTCAGGTTGCAAGGGATTACCCAGCAATCCGTCAAGCGTGGCAGACTATTGCCATGTCAGACCTCGAAAGCGTTTCAAGCGCACTTCGGGAACAAGGGGCACTTTTTGCCTATGTTCACGGAAGCGTCGCGGCAGGAACGGCAATGCCTGATTCGGATTTAGATATTGCAGCCTATTTCTCGGAACCGGCACCAGCAAATTTCACGGTGAAACTTCCCGAGAATGTGGACCTACTGGTTCTCAATGACTGCGCTTTGGAACTTGCCGGACGGGTTGCATTGGATGGTCAACTTTTTCTCGTTGTTGATGAAGTCGCATGGGTTCGCTGGGAGTCAACAACCCGCAAGATCTACCTTGATGAGAAGTACCGAATAGACCGGTCTCACCGCGAGTTTCTTGAATCGCTGACTCATGGTTGATGAAGTACGAGTCACCCGACTCCTTCGCACCGCGCAAGAGGGTCTTGTCATTTTGCAGCGTAGGGCCAGTGAGGATACAAAGGAGCGCGCTTCGGAAACCTGGCTACCGGCTGTGAAGTATTCCTTTATATCGGTACTTGAGGTGTGTGTGGATGTTGCGCACCATATTTGCAGTACTGAGCATTTTGGTACTCCAAATAGCAATGGGGATGCGATGCGCAGACTTGGACTTCACAAGGTGCTGACACCTGATTTGGCGCAAGAGATGGCGCAGGCAATTGGATTTCGCAATGTCCTTGTTCATGACTACATAGATGTAGTCGACTCGATTGTGATCGAGCGCCTTGAAGAGCACAATGCACTCAACGAATTCACGCGAGCGATCGCACTTTGGTTGGAGACTCAACAAGGCTGATTGGTCCGCTCACGACAGTGATCGCATCCTTATAGTGCGACGAGCCAGTGAGTGAGTCAGGCAGCGCGCTCGGAAGGATCAAATACTCGCAAGTGAGGAAACCTGCGAAATCCGCGGTCGAATGTGACGAGGGTTGCATCAAGGTCAAGGGAGATAGCGGCAATCCAGGCGTCGGTGATATCACTCCCGCGCAACCCCAAGTCAATTGCGAGCGACTTAAAGATTGTGAAAGTTCTTGTGCGCGCCGCGAACATAGTAGATCGTGGAGAAGCGAGTAGGGACTCAAGGAGCTCCAATGCTTGTTCGGCGGTGATTGGGTTCTCTAGAATTCTGCGATCGGTAGAAACACGGACGAACCCTGCCGCAACAATCTCAGGGATCACAATCGATTCACGACTGGTGATTGTTTGTTCCAGCCAAGCAACGGCCGAGTCGTGCTGAGGTGATGCATGGTTACTCAAGTGGATCAAGACGTTGACATCAACGCAAAGCATTGAGGTCCAACCCTTGATCGAGTGCCTCACGTAGTGCGTGGGAATCATTGATGTCAACACTCGAAGCACCCATGTTCCACGAGGGAAGATTGAGTGCATGGTTGCCTTGATCATCTGTTACTTCAGAGAGCAGCAGGCGCAAGGCTTCTTCAATTAAGGACGCAACGGGTTTTCCTCGTTGGGCAGCCAGGACCTTTGCTCTTTGATAGAGGGAGTCGTCAAGTACCATAGTTGTTTTCACCACTTGAACGTACCATAAATATGGTTAATTACACCATACTTATGGAAATCATGCTTAGGCATCGTGAGGCTCTCCCACCTAATGGGGTCCTTTTACGGGGTTACATCGTTTAGTCAATGCAGTTCACAGGTATAAAGGTCATTATCAGCGAAGGGCTGGCAGCACTTGTGTATGGGAGAAATCGTCATCTTTGTAGAGCATGGGTTCAATCAATGGAATAGCTAAGGCGTAGGAGAAGCAGTCTCCAAAATTCAGACCTGCTTTATGGCCGCTGCCTTAACCGTACGTTCGGTAGGCGCTTCGGGCTAACTCTGCGAGTTCTTGATCTACCGGCATTATTTGAAGTTCAGTTGCCGATATGAAGGCGTCGAAAGCACCTAGGCGCCCTGAATCTATGACAATTGCTGACTCCAAATAAGTGGCAGCAGATATTCTGGGATTTTATATGGCTTCCAGCACGTCCGCGAATTGCTCGGATTCTGACTCGAAGATCACTGCGGCAGGCCCGTCCCTGGGTCATAAAGATCATCAAAAGCATCGCCGGCAGGTTGAGTATTTTCATCCCGACCGGAGCGAATGAGTGCTTGTAAGAGTTGCCGTTTGGCGACTCGACTTCTACCATGTTCCGCGAGCGCATCTTGCAATGCTTTAGTCACGGCAGCGGTAAGTGTGGTCCCCTCAATGGCAGCTAACTCACGAGCCAATTCGTGTGCTTTTGGATTCTTAATGTTGAGCATGTTCGGATTCTACCGCCCACACTTCATTCATAACTACCGAGAATGTTGTGGACGTGTTGGCTACCGAATCGAATAACGGTACTGCCCTGCTGGGTAGCGGACGGGTCATTTTCATTCGTAATGTTTTCTCGTTATGTCTGAGCTGCGCGCTCGGGGCGCTGGCGAGAAATCATAAATCATCATTTTTGGCCAAACCGCACCGGTATCTAGGCCCCACTGTGGCGCACCGAATCATTGATTGCGATTTGACCAAAGACTTGGCCGCAAGGGCAGACCTCCTGTAATTCGATACTTCGTAACCCCTGCACATACAACTATTATTGGAATTCCTGCTGGTGCATGTTGCGCAGCGCACTACACTGCTTCAGTGATCAAGTCCCTTAGGCATAAGGGCTTGCGCACACTCTTTGAAACTGGCAGCTCTTTGGGTGTGCAACACAGCCATGCCAAGCGGTTGCGCATCCAACTTGCCGCTCTCGACACGGCTCAAGTGATCGGCGATATGGACCTTCCGGGATTCCAGCTTCACCCGCTCAAGGGTGGACTTGCTGGAAGGTGGTCTATCACCGTGAACTCAAACTGGAGGCTGACGTTCGAGTTCCGTGATGGGAACGCTTACGTCCTGGACTACGAGGACTACCACTGATGAGTGAATTGAAATCCATGCACAACCCACCACACCCGGGAGAATTCATTTTCGAGGTGTACTTACAGCCCAACGGCGTGAGCGGGCGCGAACTCGCGCACAATTTGGACGTTGCCGCATCAACACTGAGTCGCGTTCTGAAGGGCACTAGTCGCGTAACGCCAGAGATGGCCCTGCGATTGTCGAAGGCGCTCGGGCGAACCCCTGAGAGTTGGTTGGCAATGCAAGATGTCCATGATCTTTGGCAGGCACGAATGCAGGTCAATCTCCGCCGAGTGCAGCCCATGAAATGGGCGACAAACTAGGGCCCCCGGACGGATTCGAACCGTCGACTCCCGCATTACAAGTGCGGCACTCTGACCAACTGAGTTACAGGGGCATTCCTGAGGGTAGAACAGTTTTTTAACTAACCCTCAACTGATATTCCCACAAAATTCCCCAAGGAAATTTGTACAGAAAACAGCATGCACTCGAAAAGCGAAAGCTCGATTCTCAAGCGGGTAAGAGTCTAATGGGCGATGGATCTTGAAGCGAAACGTCCCTCCTGTGATGCCACGCTCCAACACGGATGAGATTAGTCTTGTGGCCAATTCAGATACGTGAAAACCTCGTTAGACGAAACACGCATTCGCCCGGTAGGTGCCTTCCGCCTTTTTCCGTCCAGATATGTCCTTGCGCCGCTATTTGGTCACCGGTCAAATACCGCTTCAGGTCGCTGTAGATCCGTGCTGGTGGCATGGTCGTGACGCTCAGTACAGTCATCCAGGTCGCTCTTCTCGACTTGCAGGAAGGACTCAAGCTAGTGGACGCTTTCCTGCTCAGCTTCGCCGTGATCTTTATTGCCGAGTTGGGCGATAAGTCTCAACTCATGGCGATGACTTTTGCTACCCGCTACCGGTTCTGGACCGTGATCGGAGCCATCACCGCAGCGACTGCCGTGGTGCACCTGTTTTCTGTTGCACTGGGCAACGTTGTCGGACTGGCCCTGCCGACCGGCCCGATCAATATCGTGGCCGGACTAGCCTTCGTGTTTTTTGGTCTATGGACCTTGCGCGGTGACAAACTGACTGGCGACGAAGCGTCCAAGGCCTCCAGGACAACTCGGTCGGCCTTCTTCGCCGTCGCCATCGCGTTCTTTCTAGCCGAGCTCGGCGACAAGACGATGCTGGCCACGGTGACCCTCGCTACGACCGAGGGATGGTTCGGCACCTGGGTTGGCTCGACTTTCGGCATGGTTGCCGCAGACGCACTCGCAATCGGCGTCGGTGTCTTACTCGGCAAGGCACTTCCTGACAAAGTCATCAAGATTGGCGCAGCAGTCCTGTTCTTCATCTTCGGTGCCTGGCTCATCTACGAGGGCGTGACGGCCTAGCCGAAATGCCTTACGTCCACCCGCTTGAATGTTGTGAAGCGCATGAAGTGTTTCCTTTGATTGATCCGCCCTCGTTGGGCATCGTTATTCCCATTACCGATCAAAGTGGCACTTTGGATGCAAAAAACCCAAAAAAATTTTCCAGAAAATCTTGAGGTAGTTAACCGGGGCTGAGAAAGCGTGGGAATGCCGATCTAAAGTGGACGTTTACCGGATTGTGAGAGAGTTCACCCATGACTTCACCCCGCCCCGTGATTGCTTTGACGTGTTACCTGGAACCTGCCAAGTGGGGAGCATGGAGTGTCCCGACGGCATTGATTCCCGAGTGGTACTTGGACCTGTTTCACGCGGGCGGCGCGGAAGTTGTTTTATTACCGCCGGGCAGTAGGGCAGATTCGTTAGATCGCTTTGACGGGTTGGCCATGGCAGGCGGCGCCGATATCAACCCCGATCGTTATGGGCAGAGTCCGCACGACAGTGTCGATCCTCCCCGAGTGAGCAGAGATGCCTCCGAATTTGAACTGTATAAACGCGCGCGAGAGTTGAACATGCCAGTATTTGGGATCTGCAGGGGCTTGCAAGTAATGGCGATTTCCCACGGTGGTTCCTTAATTCAAAATCTTCCCGATGAACCTGAAACAATTATTCACCGCGAACGGCCGGGGGAGTTCGTCAATCACACTGCGCAATTTATTTCTGGCAGCAAACTCGGCGAGATCTATGGAACTGAAATAGTCGAGGTGAATTCCTCGCACCATCAGGCGGTGCGCGGTGCAGGTGACTTGGTAGTGACCGGTCGAGCGGCTGACGGAACGGTGGAAAGTTGCGAAGACCCGAACCGAGATTTTTGTCTTGGTGTGCAGTGGCACCCGGAACACCCCGACCGGCGCGAAGCTGATCTCCCACTCGTTCAGAGCTTTATTGCAGCTGTGCGTCGGTTCGCAGGTGTCACTCAGGGATAGGGAAGCGCCAGGTGGTTGAGTACGCGCATGGCCCAGACCCCCGAAGCAATTCCTACAACAGCTAGGCGCCCTCTGCCGGTGCTGCTCGCAGCCGCTGTTGTGGGGTTGGTACTTGGCTACGGCGTTCTGAAACTTGTTAATGCCGGAATCCAATTAGTGTGGGAAACCGTTCCTGGTTCGTGGACGAACACACCGGCTTGGTACGTGTTCGCGGTCCTGTTGATCGCCGCGGTACTTGTCTATGTAGTGCGTCGATACGTGGGCGATGCCGGTCACTCACCGATTGGCGGTATCAAGATCAGCCCGTTGACCCCGAAGGAATACCTCGGAGCGATTCTGGCAATCCTGGCTTCGTTGTGGGGTGGCGTGGTGCTCGGTCCCGAAGTCGCCCTGGTAGCTACCGGCTCAGTCATTGGCGGGCTCGTGGCTAAAGCAATGGGCGTTACGGAACCGAAGGCTGTTAAAAAGGTTGTAGGTCTCGGCGCACTGGGCGCGATTCTTGCTCTCTTCGTTGACCCGATACTCAGCGGCAGTATGAAATTAGGCAGCGCTCCCACTGCGATCGAGGTAGACCAACTCGGTTGGGCCATTCTGGTTGCGGTCATTGCAACACTCGCTGTCACAATCGCTCGACTCATTGCCGCTTTGATTTCTCGTGCAACCGGTTCCGGGCCACACTTGCCGGTCCTTCTCGGCGCAGCCCTCGTTATTGCCGCAGCAGCGCTGCTTTTGCAAACATGGACGGGTGAAGCGGTCATCTTCATCACTACATCGGGTGAGGAACTAATTACCGAACTTCCAACGCTCACCTCAGTTAGCACTGTTGCGGCGATTATTGTTTTGAAAACGATTGCTTACGCAGTCTCACTCGGCGCTGGCTTTCGCGGTGGCCCGTTCTTCCCTGCAATGTTTGTCGGCGCAGCTTCGGGACTACTCGTCGCACTGATTATTTCCGATGGCCCTTCGGTGCCAGCCGCAATCATCGTTGGCGTTATTGCATCCGTGATTGCCACCGCTCCCATGAAATGGCCGATTGCGATTGCTTTAGGTGTTGTGCTCGGGTTCCTCATGGGAACCTGGACCCTCGTTCCGGCAGCACTGATAGGTGCAATTGTCGCTCGGGCTATTCCTCGATTGGGTGATCGGATTCCAAGTCCAGAACACGCTCTATAAAGGCGTGACGTAAGCGCCAGCGATTCCACCGTCCACTAAGAAGTTTGACGCGGTCATAAAGGACGAGTCGTCGCTGGCCAGGAATGCAACTGCAGCAGCGATCTCGTCTGGTTCACCAAAGCGACCAAGTGGAATGTGAACCAGCCTGCGTGCGGCTCGCTCTGGGTCATTTGCGAAAAGCTCCATGAGCAGCGGCGTATTCACCGGTCCAGGTGAGAGCGCATTAACGCGGATTCCTTCGCGGGCAAATTGGACACCAAGTTCACGTGACATGGCGAGCACGCCGCCCTTTGAAGCGGTATAAGAAATCTGCGAGGTTGCGGCAGCCATGGTGGCAACGAATGATGCAGTGTTAATGATCGAGCCTTTGCCCTGCTCCAACATGATCGGAATAACGGCTTTGCAACACAGGAAGACCGAAGTCAGGTTCACTTCCTGCACCCGGCGCCAAGCTTCAATGTCGGTGTCAAGGATTGAGCCGTCATCAGGGGGTGAAATTCCAGCGTTATTGAAAGCAACGTCAACGCTGCCGTAGGTTGACTTGGCCGTGTTGAAAAGATGTACAACCTGCTCAGCATTGGTGACGTTGGTTTCAATAAAGAGTCCGCCAACAAGTTCGGCCGCTGCTGCTCCAGTTTTTGGATCAAGATCCCCAATGACAATTTTGGATCCTTCATCGGCTAACCGCTTTGCGGTTGCCAGACCAATCCCGCTGGCACCGCCGGTGATTACCGAGACGCGTCCCTCGAGGCGACGACACTTGCTGTCCATTGTGATCCTTCCTAGTACTTCATTGAAGTTATGTGTTGGCGTTTTAGTTTTCGGCACTAATAAAAATGTTCTTAACTTCGGTGAAAGCGTCAAGGGCGTCGGGTCCAAGTTCGCGACCGATCCCAGATTTTTTGTAGCCACCAAAGGGAGTCCAGTAGCGAACACTTGAATGGGAGTTCACCGAGAGGTTTCCTGCTTCAATTGCGCGTGAGACCCGGATTGCCTTACCAATATCTTGAGTCCAGATCGAACCGGAGAGTCCGTAGTCAGAATCATTCGCTAGCGTGATTGCATCAGCTTCGTCGGTAAAAGTGCTGACAACAACGACCGGTCCAAAAATTTCTTCTTGGAAAGTCCGATCATTAGCGGTGACTGGAGCGAGAACGGTGGGTGGGAACCAGAAACCAGCGCCGGTGGGGCAGCCGCCTTGGAAAGCAATCGGTGCACCCTCAGGGACGAACGACTTCACCGTATTGAGTTGACCACGGGAAATGAGGGGCCCCATTTCAGTTTCGTCAAGATTTGGGTCGCCAACCTTGACACCCTTGACCGCTGATTCCAGTAGGCCCATGAACTTGTCGTAGACATTTTCTTGGACCAGGATCCGTGAGCGTGCGCAACAGTCTTGGCCAGCATTGTCAAAAACTCCATAAGGCGCGGTCGCGGCAGCCTTTTCAAGGTCGGAGTCCGCGAAAATTACGTTGGCGCTTTTTCCTCCGAGCTCAAGGGTGACTCGCTTCATACTCTTGGCGGCGCCGGTCATAATTTTTTCACCCACCGCGCTGCTACCGGTGAAGACAACCTTGCGAACAAGTGGGTGGGTAACAAAACGTTCGCCAACCACTGATCCTTTGCCAGGAAGGACCGTGAACACGCCTTCGGGGATTCCAGCAACGAGTGCGAGCTCACCGAGACGAATCGCAGTCAGCGGTGTGAGTTCAGCGGGCTTGAGAACAACGGTGCAACCGGCAGCCAGCGCGGGAGCGAAACCCCAGCCGGCAATCGGCATGGGGAAATTCCACGGAACAATAATTCCGACCACACCAACGGGTTCTTTGAACGTAATGTTGATCCCATCGGCCACAGGGATTTGCTGCCCAAAAAGTCGTTCGGGTGATCCCGCGTAGTAGGCCAAAACGTTGGCAACGTTATTTGCTTCCCAACGTGCGTTACCAATTGTGTGACCGGAGTTCGCAACTTCAAGCAGTGCTAGTTCTTCTACGTGATCACGAACAACATCAGAGAACCGGCGCAGCAGATTCGCGCGATCCCCAGGGGCGACTTCGCGCCAAGTCGCGAAGGCAGCATGCGCCTGGGCAATTGCCGCGTCGGTGCTTTCCACATCGTTCAAAGGGACTTGGGCAACGACCTGCTCGGTCGCTGGGTTGATTACCTCGTGCATGTGTTCTCCTGAGTCGGGGGAAGGTGACGCTACTACATTCTTTCGAAAGATCTCACGCGTTCCCAGTCGGTCACGCTGCGACCAAAGTCAGCGATCTCAACGCGGGCCATATTGGAATAGTGATCCTGTACTTCTTTGCCAAAGGTTGCGGTGATCCATTTCGAATCTTCCCAATTAAGCAAGGCTTGATTCATGTTTGATGCCACCCGCTCCGAGTCACTCTCATACGCGTTGCCGGTCTCGGGAACTTCCAAAGTGAGCTTGTTCTTGATTCCGTCAAGGCCAGCGGCAATCATGCCGGCAACAGCGAGATACGGATTCACGTCGCCTCCTGGTACTCGGTTTTCAATTCGAAGGGATGGACCGTGTCCGACCAGTCGGAAGGCGCAGGTGCGGTTGTCCCGGCCCCAGCGAATCGCGGTCGGAGCGAAAGACCCTGGAACGTATCGCTTATAGGAGTTGATTTGTGGTGCAAAAAGCAATGTCAGTTCCTGTGCGTGAGCGAGTTGCCCGGCGATGAAAGACGCCCCCAATTCGGACAGCCCCTGTTCTTTATCATTGCTGTCGGCCATGGCCATTGAGCCATCAAGGCCACGAAGTGAAATGTGGATGTGGCAGGAGTTGCCTTCGCGCTCATTGAACTTGGCCATGAACGTCAATGCCATGCCTTCTTGGGCAGCGATTTCCTTTGAACCAGTTTTGTAAATGCTGTGGTTGTCGCAGGTGCGAAGTGCTTCTTGATATTTGAATGCAATTTCATGTTGACCTAGATTGCATTCACCTTTTGCGCTTTCAACGATTAAACCGGCTGCGCTCATGTCTTTGCGAATTTTTTGCAGTAGTGGTTCAACGCGAGCGGTACCCAACATGGAGTAATCCACGTTGTACAGATTTGCGGGGGTGAGATCGCGGTAATTCGCCATCCATGCTTCTTCGTAGGTGTCGTTGAAAACAATGAACTCAAGTTCAGTACCTACGAATGCTTCGAA
Source organism: Candidatus Nanopelagicales bacterium (assembly GCA_041689915.1). Lineage (GTDB taxonomy): Bacteria > Actinomycetota > Actinomycetes > S36-B12 > S36-B12 > UBA4592. The sequence continues at coordinate 7,963 of JBDNFH010000083.1, read as the reverse complement.
GCCGGCGTCCTTTAAAAGTGCAAGTTGGCGTTTGAGCACTTGGCGTGGTGAAGGAGCAACGGGTTCGCCCTCGGTTGTCTCCAAGTCGCAGAGCACGCCAACAGTCCCGGACTGCCATGGGATCCGGTGCAGGGTGTTCAAGTCTGGCTTCATGACCATATCGCCGTAGCCGCGCTCCCATGAAGACATCGCATAACCGTCGACAGTGTTCATATCGATGTCCACCGCCATCAGGTAATTGCAACTTTCGGTGTGACCATCAAGGACATCTTCAATAAAATAATCAGCATCGAGGCGCTTACCCTGAAGTCGTCCCTGCATATCGGTCAAAGAGACGGCTACCGTGTCAATTTCACCAGCCTCGATATAGCTTTTAAGCTGATCTGTTGTCAATGGTTTGGGTCTAGCCATGGGACTCCTTAGTAGATGGCTAACACTATGAGATAGACATGCAGTGAAGGCAGCGCCCGGAAGTGGACGTGAATCCCACTACCGGGCACTGACCTATGCGTTCTTATCTGTTACCACTACCGACCAATGGGTGGAGCGCCTTTATGGCCACCGGTTATGGCGTATTCCTCTTCGGGGGAGAGGACCAGACGCTGGCGGCCAAATAGCCCAAAGAGAATCAAGCCAATTGCGTAGACAATTGCCACCCACAGGATCACTCCGCGGTAATCCGCGTTGAACGGCATCAGAATCAACGTGATCAGGGCGATAACGCCCGCGATAAATGCCCCCCACAATCCAACCGGACTGCGGTAAGGGCGATCGACGTTGGGGAGTTTGCGTCGAAGCACGATGAAAGACAGCATTTGAGCGACGTAGGCGATCACGGCACCAAAAACTGCAATTAACAAAAGTGCACCAGCGGCGGCGACTGGATCACCGGAGTAGACAAATTCACCAAGGCCAAAGATCAACACAATTCCAACGATCGCACTAGCAAGCAATGCAACCCATGGCGACTTTGTTTTCTTTCCGGTAAGGGAAAGGAACTTCGGGTAGTACCCCGCGCGGGAGAGTGAGAAAACATTTCGACCGGCGGCAAACATGATCCCTTGGAAGGATGCAATCAAACCGGCAAGCGCCATCAGGGAGAGCAGTGCCGCAATATTGCTATTGGGGAATATTGCCCTGAAGCCGTCCAAGATGGGTTCACCGGAAGTCGAGATAGCCGCCGAACCCATCACTCCCGGATTAAGAATCAACACGGTAAAAGCGCTCACCAGTAGCGTGAACATTCCAATAATGGATCCGCGTGGAATATCGCGCGCCGGGGTGTGGGTCTCTTCAGCAGCCAATGGCAACTCTTCAATTCCAAGAAAGAACCAGATCGCAAATGGTAGGGCAAGGAAAATACCCAATACGCCAAAGGGTAAGAAGGTGGACCCGCCGTCTTGGGGAACAATGTCCATCAAGTTGTCGGTGCTGAATTTTCCGGAGAAGATTGCGGTGACTGCAAAGATTGCCAGAACAATCAGCGAAATGATCGCGATGACAAATGCGAACCTAAATGATGCAGCAGCACCGGCAGCATTTAATGCAACGAAGATTGCATAGAAAATAATTACCCACAACCACAGCGGCCAGGAGACGTCAAATAAGTCCTGCAGGATCGCGTCGGCATAGAGTCCGGCAAAGGTTCCGACAACAGCCGTCGTGATCACGTATTCGATTGTCTCGGCGAAGCCGGTAAAGAAACCACCCCACGGCCCAAATGCCGAGCGCGCAAATGAATATGCCCCACCGGTGTGGGGCATAGCGGCTGACATTTCAGAGATGCTGTAGATCATCAGCAGGTACATCCCGCCGATAATGATTGTGGCAATGAGCATCCCGCCCCAGCCAGCTTCGCCGATTCCAAGATTCCACCCCGAGAAGTCACCGGAAATAACGGCGGCAACTCCCAATCCCCACAATGCCGCGGCACCCGCATGCCGCTTAAGTCCACGTTTATCAAAATATTCGTCGCTCGCCTGCGTGTAGGTGATGCCGCCGCTGGCTGTTATTTTTTCGCTCACGAAACCTCCATGCGTTGTGGGGTCGGTTGGCCCCAAGGTTGTGAATCAGGGCCGAATGCCCGTGGCCGGGAGGCTACTCTTCACAAGGGAACAAAGTGGGCTTTTCGCGCATATTCGCATTTATTGGCCTGCAAGTTACGTACCTGGCCTTACATTGGGGTGGCATTGGGGTGGCATCGCGTTCAGTCGTGTCTGTGCATCCGCCGATTCCGTACCAGAGCTTGGACTCGGCTCGGTGGTTTCAGTCATTGCGGTCTGCCAACACGAGAGGTGTTTAGGCGTCCTCATCCTCGTTTCTAGTGAGGAACTGGCTCTGATGAAGGCGAGCGTAGGCGCCGTTTGCGGTGAGAAGTGAATCGTGATCGCCCTGTTCAACAATGTTGCCCTCTTCAAGAACAATGATTATGTCTGCATTACGAATCGTGGACAGTCGGTGGGCAATCACGAAGGCAGTGCGTCCCGTGCGCAGATCGGCCATCGCATCCTGGATCAGCATTTCTGTTCTCGTGTCCACTGAACTGGTGGCTTCGTCGAGAATCAAGACGGCGGGGTTTGACAGGAATGCCCGCGCAATGGTGAGGAGCTGGCGCTCGCCAGCGCTGATGTTCTCGCCGGCTTCCGTCAGGACCGTGTCGTAGCCGTCGGGCAGGGTACGAACAAAGTGATCAACCCGGGCAGCGCGTGCGGCCTCATCAATTTTCTCGGGGGTTGCATTTGCGGCGCCGTAGGCGATGTTGTCGCGAATCGTGCCGTCAAAGAGCCAAGTGTCCTGCAATACCATGCCGAAAGATCGACGAACGTCGTCGCGGTGGAGGTCCATGATTGAGTTTCCGTCGATAGTGATCCGCCCAGCATCAATGTCGTAAAAACGCATGAGCAAATTGACCAGGGTGGTTTTGCCAGCACCGGTTGGTCCAACGATCGCCACGATCTGACCGGGTTTAACTTCTAGATTGAAATTGTCAATGAGCGGGCGGTCGGCAACATAGCGGAAGCTGACGTTCTCGAAGGCAATTCGGCCTTTCACTTCTCCCAATTGCGCATCGAGCGGGGAGTCTGGTTCTTCTTCTGATTCGTCGAGTAATTCATATACCCGTTCAACAGAGGCGACACCGGACTGCAACAGGTTTGCGACTCCAGCGATTTGGGTGATGGGCATGGTGAATTGACGCGAGTATTGAACGAATGCTTGAACATCTCCCAAGGACATGGTGCCCGAGGCAACGCGGAGTCCGCCGATTACTGCAATGGCAACGTAATTCAAGTTCGAGATCACCGTCATGGCGGGTTGAATGATTCCGGAAATGAACTGAGCACGGAAACTGCTGTGATACATCTTGTCATTTGCCGAATCGAACTGCGCAATTGTTGCGTCGCGGTGGCCGAAAATCTTGACCAGTTCTTGCCCAGAGAATGCTTCCTCGACGTGACCATTGAGTTTGCCGGTCCACATCCATTGCTTCACGAACTCTGGTTGCGAGCGCTTGGCAATCAGCATGGTGATCCCGAACGACAACGGAATGGTGACCAGCGAAATGATCGCGAGCAGCGGGCTGATCCATAACATCATGGCCAAAACACCAAAGACGGTCAGAATTGCGGTGATCAACTGGGTCAACGTTTGTTGCAAGGTTGTCGAAATGTTGTCAATATCGTTCGTCACGCGACTCAGGACATCGCCGCGAGATGCGGTGTCGAAATACTTCAGCGGCATACGGCCGAGTTTGTGGTCCACGTCCTCACGCAAACGGAACATGGTTCGCTGGGTAACGCCAGCCATCAGGTAGTTCTGCGCCCAACTCAGAATCGAACTCAGCACGTAGATCACAACGATCAAAGACAACAGTTGTGCTAAGGCTGTGAAGTCAACGCCAAGACCTGGCGTCAGTGTCATGGAAGCGACCATTTGGGCTTGGTCGGTTTTACCTTCAGCTTGGAGTGAAGCAACAGCCTGCTCCTGCGTAATACCTTCCGGGAACTGCGTACTAATAAAACCGTCAAAAACAATATTGGTTGCATTACCCAAAAGTTTGGGACCTAATACGGCGAGAAATACGCTGGCCGAGGCTAAAAGAATTACCGATGCAATAACACTTCGCTCAGGTCGCAAGCGTTGGCCGAACCGGTGCAGTGAAGCTTTAAAGTTTTGTGCCTTCGCGGTGCTCGCCCCCATTCCCATGCCACCCATCGGGCCACCGGGACGGCCGCCCATGGGACCGCCACCCATAGGAGGACGAGCGGCAGGTACCGCACTTACCGTTCCGGCTTTGCTCACGGTGCCGTCTCCAACTGAGCCTGGGATTGGGTGATTTCTCGGTAGGCGGTGCAGGTTTCCAGGAGTTCCGCGTGGGTTCCAGTTCCCACAATGTCCCCTCGTTCAAGCACAATGATTCGGCCAGCGTTGCGCACCGTATTGATCCGTTGGGCAACAATGATCACGGTTTTGCCTTGAGTTTGATCCGTGAGGGCCGCACGCAGCCTGGCATCGGTTGAGTAGTCCAGTGCCGAGAAGCTGTCGTCGAACAGGTAGATCTGCGGCTCGCGAATAATGCACCGGGCCATCGCAAGACGTTGGCGTTGACCGCCGGAAAAATTGACACCGCCTTGATCAACGCGAGAATCAAGCCCGTCACTCAAACCAGCAACGAACTCGGAAGCCTGCGCGATTTCAAGGGCGTTCCACACCTGCGCATCGGTAGCATCCACCCGCCCGAAACGAATATTGCTTTCAACCGTTCCACTAAAAAGGAATGATTTCTGCGGGACGATTCCAAATAGGTTCCATAGATCAGCAAGGGCGAGATCGCGAACGGCGATCCCGTCAATAGCGATCCGGCCGGAAGTGACATCGAGTAAACGCGGCAGCAAATTAAGCAAGGTCGACTTACCTGACCCGGTGCCGCCAACAATCGCGGTGGTCATCCCGGGCTCGATCACGGCGGAAAGCCCACGCAACACGGGATCTTGGGCCCCCGGGTAACTAAAGGTGACGTTGTCCAATTCGATCCGACCGGTCCAGTTGCTGCGAGCAACGGGTGCAGCGGGTTCGACAATTGCGGGTTCGGTATCAAGGACCGCATTGATTCTTTCTGCTGAAGCTGCAGCACGGGGAACCATCATCATGGTCATCACGGCCATCATGACTGAGAATAGAATTTGCATAATGTAAGACTGAAAAGCCAACAGGTTTCCAATTGGCATGCTGCCGTCGTTGACCAAATACCCGCCAAACCAAATGGTCGCAACGATTGTCACGTTCATGATCAACATCAAGGCCGGCATGATCAAGGCAAAAAGTCGGGTGACCCGAAGCGCGACACCGGCGAGTTCACCATTCGCTTCAGCAAAGCGCGATTCTTCATGTTTGGTGCGGACGAATGCGCGAATCACACGAATCCCGGAAAGGTTCTCGCGGAGTACTTCATTGACACCATCAATTTTGACCTGCATGGAGCGAAACAGTGGGACTGCTTTAGCAACCATGAACCCAATCACGATCAGCATGATTGGTATCGTGACGATCAAAATCGCCGAGAGTTGCACATTTTCCCGTAGCGCCATGATCACGCCACCGATCGCGGTAACCGGTGCGAGCACCATCATGGTCAACCCCACCATGACCAGCATTTGAATCTGCTGAACATCATTTGTATTGCGCGTGATCAATGAAGGGATACCGAATCCGTGCATTTGAGCAACCGAAAACTTCTCCACCCGCCGGAACATGTCACCCCGCATATCGCGCCCAACCCGCATGGCCGTTCGCGCACTGAAGTAGACGGCGATCACCGTGGCAATACCAATCAAAATACTCACCACCAACATGATGGCGCCGTTTTGCAAAATAAAACCGGAATCCCCAACGACAACACCTTGGTTAATGATTTCCGCGTTCAGGCTCGGCAGAATCAGAGTGCCAATTGCCTGCACGAGTAGCAATCCGGATATCACGGTCAAGATTTTTTTGTGGGGTGCGAGATATCGGCCCAGCAGATTAATCACGCTTTACCTTAGACCTGAGTTGGCATTTCTGAGCCCTCAAGACATGCACTTAATCTATGCGCTTAACTAGCCCTATGCATGCTGCCCTTTTTGAACAGACCGGCCCCGCCTCGCAGGTTCTCCAGGTGAAAGAGATTGAGAAACCCGAACCAGGTCCCGGCCAGGTCAGGGTCAAAATCGCGTTCTCGGGAATCAACCCGACCGATGTCAAATCCCGTGGCGGGAAAGTCCCCATGACCATCAAAGCGTTCCAGATCCCCCACCACGACGGCGGTGGCGTAATTGATGCGGTTGGCGCAGGAATCGACACGAATCGAATCGGTGAGCGCGTGTGGGTCATGCTGGCCGCGAGTGGGAATCGCTATGGAACCGCGGCGCAGTACTGCGTTGTCAACAGCGAACTTGCCCGTCATCTTCCGGACTCGGTTTCACTCGAGCTCGGCGCAACGTTAGGTGTCCCAGCAGTTACCGCTGCCTATTGTTTATTTGCCGATGAACCTATTGTCGGCGAAACAGTTTTGGTGAGCGGAGGGGCGGGCGCTGTGGGCCGCGTGACAGTGCAGTTAGCCAAATGGGCAGGTGCTCGCGTTTTCACAACGGTCAGTACCCAGAGCAAAGCGAAGGTAGCCACGGAAGCCGGTGCTGACGTTGTTGTCAATTACAAAGACAATGACGCAAGCGATCAACTCAAAGGTCAAGGAATCACACGGATCGTTGAAGTAAATCTTGCAGCAAACCTCGAACTTGACCTTGAGATCTCACAACCAGGCATGAAGATCGTGTCCTACGCCGCGGACGGCGAAGATCCCGTACTTCCGCGCCGAGCACTCATGACCGCGTGCGTCACGATTGAATTCATGATGCTCTACAACGTCCAGAAAGAAAAATTCTGGAACGGGATCGAACTCCTTGAGCAGGCACTCGCTGAAGGAGCCCTGACCCCACCACCGATCACGCTACTTCCACTCACCGAAATCGTTGCAGCTCACGAGCAAGTTGAAGCTGGAAGCACCAGCCGAGTACTGATCAGTCTCTAATCGCTGATCCCGCAACAGAGAGTGTTGATTTTCCTCGAGTCTTTCAATGCTGGATCGTTCTCAACATGGATCACCCTGCGCGGGTAATGAAGCGACTATTTGTAGTGTAGAAAGGCGACCGTCTAGAGCGTAAGGATCCGCCCGGGCGTAGCGCGCAATGTCACGAGCTCTTGGCGGGCCTACCGGCGATCGGCATCGACGGCACCCCAGCGCGCCCACCTCTTGTATGAAAGAGGATATACCGGTAATTTGCCGGTATGAGAAAGCACAAGGCAAACGAGTCGACGCAAACACTCGAACGGCTGGAAACACGTGTGAGTTCCGCGGATCGTGCACGGATCGGTGCGGCCGCGAAGGCTGCCCACGAGTCCGTAGCCCACCTACTCCATCGGGCTGCACTCAAGGAAGCTGATGAGATCCTTGGTCGTGAGGTTGATGTGACCCGCATGCCCGCATCGGAGTATGAGGCGTTGCTCGCGGCACTCGACAGTGCTGCCGAGGCAATTCCCGCGTTGGCGAGGATCGCGGCCCGGCCGAGCCGTCACGTCAGACGATGAGGTGTACGTCTCCGAGAGGCGGAACGAGCACCACGTCGTCGACTCGTTCGACTCGGGTAGGGAGCCAGTTAGACCAGTGGCTGAAGGACGACGCTCGACGTGCTCAAGGCTCCGGTATGGCACAGGTTTACGTCTGGCGTGAGCCAGACTCCGAAGTCGTCGTTGGATACTTCGCGATCACCCCTGCTAACGTCGCTCCGGACGATCTCAGTCGAAGTGTGCGCGGTGGCTATTCCAGCCGTATCCCCGGCTACCTGATCGCGCGCTTGGCGATCATCCGTGACCTTCAAGGCAGCGGCTACGGATCGGACTTGCTTCTGGATGCGCTGGAATCAGCCGCTGC
>JBDNFH010000082.1:0-3755 GCA_041689915.1 Candidatus Nanopelagicales bacterium | reverse complement strand
TTACGGCTCGCCGCTCAAGAGTAATGAGTGCAATTACGGCAAGGCGAATTTCCCGTTCTCGACCTGTGCCGCTGCTGCTTTCGCCGAAGACGTGAAAGACTACCTCCAACAGCACCACGGATTCGACGGATCGCTCAATGCCGAATCCGTGCTACTCGCACAAGCCAAGCTCGAACTGTACTGTACTTCCGACGAAGACTAGGCACCTGCTAGTAGGGCATCACCCATCCAATACAACTTTTGCAATGGAGACAACACAATGCTCAAGTCAGACAACACCGCAACAAGCAAAGGCGAAATTCGCCAAGCGTTCCTCAACGACAACGAGCATGAATTGTCAGGTCAGAACGTAGAACCGTCCGATCTACAAGTGGACTTCGAGCGTGACCAGTGGCGGGTCACTCACCTGCCGACCGGCGCACAATGGTCCGTCAATGACGCCAACGACGATGAACTGTGCTTCGAACAAGTCAGCGAAGGCGAAATTGACGATTGGCTCGCCGAGAACCACGAACACGTCTATGGTGAAGTGGAACACGCTCGCTTCACCGGCAATCCGCACCGCAAGTGCCAATTCCCGTTCTGCAAACACTTTTCCTTGGACTTGTCCGAAGACGACGAAGACGAAGATTAGGCACCTGCTACTAGGGCGTTAGGGAGTGGCCCTGACGCCCTACTCTATCCCAAAATTTGCAAGGGGACCGAAGATGTCAGAATTGAGAAAGCTGACGATGGAACATGTCCAAAAGGATACTGATACGATGGATTTGCCGGTGGTATTCACCGGCACGTTGTCAGACTGTAACAGCCTTGCTAGGGAGCAAGGCTGCATCTGGAAAAATAGCCGAAAATACAAATTCTGCGGATATTGGCACAAGCCAGCGACGCTGGCTGAAGAAGGCTACTGTCTTCTTGTGTCTAAGTAGGCACCTGCTACTAGGGTGTCAGTCAAACAACAAATCACAAAGGAGACAAGATGAAAACTTCAATCGTAACTATTAAGTGCCAGTGCATCGTTCGTCATGAATACAATCAAGACCCGGACGATGCAAATTACAACGTCGTGATTGAACCTGACGCTGACGCTGACGCTGACGCTGACGCTGGAAAGCGGACGCCAATGATCGTTGAAACTGAAATAGTTTCTACAGAAAATCATGGCGAGTGTCCTCCAACTACTTACTACTTCTCAGAACCTTCAGGGCAAGCAACACTACATCCGACAGTCAGACACATTTTGAAGTATTTCCACTATAGAAACGAGCCGGAATTCCTGCAGAAGGTTAACAAACCGTTCTGTATACTTGCCAATCAAGTGGCCTATCGGTCTCCCAAAAATCCTGAAACCGCCGTCGTTTTGAGAAAGCTTCTTGAAGCCAACGATGCCGCCTTCCGTGCATGTCTGTCGAAATAAAACTTGCTGGCAGAGGAAGACGAAATACTTTCGGGGCTTTTCTTTTCACGCTAATTTTAGGAGGGACACATGGCTACAAAAACCTACACTGTCAAGCTGAAGTCTGGTGGGACTATTAAGTTCTCAACAGACTTCGCGCAGTCTAATTCCCCAATTATCCTTATCGACGACGAGGGAGTTGAGCATGCTACGCGGTTCAATGTCAGTAATTTTTACGGCGATAACGAATACGCAGCTGAAATGCTTGTCCAGGATGCAGGAGAGGATTTCTGGTTGGAGCCTGAGGCGGAGGAAACAGAGGACGAGCATGGAATTTCGTTGTATGACGGGGTTACCGCAGATTTGTATGTCGCGGCGCAGATACACTCGATAACAATTACATAACACGTTTCCCAGGCCCCCCCCGGGGGGCTTCCTTTTTGCGTTAATAAATTTTATGAGGAGGCATTGTCATGTCTACATTAAGTCTTAAATCGCGTAACACTTTAGTGCATCGCAGTCAGTCGCTTGCTGGAACTCCAATCATGGGAGCCGAGTACAAGACAGACTACTACGCTCACTGGATCGACTTGTATCGGACTCAGTCTGGTAAGTTTTTTCTGGACTTCTGGGAAGGGCCAGGGAGTCGATTCCCGAGTCCAAAATATATCGATAGAGCCTCAGCAATCCAGTTTGTTGCGGAATGCTGTGCGCATCACGGTACAGGTTTTAATTGGTCGCCAAGTCAAGCTGCGCTCATCGTAGACGGGCAGGATCCGGGCAAAGCAGCGGGCATGCTCGATGATGGCGAAATCATTGCTAACGCTAGAAAATGGAGAGAATAATTATGGAAAATAAAATGACTGAATGGCAAATATCAATCGAATCCCTACCTAGCTACCTAACGGTAGTTGGGCATTACGATAAAGTCGCGAACACAGTCAGAGTGGAAATCAAATCGGAGATCCATGTAAATCCGTCTGTCATGCTACCTGATCAATGGTCGTTGGAGTTTACTCGACTCAGAAACGACGAGTTCCTGGGTGAGATTCTGGCTTATGCAATTAAAGCTTATGGCTTGACTTTAATGCCTACGAAATACGTTTAGGCTGTCGATGTTGATTGTTGGTACAACAATACATGTATGAAAGTTTTAATCCTTTTAATACAGGAGAAGATTGATGCCCCACAAATACATGCAGATGTCTTATGACGTTTTCAACCAAGCTACATTACTTACTGATCTACTTGCAGAAATCAGTAGCCCGACTGAGAGGTGCTCGCTGCAGCGTATGCAGCTGCTTAATCAAGCAGTCGATAAAATCAAAGAACTCGTTATTGAGTTCCTTCCCAGACCAGGAAGGTTTCGAGTTGACGAACACTTCAACGGATTTTCGTTAACGGATACTGAGACGGATAAAAACCATTGGCTATCAGATGGGGTGAATTGTATCCTTCATCCGGACTTCCAAGGCGACGAAACCGAAATGGCTGATATGTTCCTGCCGCCTGGCGGGGACCTGTTCTGCGACTTGTGGGCCGAACAGTTTAACAGCGAAATTGAAACAACATTAGAGGCATACTTTTATGACGAATAGAGATATTCTGCTGCAACTCGTAGGTAATATCGAACTCGCGTTTGGGTGCGGACCAACGGAAACCGAACTCACTATAAAGCGCATTCGCGACCTACTGCCTTGGCCAGGTCTCAGTCGCACCTACGAGCTAGCCAAACAAACGTTGGTCAACGGAACGGCAAACAATAAACAACGAGACGGTATAATCTTGTTTGCTTTACGCTACCTGCAGGAAAATTTTAATGCTGAAGTGCGGGAAGCGATGCACAAGTCGTTACACTTTGAAGGCATTTACGACGTACCTTCGGCCACAGATATCGATGACCTTTGTGGCCAAGTAGAAACCGATGAGCTTATCAAGAAGCCACACGCAGAGCTTAAACTTTACAGCGAGGAGAACCAAAAACCCGAGGAACTTTAACCCTGCGAAGAGAGTTTTCCTTCGGGACTTTACTTAATAACATAACACTATTTTAGGGAATATAAATGAAAATCACAGAATTATTGGAGATCACAGAAACAACACGCTGTACGTTCGAGGGAGTTCGTTATGTCATTTACTGGGACGGGGCTCACGAACACTGTATCTACGCAGACGATTTCGACACCGAGTATCCGGAGGGTAGCTTCTCAACGCCGGACGGGTATACCGAGTGGTGCGGCAAAATCGACGGACCGGACGACGAGACGGCAATCGGAGTGGGTCGACACTGTGGAATAGATTACTTGCACTCGCTGGACGGCACAGTCAGACGTCTCGACTGCAACTGAGTATGTCGCGATCC
>JBDNFH010000081.1:0-14839 GCA_041689915.1 Candidatus Nanopelagicales bacterium | reverse complement strand
TCTCCAACAAGCCGTCAATGTTGCTCCACTTGAACTCACCCTTGGCGAGTTCAATTTGGCTCCAAGCAGTTCCGTTGTCCCACATGCGCAACGCTCCAAATGGTGCCGCTGCCCAAGCGCCACTCTCGGCACCTTCAATGTGCATGCCCACCATCGATGCGGGAACGCCATTGACAACCGCAGTTGCAGACTCCGAGCTTGTTGCCGTGGGATCAGCACCGTCTGAACCTGATGACCCACAAGCGGTCAAGATCAAAGCAAGTGCAGAAACTCCAGCGGCAAGTGAAACTACTTTTGAGTGACCGATGTTCCAAACCATGTGGGCATATTTCCTATCGCTATTGACTGTCCTGGTGCCACTGCCGTGCACTCGTTGAGTGCATTGCACGAGAGTGTTGCATTAGCCGGCACAGTGTAAGCATTCGTTCCAACTGAGGACCACACCACTATGTCCACGTTGTCGTTATCCCCGAAATTACACGTGTTGACGGGTCCAGTGGTGCAGCTGTAGTACGACTCGTTCATCCAGTTGAAAACTGACTGGTACCCGGCTGCTCCGGTGGTTCCGTCCTGCATGGCGATACCGATTCGTTTGGTATCCGGTGCCCAGAAGTACCAGTACGCGCGATCAATGCCAAGTCGCAGGTTGTCAAGGTAGGTCTGTGCAACCCACGCGGCGGCATTTGCCCCACTGATGGTCCGGCCCTTGATCTTTCCTGGGCCCTTAATTCCGTAGTTGACTTCGGTGTCCCACAGTTCCTTACTTGACGGGACTCGAGACTTGTTGAGTTGGATCTTGACGGTTTCGACCAATTCGGCTCGATCCGCAGGAGTCCCACGACCATCGGGGTAACTGTGAATTGCAATTGCGTCAACCGGCCACTTAACTTTCTTGAGTTCCTTAAGATAAGCCGGGAAAAACTTCTTGTAGGCGGACTTCAAACGAATCGTGGTACTCGCGCTCACGACCTGGGCGGTGGGATCACCCTTACGTATTATTCTCGATGCAGTTTTGGTTAATTTCGCCATTTGCTTTGGCGTCCCTTGCCAGAAATCTTTGAGGTTCGCTTCATTCCAAATCTGGTAAGAATCAATGCTGTCCCCGTAACGGTTCACAACAGCCCTGACCCAGGTCCTCCAGTCTTTGAGCTTGGGCATGGAGGCCGCGCCCTGATTGGGGTACGTGCCCTGCTGCAGCTTTGTTGCGGCCCATTGCGGGGTTGAACCAAGAACATAGAGAATGCTGACTTTTTGATCGTTCGCATTGCCGATTGCGCGATCCATGCCATCCCACCAGTAAGTGTTCTTTTTTTGCTGAACCTGGCCCCAGGCGATACCTGAGTCCCACAGGCGGATCGCACCGTAACTCACACCCGGGTCAACACCCTCGGCGATCGCGGGTACATGCATTCCGAACTGGTTTGTTGGGATCGGGCTCGTCACAGCAGTTGCTGGAGAGACGCTCGATCCAACGAGTGAACTAGCGAGGAAAGCGGAACTTAATGTTAGGGCCAAAGTACGACGCATAGTGTGAAACCCTTCGCGGTTGGGGGAAGTACGGGTTAACCGCATTCAACCTAACCCATCGGGGTCGCATTTCCTTTCAGCGGCGCCGTAAAATGTATAAACTTTGGCCATCCGTTTCCCGGCCGTACTCAAACCGGTCCACTGCAAGTCCCCCTGCATTTACGAGGGATTCGAAGTACTGGCGGGAGAATCGGGTGCAGTGCAGCCGGCCTTTCCACTCAAGTGGGCCGTATCCCGCCGGGTTTTCATCCCAATCGGGGACGTCTTCCTCGACGAAGCAGGTCACAAATGCCTTGCCCGTCGTGGTGAGTGCCTGCCCGAGTAGTTCTAAATACCCGCCGGTGTCTGCCGCGTTCATGTGGCTAAAGACCGAATAGGCGTAAAAAACGTCAACACTGTGCGGGTCTGCGCTGAGGGTGCGTTCGGGTGAACCGTCGGGGTTGTAGCGCTCGTTACTGACGTCAACGTAGGTGAACCGGTAGCCATCACCTGCCAGGTTCTCCTGTCCCCAGTCAATCAGTTCACGCTGTACGTCGACACCGTGATAGTCCCGGATCGACGGGAAATAGTCTTTAACCCCGATTGCCAGGCGACCTGCTCCACAACCCCAATCCAGCAATGACGATTCCGGGTTGAGCTCGCAGTACTTCTCCAGGCGCTTAACATCGCGTACGGCTGTCTTAATAAAAGCCTTGTCGTTTTTAAAATGTTTCCCGCCCATGCGGTATTTCGAGGGCGGTAGCGGCGTCTTATTTCGGTTACCAAACACGCATTAAGACTAGTCGGTATTGACCGCGTGTCTCCTAACGCTCAAATAGCCGCATGTCCACTGCGGCTTTGGTTAGGTCTGCTTTAACGCTTTCGTGGGCTGCATATTTAATTATGTTCCTTGCCTGATCAGCTTGGCTGCGACCGAAGATGTCGGCGATTCCATTCTCCGTTGCTACCGCACTGTGTTGGAAACTTGTCACCGGTTCGTCCAGCAATGGCACGATCGTTGACACGCCCGCCTTTGCATGCCAGGACGGCAGGGCAATAAAAGATTGACCTCCACGCGAATGCAACGCGCCGACAATAAAGTCAGTCTGGCCACCAAAGCCCGAATAGATTCGACCTTTAATACGACTTGCATTTGCTTGGTCCAAAAGATCTACTTGAAGTGCACTGTTCACGCTGGTCATGAGCGCCTGTTTTTCAATCCTGCCTGGGTTATTTGTGAACTCCGTGCGCATCATGCGGATGCGTGTGTTCAAGTGCACCCAGTCATAGAGTTCACGCGAGCCAAAAAAGGACGCTGTCAGCGGGCGATCGTGATCCAGGGCACCACTTTTATGGAGATCAAGTACTCCATCACTGAACATTTCGGACCAGATCCGCAACCCCTTGCGCTCAGCAAGGCAACTCACTACCGCATTGGGTACCTCGCCGATGCCCAGTTGCATAGTTGAGCCGTCACCAACGCGCGCCGCAATTGCTCGCCCAATTGATTGACTCACCGGACTCGGTGCAATGGGCTCGTAGCCGTCAAGGGGTTCATCAACTTCGACCAGGAAGTCAATATCGTCGTGGTACACCTGTGAATCACCATAGGTGTACGGCATTTGGGTATTTGCCTGCGCAATTACCAATCCACCATGTTCACGCGTCGCCTCAATCGCTGACGGCAATATGTTGACCTCGGTCTCCAGGCTCACGGTGTCAAAACGCTGAGTTGATGTGTGCAGCAGCACAACGTCTGGCTTGTAGTGATCCCGGAATAGTTCCGGTACCAGACTCAGTCTTGCCGGGATGTACACGAGTCGCACATGATCACGCATTCCTGCGCCGACAAATGTAGTCTCGTAGGTGACACCCTCTCGGTCAGGAATTCCTGGATTCGCGTTAAGCATGTGGGGTCGATAGGTGGGAAACACTGAATCTACGGCCTGTAGGAGCGTTTTTGGGGCGGCAAAGTTCCCACTTGCAACTATTCGCGGGTTGTCTCCGATCCGGGCGAGAATTGATTGAAGTTTTTCCACAGTGACGACGCGCCTACGACCACTCTACTTTTTATGACAGAGCGACGCACACCGAATATTCCTCTATGGAAAGATGGGCGCGTGAGTGAATCTCAAACTGAAATTAATTGGCCCGCCGCCAAGGTTTATGTGGCCGGCCACCGCGGCTTGGTGGGATCCGCACTTGCTAGAGCACTTGTTGCCAAGGGTGCCGGGGAGATCATTGGTTGGACTTCGAGTGAACTTGATTTGCGGGATCGGGAAGCCACCATGGACGCGATCAACGAAGCAAAGCCTGACATTGTGATCGATGCCGCCGCCAAAGTCGGCGGAATCATGGCGAACTCCACGCATCCTGTTGAATTCCTCAAAGACAACTTGTTGATTCAAACCAATGTTATGGACGGCGCACATGCTGCCAACGTTGAACGATTCCTTTTTCTGGGCTCCAGTTGTATCTATCCACGTCATGCCACGCAACCGATTCGGGAATCAAGTTTGATGACCGGGCCACTTGAACCAACCAACCAGGCATACGCCATGGCAAAGATCGCTGGCATTTATTACATCGAAGCTTTTCGCACCCAGTACGGGCGCAAGTGGATTTCGGCGATGCCGACAAATCTTTATGGTCCCGGTGACAACTTCAACCTGGAAACCTCACATGTACTTCCCGCATTCATCCGTCGCTTCCATGAAGCCAAAGAAAGTGGCGCAAAGTCGGTAACCCTTTGGGGTACCGGTGCGCCTCGCCGCGAGTTTTTACACGTGGATGATCTTGCCGATGCGTGTCTGATGCTCCTACAAAATTACGACTCACATGAAACCATCAACGTTGGTTGGGGAGATGACCTGCCCATCCGTGAACTTGCCGAGACCGTTGCCGGTGTTGTTGGATTTGAGGGCGATCTCGCATGGGATTCCAGTAAGCCTGACGGCATGCCTCGCAAGTTGTTGGATACCAGTCGAATCAACGCCCTCGGTTGGTACCCGTCTATTAAATTAGGTGACGGGCTTGCCGCAACCTATGACTGGTATCTCGAGAACAATGCTTCTTGACGGGCTTTTGCCGGGTCGACAGGCGTTACTCGTTCGACTCAACGTCCTCGAGGGCAAGCGAACTGAACTCCTTGATTTGCTGAACACCTACGCGGATCGAATCGGGGAAGAACCGGGCACCGAGGTCTATACGGTGCTGACAGATCCCGATACCGAGGACATTGTCTGGTTATTCGAAGTCTTCACCAGCGAGGAGGCCGAACTTGAGCACAGGCAAGCTGCGGGTTTCGCCGACCTGATGCATGGTTTGCCAAAGGTGCTCGATGGTTCGCCAGGAATCCTGCGGATGAATCCATTACGCATAACTATGCAGGAAGATATGTTCACCCAAGACTGGAGTTTCTAAAAAGTTGAAGTATCTAATGAATGGAGTCCACCATGATTCGTGAAGTTGTCCAGCTAACGATCCGGGAAGATGCTCACAAGCAATTCATGGTGGACCTTACACGCGCTGTCGCCGAAATTTTTTCCCAAGTCAAAGGCGTCATTGAATTTGTCGACGTCGGCTGGTGCCTGGAGCGGCCGAATGTCTACATGTTCACAATTGATTGGGAAACACTCGATGATCACATTGTTGGCTTCCGTGAATCTGATCAATACACCCAATGGCGCGCGTTGGTTGGTCCACACTTTGACGGGCCTGCGGTCGTTGAGCATTTCAGCCTGTAGTACTGTTAGTTGATCGTTCAACTAACTTACTAGAGGAGTTTCCATGCCATCCCTTTTGCATATTGAAGTGAGCCAATGGCCGCCAGGGGGGCGCCCGCATGTTTCTGATTGAAGAAATTTCCGGGGCAGACGACGTCCTGATTTCAACCCCGATGTGGAACTGGAGCGTTCCTTCAGTTCTCAAGGCTTACATTGACAATGTGATCATTCCCGGCGTCTTCGACGAAAGCACAGCAACCCTCGCTGGCAAGAAGGTAACTTTTGTTGTTGCTCAGGGTGGTAGCTACGCTGATGGAACCCCGAAGGCCGGTTGGGATTACGCATCGGGTTATTTGCGCCAGTTCGCAACGGCCATGGGTGCAACCGACATTGAAGTAATCACTGTTGAATTCGGCCTCGCCGGAGTTGTCCCAGCACTCGAAGGTTTTATCTCACACAAGGAAGCATCAATCGCTGCGGCAAAAGAATCTGCTACAAGCCGCGCCGCTGCCTAATCGCAATTCATTACATCAGCTCATTACATCAGCTCAAAAAGTCCCGTTACGCGAACTATTGGTGAGCGCAATGGGGCCGAGTTGAAAAACTCGACCCCATTGACTCCCAATCCTACCGTGGGTAGGATTGAAAAGTGACTCGGTCCGGTGAATCAAGAAAATCCTTCACAAGCCCTGCTGATCAGCGTTCGGTCGTCGAAGATGCCCTAGCCGATTTGCTGGCAGGGCCATTTGACAAGGTGAGTATTACTATTCCGTCTGGCCTTCGGGCTCGTGTTGCAGGGCGTGCTTCAAACTCAAACTTTTCCTCATACGTCACCGGCATACTTGCCCAAGAAGAGAAAAGACTTGCCCTCATTGAATTTCTTGACCAGCTCGACGAAGAATTCGGCCATCCCACTGCCGAGCAACTAACTAAAGCCGACCTCCGCTGGGAGGAAATGTGGCAGCGCTACGAATCATCCGAAGCCTCGTCCTAGATGCAACAGCCCTTGGTGCAGCAGGCGACAAAAATTCAGCGCTACGGTTCCAACTCAGAAAAGCAGCTGCTCGAGGTACACGCATCTACACAACATCGGCGACCTTGACGGAAGTGCTTCGTGGCAGCTCACGTGATGTCAACATCATCCGTCTATTGACAGGTATTAACGTCCAGGTAATTGATGAAAATGTCGGACGAGCCGCAGGTTTACGGGTCGGACGCACTTCGATCCGCGGCAATGTAACTATCGACGCGTTACTCGTCGAAGTTGCATCCAGACTTCCAAAACCCGTGGCAATCGTGACATCCGACTTCAAGGACATAAGTGCTCTGTCCGATCCGGACATGATGATCCTTGATCTGTCCGTCTAGATTTATTTATCTCAGTGAGTTCACTCAACTAAACGGTGGTCGTGAATCTAACTTGACACTTGACTTACCCGCGTAATGCCACAGTCGCGCGGTAACGTCTTTGTCTTCTGGCGTAATCAGATTACCCATTACTCGCAACGCAATTGTCATGAGGAATTTTGAACGCATTCCAATTGGGCCAAATGTTGGTAGCAACTTCGGCACTGTGATCAAACCTGCGAGTCTGCGCGCAATTGAAAACGCTGTTCCATAGTGCTCAACCAGAATCTGCGGCCACACGGTTGTGAAGTCCATCCGGGAATTCGCCGGAGTGTCGGCAAATAGCCGTGCAGCGAGGTGGCCAGTTTCTAGGCCGTAGTCAATTCCCTCACCGTTCAGTGGATTGACACAGCCGGCCGAATCACCAATAAGAACCCAGTTCGCGCCGGCAACATTGCTGACAGCGCCACCCATCGGCAACAGCGCCGACCAAGGTGCGCGGATATCACCTTCAAACTGCCAGGTATCACGTTGTTGATCGGCGTAAAAAGTAAGGAGGCTGCGCAGATTCACATCGGCTGGACGTTTCACCGTTGCAAGGGTCCCCACACCGACATTTACCTCGCCGTCGCCCAGTGGGAATACCCAGCCGTAACCGGAAAGTAATTCATTTTTCTCACCGCGAAGTTCCAGGTGACTTGATATCCATTCGTCGTCAGAGCGGTGCGACTTGATGTAGCCGCGAGCTGCCACACCAAATGCGGTGGATCGGTGCCACTCGCGACCGAGTGTGCGGCCAAGTTGTGATTTCGCGCCGTCCGCAACAATTAGGCGCAGGCAATGAATCGTGACATTTTCGGACTTCGCACCCTTGCCTCCACTCATTGTGAATACGACACCCGCGACTTTGTCCCCGTCCATGACCGCATCAATTGCTCGCATTCCTTCCATGACGTCAACTCCGGCATCAATTGCCACCTGGCGGATTGCTGCATCAAGTTCAAGTCGTGGAGCCGCGCCGCCATAATTCGGCAGATTGCCACCCGGCCACGGTAGGTACAACTCTTGGCCAAATCCAGCGGCTCGAAGTCCTTTATTGCGGGCGCGACCTTCAAGCCAGGGAGATAGACCCAGTTGATCAAGTTCAGCCATTGCCCGCGGAGTCAGCCCATCCCCGCACGGCTTATCTCTGGGGAAAGTCTCGGCATCTACGAGTAAAACACTCAAACCAGATCGGGCGCACCAAGCAGCAGCGGCCGAACCTGCCGGGCCCGCGCCAACGACTAAAACATCGGTTATTTGTGAACTCATCAGGGACTAAGTGTCCCGTGCCTCACGCGGTCGTGCAAATCAGAAGTGTTCTGGAACTGGCCGCACTGTTTTGCGTCCAACAAAGTAGGCGACCAGCGGGAACAGTAGAACCGAGAACGCTCCGGCCCCAACTAATGAGGCCGCATCAGCACTCGTCATTACACCGGCATCAACCTGGACCGAGGTCACGGCCACGATGATGGGCAGCGCGGTCGCGACATAGAGCGTGAAACGAATGCGGTCTCGCGTCACTGGTATTGCATTTCGGTAAATGAAGAACTGTGGGAGCCCTCGAGCAACAAGTAGAAGCGCTGTAACAATCAGCATTGGGGCTGGATCCTCGAGGATTGAACGAATATTAATATTCACGCCCGATACAACAAAAAAGATCGGGATGAAGAATCCGAAACCGATTGCTTCGACTTTGACGTGGATTGTATTTTCTGCACCGCGTGGCGTGTTCAGACGAAAAATTACTCCCGCAATAAAGGCCCCAAGCACAACATCAAGTCCAAGGGAGGCTGCAATTGCCAGTAGTCCCACCAGGAACAGGATGGTTATCCGCATCGGGGTTTGTGAGGATGAAAAATGTCCAGACACTACCAGGTTACGCATTCTCTCCGAGCTGAACCAACCTGGAATCTTGGCGGCAACATAAGCAACAAAACCCATGGCAACGAGGGACAAGGTTGATTCAAATGAACTCATGGAACTCAGGAATAGTGAGATCGCAAGAATTGGGCCGAACTCACCGAATGCTCCAGCGCCCATAAAAAACTTGCCGAATGGAGTGTGTAGTTCGCCGCTATCGCGCAGGACTGGCAACAGTGTCCCTAGCGCTGTACTTGTCAGGACAATGGCAAACCCGACAAAGTTTTCGAGAAATCCCATGGAGTCGAGCACCCACGTTGATACACCTGCAATCAATAATGTCGTGCCCCAGCCAATTGCCGCGAGTTTGCCGTACCGGCCTTTAATCGCTTCCGGCTCAAGCTCAAGGCCTGCGAAAAAGAAGAGGAAGCCAAGGCCCAGTTGCGAGAGCAATGTAATACTGGAGTTAACGTCAACGAGGTCGAGTAGTTCTGGACCAACCACTATCCCCAGACCCAGGAGAATCACGACTTCGGCGACTTTAAGTCGTAGAAGTCCAACCAGTAATGGCGCCAGCACAGCAATTAACATAATGAAAAATAGTGAGTCCAGATCAGTGCCCAGGCTCGCGCTCTCGACGCCAATGTGAATCACGACCAGATGTTAGTGCTTGGAGGATTTGCGGTGGAGTAAGCCTTGTGCTGTGGCTGCCCCAAGTACGACGAGTAATCCGCCGACGGGCTGATTCCACGTAATGTGTTCATCGAGAAGTATTGCTCCAACGATTACGGCAACGAGCGGGGTTATGTAGGTAACTGTGCTAGCGGTTGTTGCATCGGCTGCGGTGACTACTTTGAAGTTCAGAACATAGGCAAACCCACTGCCTAGGACTCCCAGCGCCGCCACGGCAAGTAATGGACCGGGTGTTAATTCCGCATTGGTGATTCCAGTGAATGCCACGATCGGGCCGGTAATTACCAAGCCACACAACATCATTCCCGTAGCGATGGCAACAGGCTTAAGTGGTTCACGCACTGTAGGTCCGGTGAGATAACGACGGGCAAATGGGAAAGCGATTCCATAACAGGAGATCGCAAGGATCAACGCGCCAACTCCCAGTAAGTCGATCCCTGAACCGTTGTCTGCGCCACCCACATTCCAAATTCCGACAACGACCAATATCCCGAAAAAGCCCACTCCGAGTCCGAGCATGCGCTGTTTAGTTGGCTTCTCCTCGGTAAATACCAGCAGAATCGCGACAAGGGTCATCAGCGGTGTTGCCCCGTTAATGATTCCCGCGAGTGCAGAGGACACTCGGGTTTCACCGAAACCAAAGAGCATCCAAGGGATGGAAACCCACAGCAAACTCGCAACGAAAATGTAGCGCCACGCCCATCGTGGCGGCAGCGGAGTTTTTGTCACCAGACTCAGAATGATCAGAGTTACCGCACCAAAGGAAATCCGAGCAAAAGCGACTCCGACCGGTGTAAAAGCGTCTAGCCCAACCATTATGAAATAGAACGAGAAACCCCAAATCAAGGCGAGTATTAAATAGGAAGGTAGCCACGTGCGGGCAGACTTAGCCTGGGTCGACACTAACTGCGCTCCTGATTGAGTAGGTGCTCTTTAATTTCCAATCCCCACCGGTAACCGGCAAGTGATCCATCGGCGCGAATCACTCTATGACAGGGAACGGTTAACGCTACCGGGTTGGTTGCGCAGGCTCGTGCCACGGCTCTGAAGGCTGTTGGTTCGCCTATTTCTTCGGCGACTTGCTTATACGTGCGGGTCTCACCGCTGGGGATTTCACGCAGAGCCTTCCAGACTCGAGCTTGAAAAGCAGTACCTGCAACGTCAATCGGTAAACTTGGTGCAATTTTCGAATCAGCCAGTAATCGCAGGGCGGTCATCGCGTCAACCATTGCTGAGTCATCGCGCATTAAGACCGCTTTGTGAAACTCTGCTGCCATTTCTTCAACGAGCACTTCTTCATGTCCCATCCGAACTGCACAAAGCCCACGCGGTGAAGCCACAGCGACTACCGTCCCTAGTTGCGTGCTCGCTGTGGACCATAGAAGTGTGTGATCGGGTGCTCCCAGTGCATATTGCGTTGGTGTCATGCCGAGTCGTCTCGCAGCCTGTTCATAAAACGCTCGGACGGATCCGTAGCCTGCTGCGAAAATTACATCCGAGACCGTTGATTGCTCGCGTAGAAGTTGTCTTGATCGATTTATTCGAACTAGTTGTCCGTATTCACGTGGGGTGATTGCGAATGCTTCTTTAAAATCGCGCAATAACTGTCGCTCGGAACATTGGATTTGGGCTGCCAACTTCGTAGTTGGAATTGGCCCACCGTTTTCGATAATCAAATCAAGTGCAATCTGAAGTCGTATTGCCGGGGTAGTTGGCTTTTCGATGGGCACGGTTTAACCGTAGATGAAGCACCTGATTGGGTCTATCCGTTTTCGGACGTGGGTCGGGTTTATGGCTCGTAGATAAAAACGAAAATATTAAATATGTCATCAATGCGATATCACTTTGATGACATATTCCAATTTCTGCAAAAATAATCGCGGTGTTACGAGTCCGTGATGTTCACACTATTCGTGGGATTCCAGTTGTAACCGGCCTGTGGATAACGGTTTGCATACTTGAGTGCACATCCGCAGGATTGCGACATGAACGCAAATGAGCCGCAAGTCAGGGGGGTTTATGACCGGGCCACGTGGGCGGATTCGCAGTCCCGGCACGCTCCACCATATTTTCGGCAAGGTGCATTTGATCTTGAGGACCCGCGTGCAGTTAATCGAATGTTGCTCGCCTGGCGGATGAATTTTTGGCTTCGAGAAATTCGGGACCAAGCTGGACTCTCCCAAGATGAATTGGCGTACAAGCTGGAGACGAATCAATCGACATTCTCTCGTTGGGAGAATGGTCGAAATCTGATTTCACTGGGAATTCTCTCTCGCCTGAGCAAGCAAGTTGCGATTCCCATTGGGCTCTATGCCGAGCTCCCTCGTAGATGGGGGACACGTTTGATCTGGTTGTGAGTGATCTATCCGTGAGTCATAAAACTGAAGGCGATCCCGCAAAGCCTGACTTAGCTCGTTCATAAACTTCCATTCTTTCCAATGGATGCTCAATAAATGTGTCGACTGGAAAGACTTCAAGGACGTTTTAGCAAGTCTCCGCGCAGGAGGGGATTAATTCCTTTGAGTATGTCCACAGTCTGGCAAAGTGATACCGCATTCATAGTGGTGGGTCCACCAGAAATTAGGGTTGTATCCCACCTGATGAATTCGTTGGAGATCATCGATAATTATTGACGAAATAAGGAGTCATTTATATGTGTAGTCCAGAACCCTGTCTTTCCTGCGGAAAAGTTACCTGGTCCGGCTGCGGCGAGCATATTGCCGAAGTAATGGCAGATGTGCCGCCAGCACAACAGTGCAACTGTCGCTAATTCTCGGCAAATGGGAAATCTGATCCTCATTCCGTCATAATGGGAACGTGATGGGACATCCTGGACTATGCCCGGCATGCGAGACAACGGACTTGGAACGCCGCGGCGGTAAAGATTTCTGTCCACGCTGCTTCTATATCCAACCGTGTTGTGATGGAGGTATGTGCCAGTGATCAGCGTGTATGGAGCGGACTGGTGCGGTGACTGTCGTCGCGCCAAATCCCTACTCACTGAACTTGGTGTTGAGTTCGAATACCTCGATGTTGACGCCAATCCCGACTACAAATCCCGTGCGGTTGAAATCAGCAGTAAGCCAAATATTCCAGTGGTGGTGTTCCCCGACACAAACCACTTGGTGGAGCCTTCCAAGTCTGAAATTGAATTGAAGCTGCGAGAATTGAATCTGTTGGATCACATCTGATCAATTAAAGGCCCGGGTAGAGTTTCACTATTGAAGGAGTGCATTATGGTTGGTCGTCGTCGGGGAATGGGAATTGTTGGAGTCGCGGCAACTGCAAAGGTAGTCAGTAATCGAACACAAGCCCAAGCCGAACAGAGGGCCGCGCAGCAGGCTGATCAACAGGAAGCGGTAGTTGCTGCACCGGCGGCGGCGGTGCCTGCAGTCGACGACATGGTCGCCCAACTGGAGAAGCTTGCCGGTCTGAAGGCGTCAGGTGTTCTCTCCGAGGAAGAATTCACCGCTGCAAAAGCGAAGCTGATTGCCAGTAGCTAGTTATTACAAGTCCTAGAGCAATTTGATTTTGGTGGGAACCAATTGCTCTAGACTGCGTCTCAACCGTTATGAATACGCCTCGAACACACGCAAAGTTAACCGCTGCCATAGCCAGCCTCGCGGCGGGTGTTTTACTGCTTGCTGGGTGTTCCTCTGATACGAGTGATAATTCCGCTGCGCCGAGTGAGAGTGCTGCCGTTGAGAGCACCACTCCGGTTGAATCCCAGACGGATCCCGCAGTGGTCACGAATCCTCTGCCTGTTTTTTCTAGCACAACCCTCGAAGGACAGCCGGTAACACAGGCTGACTATCAAGGTAAGCCAACGATCATGTGGTTCTGGGCCCCTTGGTGTTCAGTGTGCAGAGCAGAAGCACCAACATTGGCCAATGTCGCAAATGAACTTGATGGCAGCGTTGATGTCGTTGGAGTGGCCGCACTTGGGAGTATTGATGAGATGAAGACATTTGTCAGTGACACGGGAATTGAAAACTTTGACCAGCTCGCTGATCCTGATGCGGAAGTGTGGAGTGTTTTCGGAGTTGCATCCCAGCCTGCATTCGCGTTCATTAGTGCAGATGGATCAATTGACGTTGTACAAGGTTCAATCGATGAGAACGAGATCCTTGAGCGCGCTGCGACTCTAAGTTAGGACTGTAGGTTTTCTCAGTGGACACCGCGACGCTGTCACTAGCAATCGTGGCGGGTGTGCTAGCAACATTTAATCCATGCGGGTTTGCCTTACTCCCTGCGTACATGGGCATGATCGCTGCCGCAAATGAAGGGCGCTCCAAGTCGCAAGCATTAATTGGCGGGCTGCGCTTTGCTTCCGGCATGACCGTCGGATTTATCTTGCTTTTCGGCACATTTGGTGTGGTGTTCGCGCCGTTTGCATCGGCAATATCACGTTATCTACCAATCGTCACGATCATTGTTGGGCTGCTAATTATCGCCCTCGGATTTTGGTTACTCCTTGGCCGCAAGGTCGGTAACGGCGCTGGCTTAATCAAGGGATGGTCACCTGGGGAGAGTTGGTTCTCTCAAGTTGGGTACGGACTCACTTTTGCAATCGTTTCTTTGTCATGCACGTTGGGTCCGTTCCTTGCGGTTACGGGTGCATCGATTCGCTCAAGTGATTTCTTTGGGATCGTGTTCACTTTCGTCGCATTCGCGCTCGGAATGGGAGCTGCCGTAAGTGTGATTGCGGTGGCAACCGCGTTAACCGGATCACAGGTAAGTGTGTGGATGCGCTCCAAGTCTGAGGTAATTTCACGCTTCACTGGATCACTAGTCATTCTTGCAGGACTTTACGTTGCCTGGTTTGGTTGGTTTGAGTGGCGAGTGAACTCCGGTGAGCGAGTGAATGATCCGATCATTAGCGCCGTAACGGATGCTCAGGCTTGGGTGGTGAACACGCTAAGCGCAAACTCCGGCCTGGTGATCACTCTTGCTTTCATTATCGTGATGGTTGGTGTGGCTGGAATTATTGTCACAAAGAAACGCGCCAGTGCCCACCGTGAGAACTAGACACGAGGGGCACCGGCCGGTCCCGAATATGAAAACCTTTATGCGGGGTTTGTCATTTGAGTTAATAACGCGTTAAGGGCACTGACCTCGGTCGTTGGATCTGGAGTTGTTGACCGGAGTTCACGCAATACTGTGTCGATCTTGTCGTCAACTGCGATCCACTCCGTCTCATCCTGCCGCTTCAGGGCCGCGGCGGACTTATCCCACTCTGATTCAAGGTCACCAATCCGAGCTGTGGCACCGCCTTGATCACCACTGTTGAGCAAGTCAAGTGAATCCTGCGTAATGGTGATGAAGGATGTTAAATCCCCCAACCGTGACGCGGATCCAACATTGCTTGCCGCGGCAACGACTGCTTCGTTATTCAATACCGAAGTCCGGTATGCATAGAACGAACCACCACCAATGACAAAGACAAGGACGACGATTGCGGTCTGGATGAGTGCACTTTTACCGCTTGAAGGACTGGCATCCGCTTGAATTTCGATGTTAGATTCGCCGTTTGCACCCGGTTTTGCGACATCTGGCTTACGGATAGTCAGGTACACGATCGTTATGAGAATGGCGGTGAGAAAGATGACACTGGTAATGGTGACTCCGAGTCCTAATCCACCATCAGCTGATGGCTTGGCAAGAAG
>JBDNFH010000080.1:0-34490 GCA_041689915.1 Candidatus Nanopelagicales bacterium | reverse complement strand
CTATAACAGGGGTCTGACATTTGACATCCATGAGGGATCCGACCGATCCAATCAGGGGGATCCGTCCAATACTGGGTTAGGTTAAAAGGTCAAAATCACGGGCGGTTAGGCAATGACGGGCAGTGGTGCGCGGGGCGGCTGGCGGATCCATCGATTGATCGATCCATCGACGTGTCATCGATAAAAAATTATGTACTAAGAGCGCGCGGAAAGGGAGCACGAACGACTCGACTCAACGCAACCACGCCACCTATCCGCGCGCGCTCTAAGCTAGTTCTTCACCTGGATTACCATTATGGGATTCTTTTTCGGGTCAAGCCAATTAAGTATTGCTTTCATACTTTTTCCCGGGATTGAAATACAACCCGCAGTTTTCGTCCCGTTGCTGACATGCAGGAAGATTCCGCCACCTCTGCTGGTGTTGGCACTCTGATCGGTGCGGTTGATCCCGTTTACCCCTTGGGTGATTTTCCCCTTTGGGAGATTGAAATCAAGAACCGCGACGTAGTTGTATTGCGTGCGGTAAGTGGAAAACTTTTCAACGTAATCGCCGTAGGTCGACCACGTTTCATTCGCCGTCTGAAAAATGTTGTAGGTGCTGGGGACTCGCGGGTTGTAGGTCCAGGCATCGTTGTTGTCCACTTTGGTGTATTTCAGTTTGGTTCCGGGGTCTGACTTGATGCCAAATGCCCACATGATGGCGTACGTTCCGGTTGGTGTTGTTCCAGTCCCCTGCTTGCGCTTGGTGCCGGGGGCGAGGCCACCGTAGCCCAGGTTTGCTTTTACGGAGCCTTGTGTTGTTGTCCACATCTTGTTCTTTTTTTCAAATACTTGAACAGTTCCCGTTATTGAGTCCCATGAAGTTGCAGTCACCAAAATCACCTGCTTGCTGTTGGTGATCTCATTTAGCAGTACTGGTGCCGCTTGGCTGCTTGTTGGTGCCATAAATACGAGCATGACGAGGGCGAGCGTTAAGAGCACCCGCCAGATCGTGGTCATGGCTATGAAACTACAGGAAAGCCCGCACTCTCCCAACCGGTGATTCCGGTTTCGAGTTCGAAAATGCTATTTATCCCGATACTGCTCATTCGACCCATGGCTACTTGGGAGCGGTTCCCACTTTGGCAGTAGACCGCGTAAACGCCGGCTGGATCAAGTTCCATGACCTGATTTGCAAAGTCTGGGCCTTGCACGTTGTAGTTGACGGCGCCGCCGTCAACGTGACCTTGGGCGAACTCAGCAGGGGTGCGAACGTCAATGATCGTGATACCGGGAGTTGCCACAACCGCTGCGAACATGCTGACATCAACGCGTTGCGGAGCGGTGGGTGCTGGAGCGACAACTTCGGTGCGGGCGGTGAGTTCTCGGGCAGCGGTCGCAAAAGCAACACCAAGTAGCTTAATACGCATACCCCATAGGGTATATCACTCACTCCGAGTCCGACCCGCCGACCCTTGATTTAAGCTCGCTAAATGCTCGTTATATGCGTTGAGTTCAGCATCCCCGTCGCGTTCGGCTTGCCGGTCTGATCGCTTGGCTTCCCGATCGTCACTTCTTGACCACTGAACCATGATTGTAAGGAGCACGAGGAGGGCCGGGATCTCCGCGAGTCCCCAGGCGACCTGCCCGCCAAAGAGAGTGTCGGCCAATGGATCAACCACCCAGTCCGGGCGCACGATTGCGTACCACTCGATCGCCATTGGGGTTGTGCCCATCATCAAAATTACACTGAAGAATGCATGGACACCCAGGGAGAGCAACAGTAGAACAATTCGAGTCCAGTACGGCAGGGGATGCGGCCTTGGATCAATTCCGATCAACACCCAGTAGAACAGGTACCCGGCAAGAATGAAGTGAAGTTGCATAACGACGTGACCAATATGGGAGCCCATGAGCCAGCCGAAGGCTGGCGTTAGGTAGAGGCCATAGAGCCCAATTACATAGATAACAAAAACAAAAAATGGATTAGTAAAAAGTCCATTGAGTTTGCTATTGAGGAAAAGTACTAACCATTCGCGGGGTCCACGCTCGCCGGTATGTGAGGGTTTAAGTGCTCGCAGTGCAAGAGTTGCTGGAGCGCCCATGACCAAGAAAATTGGTGCCATCATGGTCAAAATCATGTGATTGACCATGTGAAGGCCCACGGAAACCTGTGAATACAACGCGATCCCCGCATTGGTAGACCAAATAACTACCGCAATACCCACGAGCCAGGAAACCAGTCGCAGGATCGGCCACGCATCACCACGAGTACGCAGGCGAATGTATCCAGCAACATAAAGCGCAGCTGCGATTAAAGCCCCGGTGAGGAAGAAGGGTTCAAACTGAAAACCAAGTACAACATTGCTGACAGTTGGCGCTGGCGGGTAGGGGTAGCCCAGAAGTGATTCGCCGAATGTGGGAAGGAGTTCTTCAACTCGCGGGTAGGCACTTGTTGCCAGCGCAACACCGAGTCCAACCGCGGAAGCCATGATCATTACTTCAACTGCTGCGACTTTCATGAAACGCTTTCTGGCACCCGGTGCATTCATGGTGGGAAGCACGCGACGTCGAAGTTGGTAACCCAAGAATCCAAGTCCTAAAATTAACGTGACTTTGAGGAGTACAACTTGGCCGTAGCCGTTGGTGAACAGCTCGTCAAATGAATTCAACCTGGTGAAAGCATTTGATAGACCACTCACTGCAAGTAGAACAATCGCAATGAGTGCAAGTGGAGAGAATCGTCCAAGTGCATGTCCTAGTGGAATATCCCTTTTAATCGCGTGGAAAAGTAGAACAGCAAGTCCACCGACCCAGAGTGCGGCAGCGACAACATGGGCAACGCCTGCGGTGAGGGCTAATGCATGGTCGCCAAGTCCGGTACCGTGGCCGGCAAGTGAAGGTAGTGAAACGGCGATGAGTGCAAGGACTACTCCGGCAGCACTGAGATCGGTTGTTGCGGTGATGAAACCGCCGAGTGCAATCACGGCAGCGATGAAGAACGTCACTAAGAGTGCGCGGGTTGCGGGTACATCGGTTGCATAAGTGCTGACCACGCTTGGCGCGATTGCTTCGGCCAGCGAAACTCCCAACACATAAGCCAATAAGAAAAATGCTTGGATGATTGACAGGATGGCCCAAATCGCAGCCGCCCACGAACCACGAATAACATCCTTGCGACCTGCGGCGGAGAGCACACCGTCTTTGCCAGAGGGATCAAGGAAAGCCGCGGAGATCAGAAAACCGATCGTGAGGATTCCGGCAACGTCCGTGAGAATTCGCAGAATCGCGACACCCCAGGCAATAAAAGGTCCGGTATCGGTGATCCCTACTGGCGCGGTTTCGTAGGCACCGCCTGTTAGCATCAAGCCGATTGCAGTCGCTGCAATTGCAATGGCAATCAGGATCGAACCCAAAGTGAGTATTCGCGATCTATGAACGACTTGCGTTCCTGGGCTTAGCGCCGTTTTCACGTAGAGCGCTTTCGCCAAATAAAGTAACCGGCAACGATCAATGCGAGGGCGAGGAACCCAAGAACCCAGACCACCATGGAACTTGAATCAGATGATGATTGCTCGACGGCTGTCGGCTCCGCGCTGGGAGCATCCATCGTGGTGACTTCTGGCTCCGCGGGTGCAGAAGCCGATGTCGATGCACTTGCCGTTGCTGAATCGGGGTAGCTGAAACTAAATGAGCCGGTGACCGGGTGGCCATCTTCAGAGACAATTCGGTAGGCGACTTTGTAAGTGTCGCCGGGGAGGTCTGCTGGCCAGAAAGCTACTGCGTCCGTCCCCGCACTCTCGGCAACAACTCCGGTGACAAGTTCCCCCGCAGAGTTGGAAACAGCTACTTCCACCATTCCTTCGAGCAAGGTCGAATTAAAGCTCAGGGTTAACGACTCGGGTGCGCTCTCGAGTACGGCGCCGTCAACCGGACTGGTACCGACCAATTCCGCGTGGGCGGCGGCTGGCCCTACACCGCCAAGGAAACTTAAGGAGAGCAGGAATAGACCGGCGAGGAAGGCAGTTGTTTTAGTCACCCTCTGAGGGTACCTCTGATTCAAAAGAAGTGAGTCCGCGTACTTTGAGTGGAACCAAAGTACGCGGACTCGATAGTTCTTAGAACGCAGATTCAGGAATTTCCATGATTTCGCCCGTTGTTGCTTCGGCGATCCCGCGCTCTGCTGCAAGCAGTGGCAAGCGGTTGCGGGCGAACCAGCGAGCACTCGCTACTTTGCCGATGTAGAAGTCCTTATCGCGATCACTTGGACCCGCGGTAAGTGCAGCTAGGGCCACTTCGGCTTGACGGACCAGTAGCCAGCCAATCATCAGATCACCGGAAGCCATGAGCAGGCGGGTTGAGTTCAAACCGACCTTGTAGATCTCCTGGATATCAGTTTGGGAAGCTATCGCCCATTGACCCATCACGCCCAAGATTGCCTGAACGTTTTCCAGTGCTTGACCAAGGAGTTCGCGCTCAACGCTGAGTTGACCCGAACCCTCGTCACCTTTGACCGTCTGGGTGATTTCTTGGGCCAGGTAACTGATCGCCTTGAACTGATCCTTGACCATTTTGCGGAAGAAGAAGTCAAGACCTTGAATCGCGGTCGTTCCTTCATAGAGAGTATCGATCTTTGCATCGCGGATGTATTGCTCAAGTGGGTAGTCCTGCAGGTATCCCGAACCACCGTAGATCTGCAATCCAACTGCCAGCATTTCATAAGACCGCTCTGAACCAACACCCTTAACAATTGGGAGTAGTAGGTCATTAACCCGTTCGGCCATATCAAGATCGACCGATGTGTCGCCAGCGTGACCCATCTCGATTAAGTCTTGCCAGTAGGCGGTGTAGAGCACGAGCGCGCGCATGCCTTCTGTGTAGGACTTTTGCAACATGAGTGACCGGCGGACATCGGGGTGATGTGTGATGGTGACGCGCGGTGCGGTTTTATCCGTCATTTGAGTCAGGTCCGCACCTTGAACGCGAGTCTTTGCATAGTCGAGTGCATTGAGGTAACCCGTTGACAGAGTTGCAATTGCTTTTGTGCCAACCATCATGCGGGCGTATTCAATTATCTTGAACATTTGCGCAATACCGTTGTGGACGTCACCGACCAACCAACCAATAGCTGGTTCATTTTCACCAAATGTCATTTCGCAGGTGGTGGAAACTTTCAGACCCATCTTCTTTTCAATGTTAGTTGCGTAAACGCCATTGCGCTTACCAATGTCACCGGTTGCCAAATCAACATGGAACTTAGGAACAACAAAAAGCGACAGACCCTTTGTTCCTGGTCCGGCTCCTTCGGGGCGAGCAAGTACCAAGTGGACAATGTTGTCGGCCAAGTCGTGCTCACCACTGGTGATAAAGCGCTTAACGCCTTCAATGTGCCAGCTGCCGTCAGCTTGCTCGAGCGCCTTGGTGCGACCAACGCCAACGTCAGAGCCGGCATCAGGTTCAGTGAGAACCATGGTGGCGCCCCAACGCTTCTCAATCATGAGTTCACCCCAGCGCTTCTGATCCTCGTTACCGAGGGAGTCAAGAATTGCGGCGAAACCGGGGCCGGACATGAACATGAATGCGCCGGGGTTAGCACCAAGGAGCATTTCACTGGCGGCCCAGCGAAGTGACGGGGGAGCGCCGGTGCCACCCAGATGCTCGGGGAGATCGAGGCGCCACCACTCGGCGTCCATCAGTGCGTGGAAACTCTTCTTGAAATCTTCCGGCATGGTGACCGATTTTGTTACCGGGTCATAAACCGGGGGGACCCGGTCGGAGGAGACAAATGAATCAGAGAGAACACCCGTTGCCAGGCGATTCACTTCGTCCAAGACGTCGTGGGCGGTGTCTACATCCATTCCGGCGTAGGGGCCTTTGCCCATGCGTTCGCCGGCGCCAAAGACTTCAAAGAGATTGAATTCAAGGTCGCGCTGATTGCTCTTGTAATGTGTCATTGCAACTCCCAGGTACTGAAATCGGGGCTAAGTTACCCGCCGGTAACAATGATGGGCCCTCATGGCAACTTTTGCAAGCAGAGATGCCGATCTGAGCCAAAATTCTTCGATTTTGCTCGTAGAAGGCCAGATAACCTGACACACTCTCGTGAACAGGAACGCAATTATGCCAATTCACAACCTGCTAAGGAGTCCACATGATCATCCACACGAGCCTGCTGCCCGAAGTTGAGATTCCCACTATCTCGATCACAGAATTCATCTTGCGGGAAGCAGATCGCGTTCCTGACCGGGACGCTTTGATTGACGGGCCCACCGGGCGCACCTATACATATGGACAACTCAAAGGCATGATTCACGCCTTCGCAGGCGGTCTTACCGCAAAAGGTCTGGGCAAGGGCGACACGATTGCTTTGATGGCACCCAATATTCCCGAGTTCGCAATTGTTTTCCATGGAGCAGCTGTTGCCGGCATTGCCGTAAGCACTATCAATCCGACCTACACATCGGATGAAGTTAAGTTTCAGATTAATGACTCGGAATCAAAACTACTTGTCACGATTGGTTTGTTTTTAGAAACTGCGCAGTCGGCAATCGAGGGAACAGCAGTTTCCGAGATCGTAATAATTGGAGATGCGCAAGAAGGCACGACGCCTTTCACCGCACTGTTCGGCGATCCGATTGCGCAGGTCGAAATTGACCCGAAGGAGCAAATTGTTGTTCTACCATATTCATCTGGCACAACTGGATTACCCAAAGGTGTCATGCTCACCCATCACAATCTCGTGTCAAACTTGATGCAGGTTGAAGACGCACTTGAAGTTGAAGACGGTGAAATAGTCCTTGCGGTTCTTCCCTTTTTCCACATTTACGGAATGCAAGTTCTGATGAATGAATT
Source organism: Candidatus Nanopelagicales bacterium (assembly GCA_041689915.1). Taxonomy (GTDB): domain Bacteria; phylum Actinomycetota; class Actinomycetes; order S36-B12; family S36-B12; genus UBA4592. The sequence continues at coordinate 27,659 of JBDNFH010000080.1, read as the reverse complement.
TCTCTCACGTGGAGCGACAATTGTTACGGTGCCGCGTTTTGATCTAGAGCAATCACTATCAATTATTCAAGACCGCAAAATCACCCGCTTCTTCGTTGTCCCACCAATTGTTTTAGCACTCGCCAAACATCCACTGATTGATCAGTATGACCTCAGTAGTTTGAAGCAGGTGTTCTCCGGTGCTGCGCCCCTTGGTGCAGAACTCGGTGAAGAAGCAGCGGTACGAATCGGTTGCAGTGTTGTTCAAGGGTATGGCATGACCGAGCTCTCACCCGTAAGTCATATTTCACTCGAAGGCCGATCAAAACCAGGAACTGTTGGGGTCACAGCGCCAAATACCGAGATCCGAATTGTTGACCCGGAGACGGGGGAAGACCAAGACTTTGATGGAGTTGGAGAACTTTGGGTGCGCGGCCCACAGGTCATGAAGGGATACCTCAACAACCCAAGAGCTACCGAGATCACAATCGACCCAGAAGGTTGGCTCAAGACCGGAGATATTGCATTCATTGACTCCGAAGGGTTCGTGTCAATTGTTGATCGGCTCAAGGAACTCATCAAATACAAGGGATTCCAAGTTGCCCCGGCCGAATTGGAAGCGTTCCTGCTTACCCATCCGGCAATCGCTGACGCCGCGGTAATTGGGGTTCCCGACACCGAGGCAGGCGAGATTCCGCGGGCCTTCATCGTGGTCAAGGCAGGCATGGAAGTAAGTGCCGCAGACGTCACGGCATTTATGGAAGGGCACGTCGCAAAATACAAGGTGATCCGCGACATTGTCTTTATCGACGAAGTCCCTAAGAGCGCATCCGGCAAGATTCTGCGCCGAATGCTTAAGAGCTAGGGGAAGAATTCGGGTCGGAGTCTTTTCACGTGCAGCGAGAGGCCAGAATAGGGTCCATGTCGGCCGCATCTTCCTCACCGCAAACGGGTGAATGGGTGAGTTCGAAGACCCCGATTGCGCCACCGAGCGCACTTGATCCAAAGCCAAGGTTCCTGTCCTACGCAGCGTTGGTTACCGGTGTTTGGTCAGGTCTACTTTCGCTCATCGTTTTTGCCATTGCACGACTCTTCGGAGTCCCCATGGATGTAGTGCTCGAAGGCACAACAATTCATGTATATTGGTTCGCCGTTTTGCTCGTACCGGTAGCCGCTGCCCAGATCGGCGCCATGGCCTCACTTCTACTGCGGGGCATTTCCCACGCCCAACGTGTTGTGTTTTGGATCGGTACCGTGATTGCGACCGTGTCAATCGCGACCCCATTTATCACGGCAACGTTGGTTTCCACCGCAATCGTTTTAGCGATCATGCATGGAATTACTTGGGGACTGGTTGTCCCACAGATTGCCCGCATCATTGGTGATACCGAACCAAATGCGCGCATTGATCGGTCACTTCTGTGACCCCAGCAAACGTTAAGGGGAGGTCACTGCCCCTTGCATTGATTGCTGCCATGCGACCACGTCAATGGGCCAAGAATGTTTTGGTTTTTGCTGCACCGCTTGCTGCAGGTCAGCTATTTGAAGCAAATATTTTTTGGCCCAGTGTTGGTGCATTCATTGTTTTCTGTCTGATTTCAAGTGCTACCTATTTGATCAATGACATTAAAGACCGTGAAAGCGACCGCGAACACCCGACTAAATACCGACGACCAATTGCCTTAGGCGAAATCTCCGTCCCACTAGCAATTTCTTTTGCTGCAGTGCTCGCAGCCATCTCACTCATTGGCTCGTTTCTTATTGCGCCCGCGTTAGCGGCCGTGGTGCTCGCTTATGCAGTATTTACCTTGGGTTACTCACTGTTGCTCAAGCACGAGCCGGTAATTGAACTTGCCTTGCTCTCCATGGGATTCCTGCTTCGAGCGGTTGCCGGTGGCGCAGCATCTGACCTTCCAATCTCACAGTGGTTCCTCATAGTTGCCGGTTTCGGCTCCCTATTCATGGCAGCCGGTAAGCGTTATAGCGAACTCAAGCGCGAGGAGATTGCGGGGTCAAAGGCACAAAATCGACGCAAGTCACTTGATGGCTACTCACTGGGTTACCTGCGCTTTGTTTGGGGAACTGCTGCGGCGGTCACAATCATGGGCTACGCACTCTGGTCTTTTGACGTTGCCCAAACCCCGTCATCTCTGCCGTGGGTGCAGTGGAGCGTTCTGCCATTTGTTTTGGCAATTTTGCGCTACGGAATAGTAATTGACCGCGGTGATGCCGAAGCGCCAGAAGAAGCGGTGATTTCGGACAGAGCACTACTACTTTTGGGCGCCGCGTGGTTAGTTCTTTTCGCACTGGGAGCATTAGGCGTATGAGTGAGGCCGTAGCAACACAGCTTTCCGGTTGGGGGCGCACTATGCCCACGGTTGCCCAAGTTGTTGAAGCAAATTCACCAGTTCAAATAGCAGAGCTGGTGCAGCGAGCAAATTCTCGAGGTGTACTTGCCCGCGGCCTCGGGCGTTCCTACGGTGATGCGGCGCAATCAGGTGGCGCAACCGTGATCGACATGACGACCATGACGAGTTTCAGCCTCAACCCCGACAGCATGACGCTCACAGCTGATGCTGGTGCGAGCATCGACGACATTTTGCGCGAGATCGTTCCCCGAGGTTTCTTTGTTCCGGTGTCGGCAGGAACCCGAATGATTACTGTCGGCGGCGCAATCGCGACGGATATTCACGGTAAGAATCATCACCGCGACGGAAGTTTTGGTGCGCATGTCGCTGAATTGACTCTGATTGATGGCCTTGGTGCGCAACACATTTTGACCCCGAGGGATCCGAAATTTTGGGCCACGATTGGTGGCATGGGATTGACCGGAATCATTACGAGTGCAAGGTTCACGGTCATTCCCATTCAAAGTTCCTACCTAACGGTAGACACCGAACGCACAAAAAATCTTGACGACTTAATGTCCCACATGATTGAACGAGATGATGAATACCGCTACACCGTCGCTTGGATTGACTCTGTTTCTTCCTCTGGCCGAGGAGTCATCACCCGTGGTGATCACGCAACAATCGAGCAATGCAATTCCAAGGGGATCAAAAACCCGGAAGGCTACGATCCGAAAAATATTGCAACTGCTCCAGGACTTGTGCCACCTGGGCTACTTAATAAGTGGAGTGTGCGGGCATTCAACGAAGGTTGGTACCGCAAGCACCCGAGAGCGCGCCTTGGTGAACTGCAGCGAATTGGCGCTTTCTTTCACCCACTTGATGGGGTTCACGACTGGAACCGAATTTATGGACCACGGGGCTTCCTGCAATATCAATTCCAAGTGCCCGACGCTGCCGGTCACCTCATTGGCATGGCACTGAGCAAATTACGTGAAATCGGTGCACCCAGTTTCCTCACTGTGCTCAAGCGATTTGGTCCGGGCAACCGCGCCCCGTTGTCATTCCCGCAATCGGGTTGGACTCTTGCGGCTGACTTACCCGCTGGTATTCCAGGACTTGGACGAACTCTTGATCAACTCGATGAATTGATTAGTGCTGAAGGTGGCCGACTCTACCTGGCGAAGGATTCACGTCAATCTCCAACAAATTTTGCCAGAACCTACCCGCGCCTAGGCGAATGGCGTGAAATTCGTGACACCATGGACCCCAACCACGTTTTCGCTTCCGACTTATCCCGTCGACTGGAAATCTGAAAGGCCAACTACATGCTTGATGCTCTCGGTGAACCACAGTCCGTTCTCGTTTTTGGTGGAACAAGTGAGATTGCTCTTGCAACTATCAAAGAGATGCCACGACACCGAATCCGCCGAGTCCTCTTAGCCGGTCGCCCGTCAGAGTCGCTTGATGCAGTTGTGGCGCAACTACAAGCGCTCAACATCGCAGGTGTTGAAGCAATTGCGTTCGACGCAAAAGATACTGACAGTCACGGCGCGATCATTGACGCAGCCTTTGACGGCTCCGATATTGATGTTGTGATCCTCGCGTTTGGGTTACTGGGAGATCAAATGACCGCGGAGGAAGATCCCGGTCACGCGGTTGAAATTGCAACCGTGAATTACACCGGTTCAGTGAGTGCGGGATTGCACGTTGCGCGCAGATTGAAAAACCAAGGTCACGGTGCACTCGTTGTTCTCTCCAGTGTTGCAGGGGATAGAGTCCGCCGATCTAATTACGTGTACGGCTCAACCAAGGCTGGACTTGACGCATTTGCCCAGGGCCTTGATGCGGCGCTCGCGGGGACCGGGGCCCACGTCCTGATTGTGCGTCCGGGTTTTGTCCGCACCCGCATGACAAGTCACCTACCAGAAGCACCAATGACAACCAACCCCGAAGACGTTGGCAAGATAATTGTGACGGCGTTGAAAAAAGGCAAAAGTACTGTCTATGCCCCGGGGCCATTGCGATATGTCATGGCTGGACTGAAGGCCCTGCCCAAACCACTATTTCGCAAACTTCCTAGCTAAAACGCCCAGTTAACTCAGGTCGTACACCTGGCCGAGGGTCTGACCACCGTCAACAACAAACTCCGAACCGGTCGAGTAGCTCGCTTCGCTCACCAGGTAGATCATCAGCTTTGCGACTTCCTCGCTTTGACCAATCCGCGGGATTGCTTGACGCTTAAAACTGATGGACAAATCTGCTGCCATATCCGTTTCAATGATTCCGGGGTGAATTGACACCACTCGAATATTGAACCGACCAAGGTCAAGTGCAGCCGACTTGGTCAAGCCGCGAACCCCCCATTTACTCGCGACATATGCTGACATGTCACAGTAGCCGACTAACCCAGCGGTTGAAGAAATGTTGACAATTACACCCGAGCCGGTCTTTCTCATGGACGCAACACAGTAACGAATTCCCAAGAAAGTTCCGGTGAGGTTGATCCCAATGATCCGGTTCCATTCATCAAGGTCGGTTGTATCAACCCGACCAAGCCCAACAACACCCGCGTTGTTAATCAAAATATCAATGGGACCAAATGCATTTTCGGTAGCGGCAACGGCAGTAGTCCAGTCACTCTCACGAGTCACGTCGAGATGCTGGTAAATCCCACCGACTTGCTTGGCGATCGCGGCGCCTTCTGCATCCGATACGTCACAGACAACAACGGATGCACCTTCAGCGGCTAGCGCAGCGCAATGCGCGGCACCCATGCCACGTGCGCCACCGGTAACGAGGGCAACTTTTCCGTTTAGTGCAAATTCCCCGTCAAGTTTTGCCATGCAAAACCCCTTGTAATTCAGCAGTTGTGAACGGTCCTATCTCGGGAGCCCCGGTGGCAAATCGAAACAGTGCAACGGAGAAGATCGCCCGTAAGGTGCTACCAATCAAGAGTCCGATCATCAATAAAATCGCACCGAGAGCAAGGAGCCCGGCGCCAACTGGGACACCTGCTCCCGCTCCCGCCAACAAAATCACACCGAACACAATGAGCAAAATCGCGGGAATTATGAACAGGGCGATGCTCGCGCCGATGCGAATTCCGCCGGTGACCTGTGTTCCCCATTTTTCCTTAACGAGTAACGCCGATGCCTTAATTGCGGCGATGGCGCCGGAATCATGAAACATGATGTACGGGGTAACAAAGAAAGTGACAATTGACCAGGCGGCCGCACCAATGGCTGCAAAGATACTGCCGACAATCGATGCCGCACCGTTGCCATTTCCGCGCATCGCAGAGAAAAGCGCACTAACAACGGCTCTAATAATCGCCCAATAAAAAAGTGGCACCAATTTTCCAAACGCTTTTCCAAAGCCGTACCCCACGGACGCATTACGGCCAGCAAGCTCAGCATCAGCGGCACTTACCAGCGCTGCTGCAGAGAGTGTGAATGCGTAGTTGATGAACACTAGACCAATAAGCGCAACAACGATCGCGACAACTTGCAGATTGGCTGCCAGCATGAGTAAAGCGATAACCCCTAAAATAACTAGGGGAATAAGTGAGAGGATGAAGCCGAGAATGGGGAACCATAGAAAATATTTATTCTCCCCGAGAAGCGACCAACATTTTTTACTGAGTACGCGACCTTCTGCCCATTTTCCCATGCGCCGAACAATACATGTGGATGACGACAGGAATGGTCATTTATTGAGTCGGCACTAAATCAAATGTGTAGCTGATCGCAGTTGCAAGTTCAGTTTCCTGTTGTGGTGTGAGGAACCCCAATGGTCGCAAGATTTGATCTCGCCGAATGGTGGTGATGTTGTCGAAACTAATGACACCTGCTTGGTCCAGCCCGTTGTGTGTTCCCACCGGAACCTCGTTGGAAATACCTCGAACGCGGGTGGTAACGGGTGCCACTGTTAGTGCGGTTAAGTAGGCCAGGGCCGGCTCGCGAGTCAGGATAACCACTGGCCGAGCCTTGTCTAATTGAGCGAGATAGATCGTGCGCATTAGTCGATTGGCTCTCTATTGAAATTGACCCAGTCAACAAGGGCGTCAAGGCTCGCATTCGGCACTGCTTTTGCTAGTAGATCTATTTCCTGGGCATATTGGTACCGGCGAAGCTCGCGGCGAAGGGCCGCCTCGACGATTGAGGCTCGACTAGATGCTTGTCCCTGAGAAATGAGTACATCCAGTTCGGTAACCATTGAATCTGGGAGCCGGATCGCTATTTGGGTCGACATGTAATGAACATACCATTATGGTATGCAACTTGGTATCCAAAGAAGAATTGTGAGGTGATTCCCCGCCCTCACACGGCTGGCACCTTGATAGTAAGGCATTTATGCATTACTATCAGAAGGGTTCACTACGAGAAAAGGAAGTTCCCATGACTAAGTTGACAGTTACGACGCGCGGGCAGGTAACTCTGAAAAAGGACGTACTGCAACACCTTGGAATTAAACCAGGTGACCAGATTGATTACGAAAAATTACCCGGCGGGGTAATTCGAATTCAGGTGGCCGCGCCCCAGGGAAGCATTGAGGGTTTTATTGGGCTGCTGGAAGGAAGTACATCCCGGACACTTTCGATCGAGGAGATGAATGAGATTTCTGCAGCCGGATGGGCGGGTGAACATTGAAGATCACCGTCGACACAAACGTCCTTGTGCGTGCCGTGCTGAAAGACGATGCGGAACAGTCTCCTCGCGCGATACAAATCTTGAGGGAAGCAACTTTAGTCGCTGTTTCCCTCCCGTGTTTGTGTGAATTTGTTTGGGTTCTATTGCGAGGTGCGCATCTGCCCAAAGAAGAAGTCATCGCCGCTATATCTGCACTACTTGATGCTGAAAACGTGGTTGTGAATCGCCCTGCAGTTGAAGCTGGACTATCGATCCTTACGGCCGGCGGTGACTTCGCCGACGGTGTGATGGCCTATGAAGGCAACTGGCTTGGCGGGGAATCATTTGCCTCTTTCGATAAAAAGGCAATCTCCTTGCTCACAGGTCAAGGACAACCTTGTATTTCATTGTGATCGCCAGTCGGCTTATTTCATTCGTGTTCTAGTTGTATTCATCTAGACCCAAGGCTTCCGCTATTCGTTGGGCGCTCATGCCACCTTCAATAATTGGGAAAGACTTCAACAACGCGATCAGATCTGATCTGCGCGTTGGGTCGGCGGCGGCGTTTCGCGGAGTGACTCCAGCCAATGCGGGAATCGATTCATCCAACCAATCTTTTTCGTACTTAGCTATTGCCTCAGCAACTACTTGTGCGAACTCCGGATCGGTTTCGAGTAAAAGGTCCTCGGGTGCAGTGGCTTCTTCGAGTAAAAGGTCCTCGAGTGCAGTGACTTCTTCGCTAATGATCTTGACAAACATGGGGAGTTCGCTGATCCAGTCCAATTCTGTTTCCATGCGTTCCTCGGACATTGTTTCGATACTCACGACACCCGCAACAATCCATAAGATTGCGTGCACGGTGTCGTCGATCGCCCGCACCCAGGAGTCATCATTAAATTCGTAGCGTTCGGCGAGTACTTTTTTAAACTTCTTGAGTTCTTTGACTTTGACTTCTGCGCGACATAACACCAATGGTTCACCTGTCGTAGTTTGCAACACAGGAGGCGCATAGTGAGCTGAAAGGGCTGCGACCACCTCGGCTGGTTCTGGGTCGCGATCAAACAACGCAATCATGGATGCGCGCTGCATTAAAGACACTAACTCGAGATTTCCAAACATTTGCCACTCCTCTCCGCAGGGCAGCAACCGAGTGACAATGAACATGCCGGGCGTAATGGAGTGTGTGGCCTTTTGTTCACTCACCCAGGTCCGTTCCCCGGAACGGATATCGCGCAGGGACAAGCCTTGGTTGAGCACGACCTCTTCAACGTCAAAGACTGAACGTTCAATATCAACCCACCTTTGAGCAAGTTCGAACTCGTCCTCTGGCAAGAGATGGCCACGATCAAGTAGGAACTCCGCAAAGACACCACCCTCACAGAGCATTGAATCGTGAACGAGCGGATCGCCCAGCCCGCTCAGGTAGCCTTCCGTTCCTGGCCAGTAACGTGAGCGCTCATGGGCAACGTCGGACAACTCACGGTGGTAAGGACCTTCATACAAGTAGATGACAGCTTTTAGGTGCAGCCATGCGGCTCGCACTTCCATGGGCAGTGGTGGTGCGGATCGGTGACACACTTTCACCTTCCGCCCAGATCCGCACCAACACGGTGCATTTCGATTTGACACCTCTGACGCAGCAGCAAAGGGTTTCAAAATATTGAGTTGGTCGTCATCAGATGGAGCACCAGCTCGCTCGAGCAGTGACACTGCCCGCGCCGCATTTCCCCGATCACTTGCATAACGTGCCAGTTCCATGAGCACGGGTGACCACGCCCCGTCGGCACTCTCGGCTGATTCGTAGACCGTCTCAGCCCCGTCGGTATCACCCAGTCGTTCAAGTGCTTTACCCTCAAGCCAACCGAGTGCGGCCAAGGCATTTCGTGGTGCGCATTCGCGCCAGGACCGAACAGCGAGAAGTAAAGGCAGCGAAGCGGATTCTTCGAAATCCACGAACTGGTCCAATAGGGCCCTGGCGGCCCGCGGATCGGCGAGTTGACGAAGCGCGAGAACTGTTTCGTCATGCGAGGCTGGCAGCGCCACTGAATCCAACATTGCTGCGAACTCTGACGGATCTTCCATTTCATTAAGTTGCTGAGCAAAGGAATCAACGAGTTGGGTGAGTGATATCACCGCAAGAGCTGCGCTTTCATCAAGTCCGTGTCCAGACACCAACCGCCGGACGGCATTGGCCTGGTCCCAAGCAACAAAGTCGAAGTCATCGAAGTAAACGAATGACCCGCGGGTTGTCAGCCCGGCTTGCATCAAAATCTCGCTCACTGGTTTAGCGGGAGTACGGAAAAGATCCGGGTTAGCGCAACAGGCCGAGAGCAATAACTGCTCAGTTTCAATGGGTGCTTCCGATTCGTATTTGGTCAGCTCAGCACGAAGCGCCTTGGAAATCACTTCCACATCAGAATCTACGTCTACTTCAAGTGGTGCAATCGTCAGTGAACCATCACGTTCAACACTCAGGGCAATTAACGAATCAGCGACCAGGTGCTCAAGCGCTCCTAGCGGGAGTTGTAATGCGAAAGTTTCTTCGGCAGGCGAGAAACCTGCTTGGGTAAATGAGTCAGGATCAAAAGTACTGTCCAGAAGATCCACTGGTTCGCCTTGGAAGGTGACTCCTTCGCCAAGGCACGCACCTATGAATACAGAGAGGTCTGGTTCACTGCGCAAAATGTCGCTGGTCTGCTCTGTTACGGATAAGTAGTGCGTGAAATAACGACCCGAAAAAGTGCAAACACTGCGCACCCACCGATCACCTGGCAGGGGAACTGAATCGAGAATCGATTCAATAAGAAGTTCCAGGCCGTTTGACGTCTTTGATCCAAAACCGGCTACAACTACGGCGGTGTCAATCTCGGCAAGCGTCCGAGCATTTCCATCGCTCAATAGATTTTCGATGAACTTAATCTCCCGTGTCATGAACCCAGCCTGCCACACCTGCGAGCGGCAAGAGACCCTTACACACCCCGCGGCAGTAAGCGCATCGAATTGCAGTTGTAGATCTTGCTCTGTGGTGGACACCCGGGCATTAGTTGCGCACTTTCCCCGTGTGGCTTAGCGTCGCATAACTCGACGATGTGACCCTGAAACCACGAGACGTTGTGGGAGAGGTTTTTGACCCGGCATGTCGGGTGCGGGAAGTGGCGCAATACATACGTGTCGCACCCGACCGCTACGTGGCGTGCATCTAAATCAAGAGCCGAAGCAACAATCCCGCAAAGTTCGTCTCAAACTGTGGCATCGCCGAGCGCGACGATTGAACCTTCACCGGTTGCGACCAACCCCGTCACCCGCTCGCGCAGGACCGATAACAATTGAACAAGCCGGCGAGTAATACCTTGATTGGATTTGTTAGGGAACACCGCTGCGCGCGAAGGTGTAATGGCCTTCGCGCCTGAATATGGCGTGACGCTCACAACCGACGAGGAGCGCGACGCGCTGACTTCGGAAGTACGTGAGATTCTCGGCGAACCTGTCCGCAAGGCAGACCTTTACGACCTTGAACAGCTGATCCAAGCCGAGGTGGCCGACGAGCTGGTGGGTGACGTCCTCGCCGGGAACCCTCACCGTGCCCGAGTTGCTCACGGACCACTTCGTTCGTGGCTCCATCGAGGGCTCTACGGGCCAGTGTGGCAGTGGGGTGGTCGTCATTGCACACTTGAGACGAGCATCGGTGTCGCGGGTCACGTCCCGCTGAGTGGTGTAGTTTCTCGACACCGTACGGGTCAGTTGGTTCAGTTTATGCAGCAGTGATTTCGGGCATGAGGTTCACCTCCTCGATGGGGTTGTTCATGGCGGCGAGTTCGGCCATGGAGTCTTCGCAAGAAGTAGGGGTGGTTGGCTGCTTCCCATTCGTCGTGCTGCTCGACGAGAACAGCGCCAGCGATGCGTAGTAGGGCGGCTGAGTTCGGGAACACTCCCACGAGGTTGCGGCCGGGTTCGATCGTGATCAGCGCGCCGGATTCGAGCGCGTCTGACATTTGCCTGATTGCATCGATGACCCGGGCTCCGATCGCTGAAGGGTTGAGGTTGCTGGCTCGGATCTGCACAACAGACGGCTTCTCACCATGGCTAACGGCCAGGATCGCTGAGAAGTCCAGGTCGTTGGTGAGCACCACGTATCCTGCATTCTGGCGAAAGCCATGATCTCGGGGTCGGCGGCGGTGGCCGCGCCGACACTAGACCAGTGAATCGAGTCGATGCCAGCATCGGCGAACAATTTGACCCAGCGCGGGGACAGGTTCATGTCGACCAGCAGTTTCATGCGCTGGCCAGCACCACTTCCCGCTCCTGTGGGCAAGCCACGCGGCGTAGCGCAGCGCAGCGAAGATGTCTTCTCGTTCCAGATAGGGGTAGTCCTCTAGGAGGTCATCGACGCTGCGCCCAGCACCGATCTGGCCCACGATCATGCCGACGGTGACGCGCATGCCACGGATGCACGCTCGCCCGCCCGCCCATCACGTCGGGTGCTTGGGTGATGCGATCGAACCGGCTCATCTGCGACTCCTTCTCGAAACCCGTTGCTACCGTACCGGTTCGAGAACCACGTTTCAAGAAGAGTTTTCGAGAATGCTGGGGTCTCATACACGCGGGTTGGCGAGTACCTGCGGTTGTGGCTCTTGCAAACCATCGTTACCGAACGCCACACGCCACAAAAGCCTTAGCGTCGGATATTCGACGAATTCACAAGCCACCCCATTTTCTCCACCTATCGGCGATGGATGGAGGGAGCATGGACGCTGGCGATTCGGCAAGGGTGACCGCCGAGTTGTCTACGCGATCGAGGATGGCCTTTGCCTGGCTCATCTCCTTAGCGACACACATCGGCGCACGTCAGTGCATATGTGTGCCTGGCCAAATCACAGCTCGACCAGAATGCGAATCCGCATGACTCAGGCGACACATCATCACGGGTGATTGGCAAGCCAGTCATATGACTGTTACACTTGACCAATGTTCTTCGGCGAACCATTCGGCGGCGTCATCCATGGCGCCCGCGGAGCCGTCCTCTCCGTGCTGCTGCGGACCGGTGCACCACTCACCGGGCGAGCGATCCACGGCATCGTCGGTGCCGACTACAGTCTGTGGTCGGTCCAGGAAGCGCTGAAGGCACTCACCAGACTCGGGCTGGCGGAGACTCGTACCGTCGGGCGGGCCGGAGTCCACACGATCAACGAGGCCCACGCCTGCATCGCTCCCTTGCGTGCCCTTGTCGACCCGATGGCTGCTCTGAAGTCCGCCATCAACGAAGTGGTCGATCCTCAGGTTGAGGCAGTTCTGCTCTTCGGGTCCATTGCGCGAGGCGAAGCCATCGCCGAAAGCGACATCGACCTCGCAGTCATCGCCGCTCCAGGCTGGGACAGGCGTACCGAGCTGGAGGACGTGGTCCGCGCACGACTCGGCAACGACTGTGACGTCCTCGTCTTCACCCGGGTCGAGTTCGCGCAACTGGCCGCCGTGGGCGAGCCGGTGGTCAGCGACATCCTCCGCGACGGTGTGGCCCTGGTCGGGAGCAAGCCGCAGGGCGAGCGAGGAGCTGCGTAGTGGCGACGGCCGAACAACGTAATCACGCTAAGAGCTTCCTCAAGAAGGCCGAGGAATACTTAGCATCCGCAGAAGCCAACCGTGCCGCCGAGCGCTACACGGCTGCCGCTGGTGACTCGATTCATGCCGGTATCAGCGCGAAGGACGCCATCGTCACTGTGCTTACCGGTTCCACGAGCAAAGGCAAGAATCACGCCACCGCAGCGAAGGAACTCCGCCAAGCGCTGGGCCAGCGACCCGACGCCGCTACGGCTGAGAAGGCATTGCGAGGCCTGGTTGCTGTCAAGGGTGATGTTGAGTACGGCACGGATCTGACCACCGCAGCCAAAGCGGAGCCTCTCGTGCGCCGGGCCTGCACGCTGGTCGAGCTCGCGATCGAGATCGTGCGGCTCGGCCGGTAGCAGCGAACTGGCGGCCGGATGAGCATCGGGCTGGACATCATGTGTGCAGCGTGTTGGTGAGAGATTGTGTTTTCGGCTCTTGTGACCCATCCGTGGGTGGGTGGGGCAGCCCGACACCTGCGATGAATTCAGGGGCCAAGTAGCGCGACTGGCACGACGGCGACGCCGTCCTTGCGGCGGTAGGCCTGCGTCCCGGTCGTTAGAACAACCATGTCGGCGAGGCGCTCGCCGAGCTCGGCCTGCAACCACAGAAGGTGGCGGACGTCGCGGTCATTAGGTGTCTGGGCGAGCTTGACCTCGATCGCCACGGTTCGCCCGTCATGCCCCTCGACTAAGAAATCGACTTCATGGTCACCGGTCTTGGTGCGCAGGTGTGCCACGGTCGCCTCGGCGGCTTGCGCGTATACGCGCAGGTTCAATGCGACGAGGGACTCGAACAGTGCCCCGAGCAGCGTGCCGTCGGAGGGGATGGTAACCGAGCCGGCACCTCCGGCGAGAAGCTTTTCGGCGGTCACGTTGAGCAACGACACGGCGAGAGCAGGGTCCGCCAGGTACCACTTCGGTGAGGTCGTCAGGCGGTTTAGGCGCGACATCGTCGGCGCGTAGCCGGGTAAGGGGTCGGCGATCCAGATCCGTTCCAGTACCTCGCGGTAGATCTTGATTGTCGAGCGTGCTGGAGTCCCCCCGTCCCCTGCCGTAGCGGCGTCGCGGATCTTCTCCAACGACGTCGTTGTGCCGGTCGCCGCTGCGTATGCGGTCATCCACCTAAGCAAGCCCTGCGGGTTGCGCACCTGCTGACCAGCCTCAATGAAGTCTCGATCGACGATCCGACTGACGTATCCCGCGAGTTGGCTGCGTTGGACCCGGGGGGACCGCGAGCGCATCCCGGGGAAGCCGCCGCGCACGATCTCCTCGGTATAGTCCCGTAGTCCGATCGTCGTCTCCCCATGGATTGGGTCGGTGCCCGCAAGGAGCCGAGCGAGCGAGACGGTGGGTGACGCGACCTCACGCTCGGCCAGGCTCAGGGGCCGCATCCGCAGCGTGATAATCCGACCGGCGCCGGAGTGGGTTTGCGGGGTCTGCGGGGACGCCGATCCAGTGAGGAGGAACCTTCCTGGCGTGGGCCGATCGTCGACAGCGCGCCGAACCAGGTCCCACGATGGCTGCCATCTCTGCCACTCGTCGATCAGGATCGGCTCGGGTGCATTAGTGAGGCTCTGGGGGTCGGCGAGGGTGACCTCGAGGGTGGCTGGGTCATCGAGACGACGCACGGTGACCGCTCGCTGAGTTGCGGTTGCGGTCTTGCCGACACCCTTGGGGCCGTCGATGCTGATCGCCGGTAGGCCCGCGAAGAGCTCATCCAATTCGTCGTCGATGATTCTGCGACGGTAGGCCGCTCTCACAGATGCGCTGCTCATAACGTGGCACGCTACACCCAATCAGATTCCTACGCTCCAGACGGTCGCCTTTCTACACTACAAATAGTCACACACTTACGCTCCAGATAGTCGAATCTCTACTGGCGTGACCCCTTGCAGGGGGTCATATCAATGTAATTTGAGAGTCTTAGTTCACTCATTCTCGGTGGGAAGACTCGGTTGCTATGACCAGTAAGAAGCATCATTCGCGGAAGATGTAGTCCGGCTTTTGCAGCGTATGGATGAACACCTCGGTAAAGGCTTAACCGTGGAGTTGGCTTGCCGGGGGTCGTGGTTTCGCCTGCTTAGTATTACAAGTGGAGGCAGCGTTATAAGTTATAACCATCGAGGACGCCAACCAGAGGAGGGGTTAGCGTGTTTGACAATTCGTGAGGGCATTTGGACGGTAAGGACTGTCCACTTGAAATTCTCCACAGGCGCGGGTTCTGACCCGCCACCTTTTTTCCACGCGTTTTTTCACAGGAATTTCCACAAAGGGTTTTTGTGAGGGGATTTGGCTGTTTCAGGTGTTTAATGCTGCCTGAAACGATGTGTCAGTGACCTTTTCTACATATACAGTGAAAACGGGTAAAACGGACATGATTCGTTGGTATTTAGGGCGGAGGAGCCGTTCACATGGGGGCGAGAATCTAGGGTAACGGGGTCGGTATGGCGAAGTTCTGGGACGGAGGAGAATTTTGTAAGGCACATATCCCGGTGTTCGCTCCCCTGGAAAGCACAAGGTTTCCCGTGCGTGACTGCTGCCACACCTATACATACTTCTGTGCTGTTGCTTCTCGTTCGAAGACCATTGTGTAATTCAGCTTAGGGGGCTTCAAATCGTTCCTGTGTGTTCCTTCACGGTACTTGCTTGCCTCGCACTCCAGGTGTCGAATTTTGCGTTCAATGTCTTGCCGATCACGTGTGTTACCGCTTTGTTCGCGTCGCCCCTGACTGACCGTGATCGACAAGACACCGGCAGAACTATTCGAACCACTGCTAGCTTTTCACAATCATCCGCTATTGCAATGACCGCTTGAAACCAACTTGGCGTTTTTGGCCTGATTTTGGATGATCGTTGACACTCAGCTAGCTCAAGCAAGGGAGAGCCGCCGCCCGACTTCGATTCAGAGATAGTCTCTGTCGTTCGCGCGCGCTAGGGACGCTGTTACCCCGTCGGGGTCTTTCGTTAACCGTTCCTTAAACGGTGACGGCCCCAAACTAGCGACGATGAGTTTCAGTTCCGGGTCAGTTAACAGAAGTTCCATGGCGTGTTTATAACAAGTGAGCGGTTCAAAAATTCAACAATTTTGCGTGAGGAATCCTGGCCTCTTTAGGGCCGGGTGGACGACACGACAGAACTACCCGTGTGTGGGGACCGTAATTGTTTGCGGGGCCGGGTCCCATTGCATTGTGATTTGCCCTGCAGGGTGAACGTTTCTGACAAGGTCGGCCTGGAAACATGCGATGTTGTTGCCGTTGCCTCGCGCGGATGGGTACATGATTCCTTGGAGGTCAGCGTTTCTGACAAGGTCAGCGTACCGTTGCGATTCGATGTAGTTATCGCCGAAATGTTTCATACTGTTTTTGTTGAGTGTTGCTAAGTGAATGTCGTGGAAATCAGCAGACCAGGCTTTGTACGTGAACTGTGTCGCTGGAAGGGTGGGGGTTCGGGTGCGTAGCCGGGTGTGCCGGTGGTGTTGTACTTCCGCTGATGCTGTCGTGATGTTTTCGCTGGCGTACCAGGTTCCTTGATAGTTGTGGTTAAAACGCGCGCCGCCTTCGCTGGCTCCTGCCGGGTTGGTGAACGCCGAGTTGATGACGTTGCGGTACATCGCGTTGTTGCGTGTGAGGGTGCCGGCTGGTGTTTGTATGTTTCGTCCGTGTTCGGCCAGCACTCTGGGGTTTGTTGCTTGAGCGAAACGGTCCAGGTTGCTGAGTTGTTTCGCTTGAGCAACAGGGTCGGTGGTTTCTTCGGGTTCGTTAGCGGTTTGGGTGAGGAGCGTTAACACTGGTTCGTTATCGAAGGATGCGTCCACTAGGCGGATTGTGGTGGTTGCGGTAATGAGTCGCCCGTTGAATCCTGGTGGTGGCTGATTCCCTCGGGTGGGGCCGGTTTTCACCAACCGCCGCGCATGGTTTCGAGGTCTTCCTGAATCCAACGGATCCCGTCCATGCCGGTTTCTTTCATGAAAACCAGGGGGGTTCGGCCTCCCATCACGGGGCCCAAATCAGGGGTTCGAAGCCACACAGGCGAGTTTGTGTCGTAAATGATTGTCGCTGTCCTAAAAATGTTGATCAGGCGTGAAATTCGGGTTAACTGGTCCATGTTGAGTTCCACCGGTGTGGTTGTTTTCCACCGGTTCACTGTCGCGGGGGACACGGAAAACCCGAGTAAAGCACACATGTCGTCAACTGTTAACGACCATTGGGTCGACAACCCGAACAGTCCTTGAACAGCCGTGGGGGTGAATTCCGTTCGTGTGATCGTGGACGAGAAATCCAGTGGGGCGAGAGACGCGTTCGTGTGCGCCGGTGAAGTGACGGCAGGGGTGTCTAGTGTTGCTTTAATGTTGAAACCCACACTCACCACAACCCTTCAAGTTAATCAAATGATAAACCTAAGCGTATCATGTGAGTCTCGTCTGGACCCGATGACCCCTACCAATTGATACGGTCCCGGTCAGCTGGCCCGTCGTCGATTAGGTTGATTAGTTCCGTTTCGGACACAGGCCGCCCTAGATGTGATGGGGAAAGTGCAAGGGCTCTTGGAGATGCTCTCCGAGAGCAACACCTTGAGCCGCCTCGAGACGGGGCAGAAATGAGAACCGCAGAGGAACTTTTGCACGAGGCATTCACCGGCCTGCTCGCCGTGGAGGTGAGCGTCGCCCAGGCGTGCCGGTTGACGGGTACGTCGCGGGCCACTTCAGATCGGCATTCCCAGTCGTTTCCCTGTGTGGCCTGTAGGGGTTTCATTTCTCCGCGCGATCTCAACCACATCTGACACCCTCTCCGGAACTCTTCCGGATAAGCACGAGGCATAACAGACATCCTTCCAGCAGCGCAAAACGCTACAGATTGATGTCAACCAAACCGGGGGCACTCCCTTGGTTTACAGCCCTGAACGAACGCGGCATCAACCCAGTGAACGATATGAGGGGCAACCAGCAAAAGTTCAAAGACTTCGACGGCATGAAAATTGCGGCTGCATGGCCCCACTGCCCAGCCACCCCACCTGAACTCCCGAACCATCCCAGCACTAGGCCCACAAGCCGGAGCAGAAGAAGTCGTGGCGTTCCGCCGGCTAACCTCCCAACGATTCCTCTACGCCATGGGGGTACACACCAAAATGAAGGACAACAAAGCTTGATACATTTGCCCAGCCTTAATGGGGAAAGTGTCCTGCACCCTTCGTGGTCAGAAAAACCTCGACACCGGTAACAGCCAAGGACGTACATTCATCCAAAACCCACCACAAGGACCCAACCTACCCGCATGCTGCATCGCCGAAAATGAATCATTCACACTCAAAATCGAAACCCCTGAACAAAAATCCGCATTCAGAAATCACCAAAATATTTACTGGGGCAGCGACGAATGGCGTGAACTCTACAAACTCCGATCCAGCATCGAACGCGTATTCGGGTATGCGAAATCAGCCTTCCGACTTGACCGGAACACATTCGACTTCAGAGGATTTGGGCTCTCAACTGTGGTCCTAACAACAATGTTTGCTGAAATAAACGTCCGAAAGTTAGCGCTCTGGGCGGAAGAACAAAAACACCCAATCAGTCACCCAACCCTGGCCAACCCTTACATGGAGGAAGAAGCCGACGCCGCTTAACCTAAAAACTAAACAAGAAAGCCAGGTAGAGTCTTAAAAACCTCTACCTGGCTTTTTTCTGTCCTCTAAACGTGCTAATCGTGGCCCCCCAACGCGCTAATCAACTCAAACCAAACACGCTAACCCCTCCAGAGCGGGTGACGGGAATCGGACCCGCATATCTAGCTTGGGAAGCTAGCGCTCTACCACTGAGCTACACCCGCGTACCGGATTGTTAACCGGGGACCTGAGTCTAATAGGCGCTGATGGCGTGCGGTCAACACCCGCACTGGGTACCTTGAGCACATGGATACAAATTCCCAACAACGCAATGTCAACGGTGAGGCGCTTGAAGTGTGCAGCATGGAACCGTTAACGGGCTACTTTCGAGACGGTTACACCAACACAAGTGCGCAAGACTTTGGTTCACATACCGTTTGCGCGGTTGTCAGTGCCGAATTCTTGGAACACCAGCGATCAGTCGGTAATGATCTGATCACGCCGATGCCGCAATACGGCTTTCCTGGTTTGGTTCCGGGTGATCGCTGGGGTATGTGCGCGGGGCGTTGGTTGCAGTCCTACGAAGCCGGTGTTAAGTCACCCGTTCTGCTTTCTGCAACAAATGTTGCGGCACTTGATTCGGTTCCACTTGCCGCACTCGTGGAATGTTCGGCCGACATTCCACCCGATCTTTCAGGATTGGTTGAGTAGTCGACCGTAGCGGTGCATGGTGCGGGAGATTGCCTGTTCCTTGATCCAATGCGTGAGTTCAAGGCGACCACTTCCGGTTACCGGAGCGGTGTCCACTGTGACGCCCGTTTTATGAGCGAGTTCGAATAATTTGTCGGATGTGGGAGCAAGCACCCGCAATCTCACCTCTCCACGGGAACGCGACATGCGGTGACCAAGTGCTGCTTCAGACTCGTCACTGCGAACTGAGATTTCTAGCGGAACACCGGTGACCCTTGATGCTGCACGAAGGAGATCGATTTCAGGTGCCGTGGGATCACTGCAGCGAGCAAATACTTTGTCAATTGGGAAATAGCGCAAAATATTCGCTTCACTCTTGAGACCGGTTGGATCTTGTTCTTGGGTAAAGTAGTCATTCCATTCATTCGCGTAGTCGGCGACGGCTGCATCAACGTTGAGGTTTTGCGCCGTCCAATTTCCGTAGCCTGAAAGGTGATTGGGGCCACCGGGTTTAAGCCCTGGACCGATACTTGACTTTTTCCAGCCACCAAATGGTTGACGCTGCACAATTGCACCGGTGATATGGCGGTTGACATAGGCATTACCGACTTGCACGTTACTGAGCCAGTACTCAATTTCCTTGGGATCAAGGGACTGAATACCGCCGGTGAGCCCGTATTCTGTTGCATTCTGGAGTTCAAGGGCGTGGGCCAAATCATTGGCACGCATTAAACCCAAGACCGGACCAAAACATTCGGTGAGGTGGAACCAGGAGTTTGGTTTCACACCCTTGCGCACGCCAGGTGTGTACGTTGAGTCATCAATCTTGATCGGTTCAACGAGCCACGTCTCACCTTGTTCAAGAGACGTGAGTGCACGCAACAAGTTGCCGGTTGGCGGGTTAATAACCGGGCCAACAATATTGTTGAAGTCAGTTGCCTCGCCGACTGCGAGTGAACGAACAGCGTCCGCCAAACGTGGGTGGAAGGTTGGATCGTCATAAACGGAGGCTTCAATGACTGCCAAACTCGCAGCGGAGCATTTTTGCCCGGCATGACCAAATGCTGATTTTACGAGTTCCTTAATGGCTTGATCGATATCTGCTGCGGCTGTAATTACCATGGCGTTCTTGCCACTGGTTTCGGCATTGAGATGTATGGACGGTTTCCAGCTTTGGAACATTCGAGCGGTGTCAATGGACCCGGTGAGCATGACCATGTCAACACCTGGGTGAGTAACCAGGTGGGTCCCCACTTCGTTGTCAGGTGTGCAGACAAGTTGCACCAGGCCTTGTGGAACGCCAGCTTCGTGCAATTGGTCAACTAATGCTGCTGCAACCTCGCGAGCTTCAGGCGCTGGCTTGAGAATGGCGGCGCTGCCAGCGGCAATTGCGCTTACAAGGCCATTATTGGGAATAGCTGCCGGGAAGTTCCATGGTCCAGCAACGAGAACGAGGCGGTGGGGTTCCCAGGTCAGGCCGCGTGCAATGAACTGCTCGTGCGCGAGTGTCGAGTGAGCTGCGTAGTTTGCGAAGTCGATTGCTTCGGAGATTTCTGGGTCTCCCTCACGTGGGGTTTTCCCAACGCTCTTGGCCATGATTGCCAGGGTTTCACCGCGGTGGGCCTCCATTACTTCTGCGACCTGCGCAAGCACCACTCGGCGTACAGCCCAAGAAGTATTTGCCCACTCTTTTTGAGCGGCGTGAGCGCGCTCGATTGCTTGGTCGATCTCTGGAATTGAATCAATGACGGTGACCTGTGGCAACGAGGTTTCATTAAATGCTTTAGTGACCCACTCGCGGTTAGCGGGGAGAGTGAAGTCGGTGTCAGGACTTGGGTGGAAGCTGCCGTCAACCGCGTAACGAAAAGTTTCGTTGTTGCGATTTTGGATTCGGCGTGACTTACGGGTGACAGTGTGACGCTCGCGCACGGAGTTTCGGAACCACTCTGACTGACGGTCCCATTCAGGCGAACCGGGTGTGATGTCAAAGAGGGCACTCAGGAAGTTTTCCGGCGCGGAGTTTTCGTCGAGTCGACGTGAGAGGTACGCGATTGACGCATCGCGATCTTCTTTTGCAACGACAGGTGAGTACAGGAGCAGTTCGCCGGCGTCATTTCGCACCGCACGTGATTGTGGTGGTGCCATCCCTTCGAGCATCTCTATTTCCATCATGTCGTGCACACCCAGTTGATCCCGCAGCGTCAATGCCCAAGCAACTTCAAACAGGTTGTGACTGGCAATACCCAGACGTACGGCGCCGCGGTCTGCTTTGGTGAGTGCGGTTTCCAGCATTGCTTTGTAGGACGCATCAACATTGTGCTTAGTTGGGTACGGTGCTTGCGGCCAATCATGTAGTTCCGCTTCCACAGCTTCCATCGCAAGGTTCGCGCCTTTAACCAGGCGAATCTTGATGGGAGCACCACCTTTGCGGTAACGCTCATTGGCCCAGTCAATTAACGTTGAGAGAGCGTCGTGACTGTCAGGTATGTAAGCCTGCAAAACAATGCCAGCGCGTAACTGCACAAACTCTGGCTTGGAAAGTACGTGCATGAATGCCTCAACCGAGAGTTCAAGATCACGGAACTCTTCCATGTCGAGGTTGACAAATGTTGGCGGTGTTGTTGATGCGGCCGCACGGTAAAGATCAGAGAGGCGGTCTTCAATGCGCGCGAGTGATTCTTTTTTTGCAAGGACGTCGAGGTTCGCGCACAAGGCCGAGATTTTCACCGACACGTAGTTGACATCGGAACGCAAAATCCGACTACGAACTGAATCGGTTCGCTTTGTCGCTTCGTCGTCTCCCAAAATCGCTTCACCCAACACATTGATATTGAGATTGAAGCCATCTGCTTTCCTGCTATTCGCGTACTTACTAAATGCCGGGTCTTCGGAAGGCAGGATCACTCCGGCGGTGTCTTTTGAGATTCGCCAGTCAACCGCCTTCTCGGTAATTCTTGGAATAAGTTGTGCGACCTTGCCCAGCATTGCCAGACCAAATCGATCAAGACCACCAAGGGATGCCGGCACACCCATGGCGGTGAGGTCGTGCAATCTGCGCGCAGACCGCTTTGCTTTGCGGATTCGCAAGACCTGGTCGGTGAGATCCAAGAGCAGGTCACGGCCCTGCTCGTCAGCGAGTAATTTAGACAGGCGGGCAGCTGAGGCGGCCTCCTTACGTGAAGTATCTGCAAGGGATGCTTCCAGCAAGGCCAAAGCGCGGGCTTGGGCAAGGTCAATTAGCACGTCGTCGCTGGGCAAATTACTCACAGTTCTCATGCCACTATCCAAGTACTGGGCAGTGGGCTCTGTCTTGTGTAAGAGTATGCACGTGGATGTCGAATTAATACAAAACAAATCGGTCGTTCTTTTCCGGCAATTAGTTGATGGCGTCCCGCAGGTCATGGGTTCGATTAAGGACCTAGACGACCGCCATGTCTATGTCAACGAGGGGTTTTGTGCTCGATTGGGACTCAAGTCGAGCGAAGTCCTCGGACGAATCGTTCGTGAGCTCTTTGGTGACGAACTCGCTGACTCCTATTTGCAACAAGATGAATTGGTACTAAAAACGGGTAGGCCTCTTCAGAACCACCTGGAGCTAATTGTGAGGGTCGACGGACAACTAGGTTGGTATGTAACGAGTAAGTCGGTGATTCGCTCTGACACGGGTGCATCACTGGGCATCGCGGTCCTTTCCGTTGACCTGCATTCCCAAGTTAATAGTGCCCACGCTGGGCTGGCCCGAGTCATTACCGCAATCAGGGAGCGGATTGATCTGCCATGGCGAGTCGCCCAGATGGCCGAGATTGCAGGGGTGTCATCAACATCACTAGAGCGGTTGGCCCGACGGACGCTGGGGCTACCTCCCCAGCAACTCTTGCAACGGCTTCGGCTCGAGCATGCGGTCTTCCTGATTACTCAAACGTCAATGTCCATGGGAGATGTTGCAGCTGAATGCGGATTTTACGACCAAAGTTCATTTACCCGCCAATTTCGCAAGGTTTTGGGTCTCACACCCGGTGCCTATCGGCGCGCCGGCTAATCAAAACCGGTAGCCTTCCCCCGTGCTGTTATCCGATCGGGACCTATTGACCGAAATCGACAATCAACGCGTGGCTATTGAGCCATTTGACCCCGAAATGATTCAGCCCTCAAGTATTGACGTGCGCCTGGATCGGTGGTTTCGGGTTTTTGAGAACCACCGCTATCCACATATTGATCCCAGTATTGAGCAAGCAGATCTCACGCGCCTCGTTGAGCCAGAAGGTGACGCCCCGTTTATTTTGCATCCCGGCGAATTCGTTCTTGGCTCAACCCTTGAAGTCGTTTCACTCCCGGACGACATTGCCGGCCGGCTTGAAGGGAAGTCCTCCCTTGGCCGCCTTGGATTGTTGACCCACTCAACGGCGGGTTTTATTGACCCAGGTTTTTCCGGTCACGTCACCCTTGAACTGTCTAACGTTGCAACGCTGCCCATCAAACTTTTTCCCGGCATGAAAATCGGGCAGTTGTGTTTGTTCCGACTTTCAAGTCCAGCCGATCACCCTTATGGCTCAGAGAAATACGGCTCTCGGTACCAGGGACAGCGTGGACCGACACCTAGTCGTTCATTTGCGAACTTTCACCGCACCAAGATCTAAATTCCCGGTGCGATAAAAGGAAATGTCATTTTCGTTCGGCATTGACTCCTGGTATGACGAGGAGCCCACACGCAACTAAAGAGCGCCTCATCTGCGTCAGCATGTCCATGATGGATGGTGGGGGACCCGACAAGGTGCATATAGATGAAGTGCTGTTGGAGTCCGGAATTTCAAAAAGTTCCTTGGATCACCACTTCAAGGATTTCAGTGAACTCATTGAAGCCGCCATGACCCGGCGTTTCAGCATTTTAGTTGATGCAAGTATTGAGTCGCTTGAAACCGTTCTTAATAGCGCATAGAGCAAAGAAGAATTTATCGATGCCCTGCGGCTTGTCACCCGATCAACCCAAGACCCAGCTTTGGCCCCAAATCGATTTCTGCGAGCATGTGCACTGGGAATGGCTGGTAGCAATCTTCGCTTTCGTAGTGCACTTGAAGAGCTAAGTCAGAGAATCACAAAACCGTGGCTGGTTGGCTGTGGACTTTAGTCCGCGAGCTGGTGCTGTAATGGTTCAGGCGTACCCACTTGGACAGGTTATCAACGATGTTTCAGACATCAATTACAACGATGAGGACGGGGTCGCACTCATTGACGTAATACTGGATCGAGTATTAACTCAACTTTCTTTTTCCTGGTTGATTTCAAAGCAGAGTGGCAATGTTAGAAACAACAACACCGTTGCATGGGCCAGAGCGCCTTGAAGTGTTCGATTGTCGAGAAGGCGCGCGTGACACATATCTGCCGCGACACTGCAATCTCTTGACTGGTCTTAACCAAAAAGAAGAGTTCGGTCAGGTCCCCTGATTGGGATAAATCGTTACTTTCGCGCGTTGCGCCGGCGGAGCGCCACTCGAAGCGTTGCCGCCTGCCTCGAGAATGTACTTTCCACGGACACCTTTTGACCGGAGGTAGCGCACCACGGACGTGCTTCGCGGACTTCGTCAGCATGGCGGAGTAGGCGTTGAAATGGATAGTCGCCAGCCTGGCGTCCCGCTTGCTTGTGGGGCTCAACAGCCGGCTTCCTTGCGGGCTTTTTTGCAGGCACGCTGATCTTGACGAGAATGTAATCGGAAAGGACCTGCAAATCATTGCGGTTCGGTTTAAGAATGTACTTTCCGCTGACACCTTTTGACCGGAGGTAGCGCGCCACAGACTGGGTTCGCGCCTTCGACAGAGCAACGGCTTTTCGGGAAGAACCCACCGGTGCAACAAAGCCATCAAGATTAATGAGGTTGTTCGACCCGGTCGGTACTCGATCGACGAGAGCATCTAGTTGGCGCTTCGCGGGCTCTGTCAGTTTGGTCGAGGTGCCCTGGAAATGAACAATTGTTTGGACGGTCTTCTTCTTAGCGGCGGGCTTGTTGACTCTGACGAGGATAGAGATGGACAGGACGCGCGCCACGGCGGCGCCCTGCCGGGTGTCGTTCACCAGGCCGTTCAATTGAAGCGTGTAGGTGCCGTGCGCAAGGTCACTGGGTATTCGGACGGATCCTGTGTACGAGCCATCACCGGACACGTCCAGGCTCTGTAAGAAGGTGGCCACGCTGCTGCTGATGAGATAGAAATCGACCGTAGTGTCGGGCACGAATCCATGACCGATCAACTCGAAGACGCCGCCAGAAATGAGATTGGGGGTTCCATCGGAACCCAGCGCTTGCTTGGCTTCTGCGTTGGACTGCGGCCCCAAAATGACCTGGGCATCGCTGCCGGTAAGAGTGACTGTGTCATTGGGTCGGTTCTCCGTGAATGTAACCGGAATAGCCTCACCGTCGAGGGAGGCCGTGGCTCGACCCACCGGCGGCAACGGTATTGGGAAGAAGACAGGGGTAGTGGCGGTCGAAGCGGTCGAAGTGCCGATCGCATTGGTTGCTGTGACGGTGAACGTGTAGGCGGTGCCGTTGGTCAACCCGGTCAGTGTGGCCGTCGTGGCCCCGGTCGTCGTGGCGCTTTGCCGGCCGGAGGAGGTGACCGTGTACCCGGTGATGGCCGAACCACCGTTACTGGCCGGCGCCGTCCATGACACCGTGGCCTGGGTATCGCCTGCGACAGCGCTCACACTCGTGGGTGCCCCCGGCACGGTGGGTGCAGAAGTAGTAACCGGAGTAGGAGTCGTGATGGTATTGCTGGCCAGCGTGACCGCGCCGGTAGACAACGCACGGCCGTTGAGGGAAGAACCCGCACCCAGCGTAACGGCGCCAGCCGCCAGGATCGTTCCCGAGAAGTTGGAGGATGCGCCCGTCCCCGCGGCACCGAGGACCCGCCAGAAGACATTGCCCGGCTGAGCACCGTTGATCAGGCTGACGGTGCTGGCCGCGGCAGTATTCAGGGCTGCGTCAACATTGAAGATGAACACCGCGTCCGGATTACCCCCACCATCTAGGGTCATAGTCCCAGTCAGCGCGAACGCTCCACCCGAGTAGTAAACGCCTGCGGTGTACGTTCGCCCGTTGTTGTCTCCCGCGAAGACACTGTCCGCAGTGCGACCAGCGGCATTGTTGTAGGCGGTCAGCGTGTCGGTTTGCGCCTGGGCCGCCGCCGCATCCTTGTCGTGGGTGGCGCCGCTAACGGTGAGAGATCCGGTGATGGCGATAGCGCCGCTGGGACTCAACCCGAGATCGCCACTGAGAGTGGTCGCGCCACTGCTGTTGGTCACGCCTGTCCCACCCAGGATCGAGTAAATTCCGGCGCTGCCCAAATTAACGGTTTCCGGGTTAGCAAACGCGTGTGCCGGCGAAGGAACCGACAGCAATCCGATGGCCAGCAGTAATGTTGTGATGCCAGCCAACATTTTCTTCAGGGGGGTCCAAATTTTCTTCAGGGGGGTCCAAGTGAAGTGTGGATACGTAAGCTATTCGCCCCTAATTGTTCATGTTAACTACTACATTCATCTCTTTTTGATGGTAGCACGGCTCGTCAAACTACCAAGTGAGCGGTTCTTTCGGCGTGGCAATGATTTCGGCTTACTCGCTGGGACAGGTACAGCGACGTATCAGGCATCAAGTACAACCATGACGATTGGATCTCACTAGTTGACGTAATCCGTGATCGGGTGTTTAATTAAATCCCTTTTTTGGTGGACTCCAAAAGTCAAGTCGCAATGTCAGAAACGACGACACCTTCGCGGTGTTTCTCTGGTCACGTTGCTTGTGAGTTTTTTTAATGTTGCAATGCCGTCGCACAGGCAAAAGAGCCTGGAATCGTGGGCTCCTTGACAGAGTGAGAGTGACGCGTTTCCACTGCGATACCGTTGACTGGATCGGATCCTTTAGATGGGTTCGGTCATGTCCCCCTGTTGGGAATGATCCGCACTTTCGTGCGTTTCCCGGATGAACCCTTACCTGAAGTGTTGGTGACGGTTTTCAGAACGTACTTCCCGCTGACACCTTGTGACAGTAGGTAGCGAGCCACGGACTTGGTTCGTGCCTTCGCCAGCGCATTCGCGCGGGCACCCGAACCGCGCTCAACGACGCCGATGACGCGAACGAGGTTGTTTGACTTGTTTGGTATCCGTTTGATAACAGCGTCGAGACGGCGAGCCACGGACTTCGTTAGCTTGGCCGAGTAGGCGTTGAAGGAGACAATCCCGCGCGCGGTCTTCCCCTTAACGCCGGGATTGGCGTTGGGATTAGAGATGTTGGCGAGGATGGACAGGGAGAGGACCATGGTTTCCTTAGCACGCAGACGGGTATCTGCTGTCCAGCCGTTCACCTGTAGTGTGTAAGTGCCAGGTGCCTGGCCACTAGGGATGGGGACAGTACCCTTATACGTGCCATCACTGAACACGTCCAGGCTTCCCAAGTAAGTGGCCGAGGTCCCACTCAACAGATGAAATTCGACGGCAGAGCCCGGGACGAAACCGGGTCCCCATGACGCGACGTCGCCACCGGCATCGAGCATCGCAGTGCCATCAGAACTCAGTGAGAGTTTGCGTCCCTCGGGAGTCATCGGACTCACAGCGATCCCCTGATTGGCGCTGGAGAGTTTGATCCAACCGTCCAGTTGATCCCGTGTGACCACAATTGAAGTGGTCACGCCGCCAAGGCTTGCGGTGCATTCCCCCACCGGCGGTAACGCTCGCAGGAAAATCGGTGGGATGGTAGATGCCCTCGGAGTCGTCGGTGCCTCGGCGACAGCAACTGGACTGGCAGGGGCCGGACTAGCCGGGGCCGGAGTGG
>JBDNFH010000079.1:0-28954 GCA_041689915.1 Candidatus Nanopelagicales bacterium | reverse complement strand
GTTCATCTTAGGCGGTGAACGCACCACCGCCGACTGCGTTGAGCACGCCGAAATCTCCCAACCCCGCGTGTCCGTTCACCTCTCATGCCTAGTCGATTGCGGTTACGTCAGCGCCCGCCGAGACGGGCACAAACTGCAGTACTCCATTGGCGACCCCCGCATCAAAGATCTGATCATGCTGGCCCGGTCCCTGGCCGCAGACAACACAACCACACTGGACTGCTGCCCCCGCATCCCGGCCGCAACGCCGACCCAGACTCGTGACGCGCGATGAACAATGAGAAGAAGCAACTCTCCGGCGCTGGCCCCATGCTCGCAGTCCTCGGCGGCGGGCTGCTCCTAGCGCTATGCTGCGCTGTTCTCCCCATCGTGATTGCCGGGGGTACCCTCGGCGTCTTAGGTGGTGTCCTGGGAAATCCGTGGCTCATCGGTGCCGGCATAACCCTCATGCTCGCGACAGGTGTCTTCGCCATACGCCGAGCAGCTAGGCGCCGCACTGGTGCGGGAAAGCCCGACTGCTGCGTCGACCCTGGCAGTGCAACCACAGAAGAAGACCCCACGGTCAGCGCTAACACACAGATGAGAGGAATCTGAAATGACCCACCACGTAACCACCACAACAACACTTCGATCCCACCGCGCCGCAGTGGTGGCCACTGCGCTGATCGCAGTGTCTCTACTTACCGGATGCGCCGCTACCACGGGTTCACCTGCCTCACCTGATTCACCTGCCTCATCTGCTTCGGGTGCGCCTGTTTCCCCGATTTCAACCCAGACACTGGCGGGTGCGCCCATCACGCTGCCAGCCAGCGGGAAACCCACCCTTCTGATCTTCTACTCAGTGGAGTGCGGTGCCTGCGTGGATGTCACCAAACGAATCTCCTCCATCTCGACAACCTTTCCCGAAGCCGACTACATCGCGGTCAACGTCGCGGGTGAAGACCCCGCAACCCAGGATGCTTTCCTTGAGTACATCGGCAATCCGGCTTTGGTTGGTGTCGAAGATGGGGGCGCTATCGTTCAGGCGTTCAGCGTCAAGGCACTGAGCATCGTCGTGGTCACCGACAAAACTGGTCACGTTGTGTTGCAAGCAGTTGAACCCAGCACCGAAACAATGATGAACGCGCTCAGACAGGCCAGTGTGTGAATGGGCTCGTCATCCTGGCCTTTGGTACCGGACTGCTGGCACCGCTGAACCCATGCGGCTTCGCACTGCTGCCCGGCTTCTTCGCCCTCGCCGCGACCCGACCCGGCGAAGGCCCGACACCATCAGCGAGCAGCCGACTGTTGCGGGGCCTGTCCGCGGGACTACTGGTCACGATCGGATTCACCGGAGCCCTCATCGTGTTTGGGTTATTGATCACGTTTGGGTTACGTGGCGTCGTTCAAGCCGCACCCTGGATCGGAGTAGGGCTAGGAGTTGTACTCGCCGGAGTTGGACTGGCGATGGTTTTCGGCTGGCGTATGCCCGCCTTCCTGCCCACCATCGCCACACCTCGGGCTGACAGCCGGGGCGCCTCGCGCCTCATCATGTTTGGAGTGGGCTATGCGCTAGCATCGCTGTCCTGCACCTTCGGAATTCTCCTAGCCCTCATCGGGCAGGCACTCGCTGCCGACAGCAGCGCAACCATCGGCGCCGTGTTCCTCGCCTACGCACTAGGAGCGGCAACCATCCTGCTACTCCTAGGCGCCACCACCGGTGCCGCTAACGCGCTGCTCGCCCAGCGACTGCGCGGTGTGAGCCACTGGGCTCCCCGCATCGTGGGAGCCTTCCTGATTGCCGCGGGCATTTACATGATCGTTTACTGGCTGCCAGTCATCACCGGCAGTGACACCCGCAACCCGGTGGTAACGGCGACCACCCAGATCGCAGCCGATATCGCGACCTGGGTCAGCAGCCACCAAACCAGCATCGTCACGACCACAGCCATCGCACTAACCGCGATAGTGTTAGCAGCGGCCATGACACGCCACCGCCGCGCCAGCAAACCCCCCGACTGCTGCCATGTACCCACCGACCCTCATGGCCCAACGTCTGGTGACCACGCCGCCAGCTACCCCAAGGACTGACGAGTTAGAAACGATCGTTTGCATTACGCACCCGGTGGATTCAACTGGTCGTCGCAACGCTCCGTGATTGTGGAGGTGGGTGACGCCTACGACTGTCAGTCTGTTCCAGTCGGATCGAGAGTAGATTCGGAAGACCTGACCAGTGCGGCCGTGCACAATGACAGTGCAGCCCTCCAGCAGCAAGTCGACGTGCGATCGCTGCCCTCAGCCCTCCCGTACTGCTGTGCTGTGTTTGTTATGACGCTGTGCAGATACCCATCGACAACTCCCCTGCGTGGTGCAGGGCGGATCGCAGAGTCGCGACCCGGGCGATACTGGCGCTGCTAGCGGGGAAGGGAATTTTCACAAGGGAGGGGCAGAGGCGTACAGGACCCACTGATTTGTTAGCCTCCCTCACATGATGAGACTACGAAAGACAATAACAACCATTAGCATTGCCGGAATCGCAGCTGGATCACTCTTCGTAGCCTCCCCCGCGCAAGCTGCGTCGAATTCAAACTCTGTCCGTGGTGCTTACAACACTTGGGTCTCCGCCGTGGAGCAAGCGAATTGCCAGGGCATAAAGGTTTCGTCCCTATATACAAAGAATGGCATTCTGCTTGCCACTTTCACCGATGAAGTGGTCGGTAAGAAGGCAATTACAAAGTACTTCGACGGGCTCACCTGTAATGACAATCTTGATGTGACTACTCAGTCCTTTGATTCAAATCGCGATGGAGATATGGCATGGGCCACAGGCCTGTACACCTTCAGTTTCACCGGTACTGACGGTGAAACCGTTACCGCTCCCGCCAGGTACACCTTTGTTTTTGAAAAAACAAGGGGCGGCTGGAAGATTGTGAACCATCATTCCTCCGTGCGGCCAGAGAGTAACTAGTAGTTACTAGGGCAGTAAGGCGTTGCCAAACTGGCGCCTGAACCGCAACTTCCCTCACCACAGGCAGGGTTCATAGAGGCTGTCGAAACTATTTCGAGACGCAGCAAATGATCGACGGTGGCATCAACGATGACGCCTTGACGCACTTTGCGCTGATTGAAACATAGGCCTCGCACCACTGTGGGCTAAACCGACCACAGTTGGTTACCTTGCCATCTTGAGTGAGCAACCCACGACTGAAAAAGAACCCAGTCTATAAATTCTTATACGCCCCAAGTTCATCGCTACCGGAAATGCTTTGTCCGAATAAGGAACTCTCTAAGTCATTCCACGTGACGTCGGATGCGAGTGCATCCACGCGATTGTCGTATCCAGCAATGAGTAGGGCAAGTGCTCCACCGTAGGAACCACCAGCGAAACCAATATTTGGGTCACCGGGTGAATCAAGTTCGACTTCGGGCCGTGTTGCTAAATAATAGATGATCTGCGAAGCATCAGCGACCTCGAAGTCAGGTGAGTTCACGGAGATCAATCCGGTCGACTCACCAAACCCTCGCGCCGAATAAGCCAGAACCACGAAGCCGGCTGATGCGAGTGCTGTGGCCTGTTCTGCCGAACCAGTCTTGTCGCCACCGAAACCGTGGGCGAGAACAATGGCTGGTGCGGGAAATTGTTTGGGCAAAGATAGATCCGCGTCGAGTTCAACGGAGGTCTGGTCCGTGGCCGAAGTCGGTCCACCGGAAATTGTGAGGGTTTCCGGCTCACCGGCAGCTTGGGCGGCAGGGCTAACGATCAATCCCGCAAGAACGATCGCTGACACAAGTGCGATCAGGCGCCTGAGAATCGTCACTGACCCACTCTAAGTCGGATCAACGATCGTTGCGAGTCCTGCACGTTCTTCGAGATATGCCAGGACCACTGGGTCAAGAAGACCAGGAACCATGCGTTCCTCAAGGTTTTCCACACCCGAACACTCAATCAATGTTTTTTCCACATCCGGGTTGGTCTAGCCCAGAGCATTCAGCGCACCGCGAAGCCTCGCGGCCGGCTCTCCACTAAAAGGAATGAGATCTTCGGTCTTTGAGGAGTCAAAAAGCAAATGATGAATTGCTAGCAAGCGGCTCAACTCGGGGACTGGGTTGACGTGGTCGTCAACGCGAAGGCCCACCTCAATGTCGGAAAGTCCGCCGTAGCCGCCCGCTTTTATCTCCTCCGGCATTGTCGCCAGCGGCGAGAGCGAGAAGAAGTCGATCAGCGAACTTAACATCGTGATTGCGCAGCCATGCGTTTTCCATCCCAACCACAACTTCGGGCCCGGTCAAAATATTGCTGGCGAGCGCATATCCCGGCCCGGTTCGCCCGCCAGCCCAGTCATGCGCTCCTCCTTCGGCTACGAACGTCATCAAGAACGACTCACCGAACGTTGCGCTGACCCCTTGAACCCAAGCACCAAAGACACACAAAAACTTGACAAAGCCACGAAACATTAACGGAAGCCGGCGAGTTGCCGTTGCCTGCGAAGAAGACACCCCACGTCAGCGCGCAGCCAAGAAAACCTAGGCACATGGGCGTGTGCAACTACGACTGTTTTTGACACACTCGAATTGACCCCGTTTTTTGTACACGGCTCTCGGGGTCAAAACCCTGTCCCACAACCTCACGTGCTTTCATGGCCTCATCGTCGAGTTGCGCGATGCTAGGCCGCATGAGTCATTTGATCGAGCACGCCCGGGTGTACACCACGGGCCAAGAACCACAGTTCCAGCTCGACGCACTCACTGCCGCGGGGCGCGCGCTTGATTCTCCTCTTAGCGGAGAAGGGAAAAATTTGACACAGTAAGTCTCGAATAACTATTAATTGACAGGGTGCTAGATAGCTAGGTAGTTGCTGAGCGAATCAAAATAGCTCTCCATGCCCGCTTGCGCTTGAAGTGCCTCACTCTCGGGCAAGCTGCCGAACTGGCTGAACTTCACCCAACTGCGAAAATCCTTGGCTTCGAATTCGATTCTGATGTTGTGGTGCGAAGCGGTCATTTCCTTAGCATTGAACTCGTCAACAGATTGGGTGTAGAACATGGTGTGCTCAAGTCGCGCTTGGTCAACCACCGCCGTGTACTCACCATAGAAATAGGCCACGAATTCGTATTCAGGTACGTTGATCGCGACGCTCCACTCGCCACCAACAACTGGATCAGATCTCATTGATCCAGGAACCGCCGCCATGCCGACTCCGTGGTACCACTCTTCAAGTGCTACCGGATCAGTCCAGGCAGCCCAAAGAATTTCCAGGGGAATATCGAATTCGCGTTCAACGCTGTATACGGGTTCGTTGTTCATGAGTCTTGTCAATCCTTAACTGTCGTGAGAACGGAAAGTGTTTTGGGAACCATGCCATGTCGTGCAGCGATCTGCTCAACCGTATACCGCTTAAGGTCAGAAATTTTCAGGATCCCTTCATTCACCAGTGCTCGCCAGGCGCGAGCGCCAAGCCCACACTCGCGCCAGACCTGGTCGAACTCTGAGTACCACTCCGCAAACTCTTCTCATCGATATCACCTTCCTTAAAGAGCGTTTCCTGCACGGAAAACGGCGACGAAGGCATTCGCGGGCCCATGCCCGACCCCGTAGGTGTACTTAAGAAAGTTCACCCGTTCCAGGTGCTTATCTGTTCGCACACTTTCCAATTGAGTCATCCAGAAATCAATGGGTTGACCGTACTTTCCCCCAATCGAAGGGAAATACGACTTTGGACCTTGAACTTGGGCATTCATACAACAAGAAAGACACAATATAGTATTAAATGTACAGATAATGTACACTTCTAATCATGTCTGCTACCTACCCTGTTACCCAAGCGCGCGAACGCTTGCGCGAAATATTGGAGATTTCCGAATCTGAGCCCGTTTTCCTTAGCCGCCACGGTGTGACAACTAACGTAATTTTGAGTCACGCTCAATACGAACACCTGATGGAATTAGTCGAAGATGCCGAAGATGTTGCAGATGCAAACCTCGTACTCGATGAAATCATTGCTGGCCAGCCAACAATTCCTTGGGAACAAGTCAAAGCAGATCTTGGCTTGTAGTGAATTTCGAAGTACAGATTACTGCCAAAGCGGAAAAAACACTTAAATCAATACGAGCGAAGGACCAAAAGCGGATCGCAGGCGCGATCCAACTTCTCACGCTTAACCCCACGCCGCCCAACTCGAAATCACTCAAAGGTGAACTTCGTGGACTGTGGCGGGTGCGCGTTGGCGACTATCGAATTGTTTATCAAATAGTGGGAGCGGAACTGCGGATATTGGTAATCAAGGTTGGGCATCGAAAAAATATTTACTCAAACTAGGTCCAGATCCAATACGCCCTTACACGTTACAAGCAATGAACCACCCCAGCTTTTTTGGCCACACTTATTAGTGAGCGATCCAAAGTGGCGACTGGCTCGCCGGTAATCATGGCGACGTTGAGGTAGGTACTGTCGTAAGCAGAGAGGTTGTATTCGAGCGCCAACGACACAATTGAATCGGCAGAACCTTCGTCGACAATTGCCGAGGGTATTTGCAAGATTTCGTGGAGTGTCCAGGTCGAGTCCGCAGCGGAAATTTCACCGTGTTTGCGCCAACTAGCAATTACGTCCGTCACCTCGAAACGCCAAAGATGCGGGACCAAGGCAACATGGTCGTCCAGCAGGCTTCGCTTCGCAAGCACTTCCCGCGAAGCTCCCTCGCTAAACCATTCCAAGGCGAGGGATGCGTCAAGGATGAAACCTTTCACAACCGGCCCGCTTCGATGTCCGCCTTAATCGAACTCTGTCGACCAGTCTTGAGCGCTCTCGCATCTACCCGCTCCCAGAAGGCTTTCCAGTCTCGCGAAGTAGGTGATTCCGAAATCGGCACAAGATTGGCTACTGGGCGACCATGTTTAGTGATGGTTACACGCTCACCCGCTTCTAGCCGTTGCAGAAGGTCTGATAGGTGCGTCTTTGCTTCAAAAGCTCCCACGGTAATTGGCATGTGCCAATTCTAACCTGAATTAAACTAGTTAAAAACTAGTTTAATTAATCGCATTAGGTCAGACATTGAAGCGAAACTCGACTACGTCGCCGTCAGCCATAACGTAGTCCTTGCCTTCAATGCGGACCTTGCCGCGTGCCTTGGCTTCATTCATGGAGCCGGCATCCATCAGGTCAGCGAATGAAACAACCTCGGCTTTAATGAATCCTTTTTGGAAGTCGGTATGAATTACGCCGGCAGCTTCAGGTGCGGTCGCATTCTGCGGGATTGTCCAAGCGCGCGCTTCCTTGGGACCTGCAGTGAGGTAGGTCTGAAGTCCGAGGGCGTCAAAGCCAACGCGGGCCAACGCCTTAAGTCCTGATTCAGTTTGGCCAACTGACTGGAGGAGTTCCAATGCCTCTTCATCGGACATCTCTACTAATTCAGATTCAATTTTCGCGTCCAAGAAAACTACTTCAGCGGGAGCAACGAGTTCTTTCATTTCTGTGCGGAAGTCAGCATTAGACAACTCTGCTTCGTCAGCATTAACAACATAAACAAACGGTTTTGCTGTGAGCAAGAAAAGTTCGCGAATCGACGCCGAATCAAAACCGACGCTAAACAGAGTCTTACCGCTGTTAAGAATCTCTTGGGCTTTCTCAGCAGCTTCCAAGACCATCACTTTGGACTTATCCAGTCGGATTTCTTTTTGCAGTCGTGGGATTGCTTTTTCAAGGGATTGCATGTCTGCCAAGATCAATTCGGTGTTGATTGTTTCCATATCTTCTTTGGGAGAGACGCGACCTTCCACGTGAACCACGTCTTCGTCGGTGAATGCGCGCAGCACCTGGCAGATTGCGTCGGACTCACGGATGTTGGCCAGGAACTTGTTGCCAAGACCAGCACCCTCTGAGGCACCTTTGACTATTCCCGCAATGTCAACGAAGGTGACACTGGCTGGGATGATTTTTTGGGAACCAAATACTTTGGCCAGGTCATTGAGTCTTGGGTCAGGGACACCCACAACTCCCGTGTTTGGCTCGATCGTTGCGAAGGGGTAGTTCGCGGCAAGGACGTCGTTCTTGGTCAATGCGTTAAATAGAGTTGATTTGCCCACATTGGGCAGGCCGACGATTCCTAGAGTTAGTCCCACGGGCGTGAGTCTAGATTGAGCATCAATCAACCTAAATGTCGGTCGTGCATGCCAGTATCGGTACGTGGATTCAGCAGTAGTACTTATCGTGGCAATTGCACTCGTATTTTTGGGCATTGGGTTTGGGTATTTCCTGGGATCGCGTGGCAATCATTCCACCGGTGTCCCCGCGCTTGAATCTGGTTTGAGTTCACTCTCAGACGCAATTGATCGGATCACGAACTCAGTCTCTGCCCAACAGGTTTCCTCGGCTGAGTCCTCGGCTGCCCTGCGAACTGAACTCACTCGCTCCCTTGCGCATCAGTCCGAAAGCCTGCTTCGCTCAGTCTCTGAAGTTAAATCCCAAGCCCAGCAACTCAGTTCAGTTCTTAGCCGTTCCGGTGCCCGTGGGCAATGGGGGGAAATGGAACTCACGCGTTTAGTCGAAGCGGCCGGCATGATCAACCGGGTACATTTCCTAGATCAAAACACGATTGACAGTGCTGAAGGTCATTTGCGGCCAGACCTGCAGGTCATGCTCTCCAATGGGCGCTGCATTTTGATTGATGCAAAGACCCCCATGGACTCTTTTCTTCGCAGCGCTGGGAATCAGTCAGAGGAAAGCATTGACGCTTTAATGAACGCTCACGCCGAGGCCGTCATGCGCCACATTGAGCAGCTCGCTCGAAAGGCATACAGTGCAGAAGTTCGTGAGTCGGTTGACTTTGTCGTGATGTTCCTTCCCTCCGAAGCGTTGCTCGAAGCCGCACTCAACCAACGCCCTGATCTGCTTGATTTTGCATTTAGCCGCAGCATCGTTCCGGCCACACCTACTACTTTGTTTGCTCTGCTTCGAGCCGTCTCACTCGGTTGGCAAAACAGTGACATGGTTGAGCAGGCCCAAGACATTGCTCGGCTCTCCCGGGAGATGTATTCGCGACTTGACGTCGTGCTTGGCCACATTGCAAGTCTGGGTAAATCACTCGGTACAGCCGTTGGCCACTACAACGGTGCAGTTCGTTCTATTGAAACCAGGTTGCGGCCCACTGGTCGGGCACTCACCGATCTTGGGGTTCGCGGAGTGAAAAATGAGAGCGAGCTTTCAGCGACCCCAAGCCTTGAAGTGTTCGCATCCGAACTCCCGGAATCGGATTAGGTAGCCTGTTCCCGTGACCGACCAACCCGGCGACGAATACGAGGCACTCTTTCGCCCCGATGAACCCGCGCCAAAACCTATAGAGGTTGCAGCAGGTCCTGTCGAAACTGGACGGGTCTTCAAAAGCCAAGGAGTCCAGGGCAATGAAGAAGCACTGCTTGCCCTTCCCACCAGTCGCACCAGTAAATTGCGAACCCTTGAGCGGGTGAGTTCCCCACCGGAGTCCGAGCACGTCAGCCAGGTGGGGATCGCACTACATTCGCCAGCACCAGATCGAACCGGGCACATACCAGCGCCCGTAATTCCTAAAGAGGAACGCATTGCGGCCAGTGGGCGCGGAGCGGTATTCGGGACTTTAAGCGCACTGTGGATTTACGGGATCACAATCGGGGTAACCCTTATTTTTGGTCTAGCCGACGTATTGATTTTTGGTGGCGAGCCTGGCGCATTCTCTGGATTTGGGCTTTTAGCAGTGTCGATTTTTGTAAGTCTTGCCATTCGCTCAAAAGATGATTCCCAAGCGATATTCGCCCCTGCAATTGCATTCTTTGTCATGGCCGTAACCGTTGGTCAAATCAACGTAACAGACACGTCACTTATTAATAGGTTTGTCACCGTGTTCTTTATTTTGGGAAACAACTGGTTCTGGGTGATTGGTTCAACGATTATCGCGCTTGGAGTAGTTGCATTTCGTCGCAGATCACTGCGTTAAATTCAGTGCGCTAAGAGCGCGCGAACGAAACTGGGATCTTGGACTGGATGCCGGCGCGACTACCCGGTTGCGCAGAATGACCGAGAAGCCGTAGTCGTTTTTTGTAGTCTCTTCTCGCCGAGTCGCATCCAACAGATGACCCGCCGCGGCGCAATGCCGGAGACGGGTCATCAGGTTGAACAACTTTCACGAATGGCAGCCTAGAACTGGATACCCTTCGTCAGGGCGCCATCTATCAGAAAGTTTGCTCCACTGACCCGGCTGGATACCGGGCTGGAAAGGAAAACAACCCCCGCCGCAATTTCTTGGGGGGTTCCCATTCTTCCGGTCGGATTTAGTCCCATAGCGAAGTTGAACAATTCAGGGTTTCCGCCCTCAATGTTCTCCCACACTCCACCAGGGAAATAGGTGTTGCCGGGGGAGACACAATTCACCCGGATCTCCTTTTCGGCAACCTGCAATGCCACACCGGCCATATAACCGATGATCGCTGTTTTCATCGTTCCATAAGGACCCGAAGCAAAGTCGGCTTCGCGACCGGAAACGCTGGAAATGGCAACTGCAGACTTCACAGAACTTTTTTCCAGATGAGGCAGCACTGCTTTCACTAGGTTGACGGTTCCCAACAGGTCGACTCGGAAGGATGCCTCCCAGTTCTCGTCGGTGTCTGGGATAGCCAGCGCGCTGACATTGGCGACGGCCATATCGATGCCACCGAACTCTGTCGCGGTGCTCTCCACCCAGGCCCTCAAAGCATCCGCATCGGCGACATCCAACACTGTTCCCTTTGCCTTGACCCCTGCAGCACTGATCGCTTTTTCCGTCTCCGCCACTTCTTGCGCATTTCTTGCACAAAAGGCGACATTGGCTCCTTCGGCAGCAAAGAGTTCGGCCGTAGCGCGACCAATGCCTTTTGTAGCACCGGTCACGAGAGCGGTTTTCCCTTTAATTTTCAGATCCAATTTCTGCTCCTTTATTTACGAAATGGTGCGCCGATGGGAAGGACCGTTTTGCCATACATCTCGTTGATGAGGAAGGCGAAAGCGAGATAGACGGCGAGCGCACCGGTAACAATTCCCTCATAACCACCGAAGGTGTTAAGCCAGTCAGTTCCGGTGGTCGCACCCAGACCCAGCGAAGCCAAGAAAATCATGGCCCCTACGAGGATGATCGTCAAGACCCGAGGGGCCACCATTGAGGCGACCACGAGGCCGAGAGAGAACACCGCCCAAATGATCAGATACCATCCGACTCCGGCATTCGTGACGGTCCACCAGCCGATGACAGCGCCGATGTTGAGGAAGCCGAATGACAGCCAAAGAAAGGAGTAACCTCCAAAGGCCGTCATTCCGAAGGTGTCGCCCAGCCTGAAAAGCATGACTGACACCATTGTCAGGGCCACACCGCCGAAGAAGACCACCATGGCGAAGACCACTCCATCGACCGGGTAGACGCCGACAAGGGCAAGGGATAACAGCACCGCGGTCATTCCGAATCCCAGTAGTCCGAGGACGACCGGATTTGCAACTTTTACATCACTCATTTAAATACTCCTTTATATTCCATTCGTGAGGCCAATGCTTTGGCCCCCTGCGTTAGCAGGCATTTTGTGCCGCTTCACGAAGCTGCTGGTGCATCCCCTGGTAGGCCACGCCCGAAGGCATAAGCGACTTTTTCACCTTCACCACAATGCTGTAGTTGGAATCCACCGCGTTGGCGATGGGTGCCAGCGAGATCTGCGTGAGCAGCTGGTAGGCATCCATCTGGTGCAGCCCAAACATCTCGGTGAACCAATTCACCATCTCGACTTGGGCAATTCGCCAAGAATCCTCCATGGGCCTCGACGAGCCAACAACCATCCAAAAATCGTCGTTCTCTAGGCGTGGCC
This sequence comes from Candidatus Nanopelagicales bacterium, assembly GCA_041689915.1. Taxonomy (GTDB): domain Bacteria; phylum Actinomycetota; class Actinomycetes; order S36-B12; family S36-B12; genus UBA4592. The sequence goes on along the minus strand of JBDNFH010000079.1, from coordinate 17,125 downwards.
ACAGGGGAGCGGATCCCTTGATCAGCTCAACGAGGATGACTGAGTTCATCGCACCCTCCACCGCGGTGCCGCATGCCTCGCCCTCGCCCTGCCGGTAATGCCCATCGCCGATCGAGAAGAGGGCCCCCTCCACGTTCACCCCGAGATAGACGGTTGTACCGACCTTCATCTCGGGGGTGTCCATATTGCCGCCAAAACGCTCAGGAACCAGACTGGTTCGCACTTCGTTTGCCGCCGGGGCGAGCCCTACCGTTCCGAGCATGCATTCCAGAGGCAGGGCGACCTCGAAGTCTCCGAACCGACTCACAAACCCCACTGTTTGGTGTTCGGAGTCGACCTCGTAGATCCAGGTTGCCTCGGGGAGCGCTTGCTGCAGCAGAGCCGTTCTGTCTGTGCTTGTGAGTCCACCAAAAAACGGAATCGTTGTCGACGCTCCAAACCCACGCGCTGGCGTCAAGTCGACAATATGGAGGGCCAGAGTGTCGCCTGGTTCCGCACCTTCAACGTAGAAGGGGCCGGTCTGTGGGTTCACATACCTCATGTCGAGTTTCTGGCTCGGCATATCGCTGGTTGATTGTAACGCGAAATTGAAAGCATCCTCCGACCACAGGCGTAAAACCGTGCCGGGGTTGATGCGCATGATGGGTCCAGCACCACCAAATGTGTAGACATACTGCGATCGTTCTGGAGTGAATTCGATCTCCTGCATTTTGCTACCTCCGAGTCAGTCCACCGCTATGGGGGAAAGCCGTCTCATTTGAGTTACATGGCTGGGATTGAGCTCTTCGATATCTGCAACTCCCAGCAGCCGCATCGTTCTGAAGAGTTGATCCGACATGATTTCGAGCGTGCGCTCAACGCCGTCTTGGCCGCCTGCCATCAGGCCATAGAGATACGCTCGGCCAACCAGTGTGCTTCGTGCGCCCATCGCAATGCTTGCCACGACGTCAGCGCCCGACATGATCCCAGTATCGATCAGGATCTCGAGATCTGTGCCCACCTCTTTGACAACTTGCGGCAGCAGGTGGAAAGGAATGGGGGCTCGATCAAGTTGGCGTCCGCCGTGATTGGATAAGACGACGCCATCGACGCCGTATTTGGCCAATGTAACCGCGTCTGTGAGGGATTGCACGCCTTTCACAACGAGTTTTCCCGGCCAAATCTCTCGCATCCATTTCAGATCCTCAAAAGTGATGCTGGGGTCGAACATCGAATCGATCAACTCCCCCACCGTGCCGCTCCAATGCGAAAGACTTGCGAAAGTCAAGGGTTCGGTTGTGAGGAAATTGATCCACCAGTCCGGGTGAGGGATCGCGGAGAAGATTGTTGAGAGCGTGAGCTCAGGGGGGACCGACATGCCATTTCGCTTGTCTCGCAGCCTTGCGCCCGCAACAGGGACATCGGCCGTGACCAGGAGCGTGTCATAATCCGCATTTTTTGCCCGCTCGACCAACTCCATCGATCGCTCTCTATCGCGCAGCATGTAGAGCTGGAACCACAAACGCCCCTGCGGATTCAAGGCCCTCAGGGACTCGGCTGAGGCCGTACCCATGGTAGAAAGTACGAATGGAATCCCGAATTTGCTTGCTGCCTGTGAGCCAGCAATCTCGCCTTCCGTGTGCATCATCCGGGTGAATCCGGTCGGAGCAATGGCGATTGGAAGTTGGCTTGGCCCACCTAGCACGCTTCGTGAAGTGCTAACGGTGGTCACATCTTGCAGAATCGAAGGGTGGAACTCGATATCTTCGAAGGCTTGACGGGCACGCGCGATGGACAACTCGCCTTCCGCCGCACCGTCGGTGTAATCGAATGCGGCTTTAGGCGTTCGCCGTTTGGCTATTTCACGGAGATCATAAATGGTGAGGGCAGCCTGCAGCCGTCGCCGCTTCGCATTCAGGTCCGGCTTTTTGAACACCAGAAGCGGGGCAAGGTCTCGTCGCCGGGGAAATCGTCTGGCTATCAAGGCGTGCTCCTATGCTCATTAACATGACCCCTGTTTGTGGACCGGGCTCATGTTAATTGCAGCTGGGTTGCGTTGCTCGTTTCCTATTCCGTGGGTGTGAGCATAGCCAGTGGTGAGTGGCGTCGCAGGTTATTATGAAAATTCTCGATGTAGTCAGCCATGGCCAAGTAACGTCCCCCGGACCCGGCCGACCCAAACACACACGCCGCGAGCCCCGCACCCACGCGCGCTCTAAGTCACTGGGCTGCAGCGGCCTTAATGTCGCGTCTAAATTCTGGCGGGAGCGCAAACACTGCTGTTTCTTCAGCGGTACGTACTTCTTCACATTCATTAAAGCCATGCTCGGCTAGCCACTGGAGTACTTCATTCACCAAGAGCTCCGGCACTGAAGCCCCACTCGTTACGCCGACCGTTGAAGCGCCTTCCACCCATTCGCTTTTTAATTCCCGGAAGCTGTCGACCAGGTAGGAAGATTTAGCACCCGCATCAAGTGCTACTTCGACTAGTCGAACTGAATTTGACGAGTTACCTGAACCAACCACAATGACGAGATCACAATCTGGTGACATCGCCTTAACTGCTGTTTGGCGGTTTTGGGTTGCGTAGCAAATATCGTCACTTGGCGGACTTGCCATTTCCGGGAAGCGCTCTTTGAGAACGTTGACAGTTTGGATCGTTTCATCAACTGAAAGTGTCGTTTGGGAGAGCCAAACGAGTTTCTCTGGATTTTTAACTACTAAATTGCGCGCTTCTTCAGGGTTCTGCACCAAGGTTATGGAGTTGGGGGCTTCCCCCATGGTTCCTTCGACTTCTTCATGTCCAGCGTGACCAATCAGAACAATGTCAAGACCTTGATTGGAAAAACGTTTTGCTTCAGCGTGCACTTTGGTTACGAGCGGGCAGGTTGCATCAATAGTCTTAAGGGAGCGCTCCGCGGCTTCTGCATGCACACTCGGGGCAACTCCGTGGGCGGAAAAAATAACTGTTGAACCTTCGGGTACAACATCTAGTTCAGCAACAAAAATTACGCCTCTGTCTTCCAGTGACTCGACGACGTACTTATTGTGAACGATATCTTTGCGTACATAGATTGGAGCGCCATAAAGGTCCAGTGCCTTCTCAACGGTGATAATTGCACGGTCAACTCCCGCGCAATATCCGCGAGGAGCCGCCAATAGAACTTTTTTTGTTGAAGCCATGCCTCTATCGTACGCATAGTTCCTACTCCCCGCTTAGGCTACGAAGGTGGCCCTAGAAACTTCGGAGCAATCACCCGCACCGGTGCGTGTGATCTCCAACCTGCTCCACGACTACATCAACCGGTTGAGTTCCATTTGGATCGAGGGACAGGTCGCCCAATACCGAATTCGCCCTGGTGCCAGTGTGCAGTTCCTCACACTTCGTGACACCGACGCTGAATTTTCACTCAAAGTGATGGTGAACTCGGCACTCATTGGAGCAATGCATCCGCCCCTCGTTGAGGGACAGCGGATCATTATTTACGGTCGGTGTGATTTTTGGGCCAAACAGGGATCATTACAAATAGTTGCCCGCGAGATTCGAGCAGTGGGACTTGGGGAATTGCTGGCTCAATTAGCCGCGCTGAAAGAAAAATTGGCTGCGGAGGGGCTCTTTGCACCTGAGCGCAAGAGAGCGCTTCCTTTTCTGCCCAGGCGAATTGGGCTCATCACCGGCCGACAAAGTGACGCAATGTATGACGTTTTAAAAAATACGAAGGAACGCTGGCCAGCGGCAGACTTTGAAATCCGAGAAGTTGCCGTACAAGGTGTCAGCGCCGTTGGCGAAGTCACGGCGGCGTTGAAGGAACTCGACACACTTGGACTTGACGTGATTGTGATCGCCCGAGGCGGCGGCAGCATGGAGGACCTACTGCCTTTTAGCAACGAAGCTTTAGTTCGAGCCGTAAGTTTGGCCATTACGCCAATTGTTAGTGCGATTGGACACGAACAGGACACGCCACTTCTTGATTTTGTTGCTGACCTGCGGGCCTCCACGCCAACAGATGCTGCGAAACGAATAGTTCCTTCGGTCATTGAAGAGCGCAAGAACCTTGCCGACCTTCGTGCACGTAATATGCGCGCGATCTCCAATGCTTTGGACATGAACCGATTAAAGTTGAATGAGATGCGTAACCGCATGACCCAGCGAGTTATCCATTTAATCGATTCGGAATTGACCACGGTCAAACATCTTCGCGCGCAAATCCGGGCGCTTTCCCCTGCAGCAACACTTGAACGTGGTTACGCAATTGTTCAAAGCGATACGGGACAGATCGTTCGTGACGAGTCTGACGTAGCGGTAGATCAAGAAGTTCACATCCGAGTGAGCGTTGGCGAATTTTCCGCAACCCGAATTAAAAACAAGTAGTAAGGAATCACAATGGCTAAGAGTGAAGATCCTGGATACGAACAGGCGCGAGATGAACTAGCGAGCATCGCGTCGCAACTTGAACGTGGCGGACAAAGCCTTGAGGAGTCACTTGCGCTCTGGGAAAAAGGCGAAGTGTTTGCTCAAGTGTGTGAAAAATGGCTTAACGCCGCGAGTAAGCGGATTACTCCAACACAGGAGTAGTAACAAGTGAGTTAGCGGCCGCCTCAAGTTCGGGCAATGTAACTGTTCCACTCAGAATTGTCGTGGATTCAGGTGTCACATTCACAAGTGCTCGCGAATCTGGTCCGTTAAAAACCAACCAACTCGCACTTGCGATTGATTCCTCACCCTCCGCCGTAATGCCTACGAGTTCATTTTTAAGAAATTCCTCATTCGTTGCCGCGGACTGAGCGATTTTTAGGTATTGATCTCCCGCCGTTACGTAACCCACATGCCAGACCGGCTCCTCTTGTGAAAACTGTGTCGGCTCCCAACGAACACTTGTCGCTCGTAAGCCCTCAACTTCTGGGATAACAACAGAGAACTCGGCCTGGGCGCTGGCTAATGTGAACAGTGGCAGTGGATCCACTTCACGAACAGGATCAGGCGCCGGACGCCAACTCACCAGCATGATTACGCCAACCACAGCAAGGACCACGGCGAGTGAACGCACCATGTCTCCCACTGTCTGGCGCATGCGGGCATTGGGCTTTCCCGTTGGAACTGGCGTACTCACACCCCAATAATGGATCATTGAGGCTGTTACGGCTCACTCAACACCGCTACGCTGCGACCATGAGTGGACATCAAGCACAACGTGAAGCGGAACCTGAGCGAAATCTGGCCCTTGAATTAGTACGTGCCACCGAGGCTGCCGCCATGGCTGCCGCCCGATGGGTGGGTCGTGGAGACAAAAACGGTGCCGACGGAGCTGCGGTAAACGCCATGCGCACGCTGGTCAGCGGTGTCTCCATGAATGGAATCGTGGTAATTGGGGAAGGTGAAAAAGATCAAGCCCCCATGCTCTTCAATGGTGAGCAGATCGGCGACGGCAGCGGTGCCGCAGTCGACGTAGCCGTAGATCCCATTGACGGAACAACCCTCGCAGCTAAAGGTATGCCCAACGCGATTTCGGTCATTGCGGTCGCGGAACGTGGGACCATGTTCGATCCAAGTGCTGTTTTTTATATGAAAAAACTTGTTGTTGGCCCAGAAGCTGCCGGGTCAATTGACATTGAAGCCCCAACGGCTTGGAACCTTGAGCAAATTGCAAAAGCAAAAGGTGAATCCGTTTCCGAATTGACCGTCTGCCTATTGGATCGACCACGACATGACGACCTCGTTCGTGAGATTCGCGAAGCCGGTGCACGAATCAAATTCATTGTCGACGGGGACGTCGCCGGCGCGGTAATGGCTGCTCGACCAAATACCGGCATTGATGTCCTCATGGGGATCGGTGGAACACCCGAAGGAATCATTGCCGCGTGCGCCATGACCGCACTGGGTGGAGAAATCCAGGCCAAACTTTGGCCAACCAATGACCACGAGCGAGATAAAGCAATTAATGCCGGCCATGACCTCAACCGGATTCTTGGTACCCGCGATTTGGTGACCGGTGACAATAACTTCTTCTGCGCAACCGGGATCACCGACGGTGAATTGCTCCAAGGTGTTCGTTACGGCCCGCAGGGCCCAACAACAAACTCAATTGTCATGCGCAGTAAGAGCAAGACTATTCGTGAAATTAAAAGCGAGCACCACTACGCACCAAATTCCCAGTATTCAACAGTTAACTTCACGGATGCCACTTAGCCATGCCAGCTGAACTCGACCGCCGAGTTCGCCCGCCGACTAGCCTCATTCGGTCTTGATATTCGCCAGGGACTCCACGATCTAGGATTCGAAAATGCTGACGCGCTGTACGCCAGCATCATTGCACTTGCAGAACGTAACTCCAGCGAACGTAACAAAGAAGCTCAAGATCTGGCCAAGGGTTGCCCTGCAATGGTGAGGCCCTACATATTCCGGCCTTTGCAGCATGGTGGGTCTCCCCGGCTTAGAGTGTTCCTGTGAGCGAATTTATCTATACCGACCAGCTGCCACTTGCTACTGACTCAACCCAGTACCGCCTCCTGACAACGGAGGGCGTGAGTGTTGAGCGACTGGGTGACCACGAGTTCCTGCGGGTTGAGTCCAGTGCATTGACTGCATTGACCTTCGCCGCCATGCGCGACATCTCTCACCTTCTACGCAGCGGCCACCTTGCACAACTCAAGAAAATTCTCGACGACCCCGAAGCCAGCCCAAATGATCGCTTTGTTGCCCTCGACCTTCTCAAAAATGCGAACATTGCCGCCGGCGGTGTCTTGCCTATGTGTCAAGACACCGGAACCGCGATCATTATGGGCAAGCGTGGCCAATACGTACTCACTCCCGGCCAAGACGGTGAAGACATTTCCCGTGGCGTGTTCAATGCATTCGCCGAACTCAATCTTCGCTATTCCCAACTCTCACCAATCAACATGTGGGAGGAAAAAAATACCGGCACGAACCTGCCCGCCCAAATTGAACTGTACTCAGATCCCCACAAAAACCAGTCCTATGAATTCCTCTTCATGGCTAAAGGTGGCGGAAGCGCTAACAAAAGTTTCCTTTACCAAGAAACTGCTGCATTACTTAATCCCGCCAAGTTCACGTCATTTCTCGACGAGAAACTGCGAGCAATTGGGACTGCAGCTTGCCCGCCGTATCACCTTGCAATTGTTGTTGGAGGAACCAGTGCGGAATACGCACTGAAAACTGCGAAACTCGCATCTGCGCACTACCTTGACGGCCTTCCCATTCACGGCTCACCCGATGGCCACGGCTACCGCGATTTAGAGATGGAACATGAAGTGTTTCTCCAGACCCAAGAATTCGGAATCGGCGCCCAGTTCGGTGGAAAGTATTTCTGCCACGACGTGCGCGTTATTCGCTTGCCACGTCATGGAGCTTCGTGCCCGGTCGCAATCGCTGTTTCATGCTCAGCGGACCGGCAAGCAAAGGCAAAAATCACTCCCGAGGGAGTGTTCCTTGAGCAACTGGAAACAGAACCAGCACATTTCTTACCCGAAGTTGAAGACTCACATCTGGATGACACCACGGTGCACGTAAATCTCAATGCACCCATGAACGAGGTCAGAGCGCAACTGAGCAAACTTCCCATTCGCACTCGTGTCTCACTCACCGGATCACTGGTTGTTGCGCGCGACCTTGCGCACGCGCGGATCAAAACGATGCTTGATCGTGGTGAACCAATACCCGACTATCTAAAAGATCACGCCGTCTATTACGCGGGGCCGGCAAAAACTCCAGTGGGCATGGCATCTGGTTCATTTGGTCCAACGACAGCGGGCCGCATGGATTCCTATGTTGATCAGTTCCAAAAGGCGGGCGGTTCAATGGTCATGTTGGCCAAAGGAAACCGTGGTGCTGAAGTTACTCGGGCTTGCCGGGAAAACGGAGGCTTCTACCTAGGTTCAATCGGTGGTCCGGCAGCAAGATTGGCTCAGGACAATATCAAGAAAGTTGAAGTGCTGGACTTTCCAGAACTCGGCATGGAGGCCGTCTGGAAAATTGACGTTGTTGACTTCCCGGCCTTCGTGGTCGTAGACGACAAAGGCAATGACTTCTTTGCCGAGACATTAAGACCGATTGCGACCAATATTCCAGTTGGTCCGCCCAAGTAACGAGCGAGTGGCTAAAAGCAACGACCGCTGCCACCACGCCAGTGATTCTTGCCTTGGCCTTTATCCCAAACGGTCCAAAAGGCACGGTCCTGCCAGTAGCGATTCCACTCGTTCATGGGTGTTTTGCGTAATTGCTTAACGAGGTCAACGCCAGCGTCGCCCATTTCCTTCTTCACTTCCGGTTGCATCATCCACGTTACGCCGCGAGCGAGTGACTTTGAGAATTGATAGGCACCCCGGTAAGGGCCACCTCTGCCGGTTTTGTAGTGATGGCGGGATTCGACTCTAGAAATACATTTGCGCAATTTTTCCCGATTTGGCATGTACCACTTGCCTTGATAAAGACTAGTCTCGTAGCCGATTCGGTCACTCGATTCCGGAGAGCCAAATGCATGTGCAGTCTCCACGGCAATGCGTACCTGGCTACTTACCGGTGCATCCGCGCTTGGATTATTGCCTTCATCGCCCTCCGGAATTACCGCATCTCCATCAACAACAACAGGTTCACTGGGAGCCACCGGAGCCGGGTCCTCCGCAAAGGCTGAACTGGCAGGAAAAGCCAATGCAAGTACTACGGTCGCAAGGACCGCATTCCTACCAAGCTTTGCGAATCTGCTCACAAGTACCTTCCATCGACCGAACAAACAGATACCACCGTGCCTCAAAAACTCGAATTTGTCACCCTGTAATCGCGTGTTGTGGCTCACCATTGGGCCAAAATCCCGAAATTTGCCCAGTTCTTGGGGGAAACGCAATCTAAAACTTGCATGTGACCTACATCACATTAGAGGCCTGGATCGTACTCGAGTAACTCGGTAACTAGGGCAGCGATCTCTGAACGTTCACTCCGGGTGAGGGTGACATGGGCAAAAAGTGGGTGCCCTTTCAACTTCTCGACCACCGCCACGACTCCATCAAAGCGACCAACTCGCAGGTTGTCACGTTGGGCAATGTCGTGGGTCAGCACCACCCGAGAGTCCTTACCGATCCGGGAAAGAACCGTGAGCAGCACATTGCGCTCGAGTGACTGGGCTTCTTCCACGATCACAAAAGCATCATGCAGACTTCGACCTCGGATATGTGTCAATGGCAAAACCTCAAGCATTCCCCGGTCTACGATCTCGTCAACAACTTGCGGGGTGGTGATCGCGCCTAAGGTGTCGAACACCGCTTGACCCCAAGGATTCATTTTTTCCGACTCTGATCCCGGCAGGTATCCAAGTTCTTGACCGCCGACGGCGTAGAGGGGGCGAAACACGATCACTTTTTTGTGCGATTGGCGTTCTAGCACCGATTCCAAACCCGCGCACAATGCCAGTGCGCTCTTGCCCGTGCCAGCGCGACCGCCCAGGGAGACGATTCCTACTTCTGGGTCCAGCAAAATGTCCAGCGCAATCCGTTGTTCGGCACTGCGTCCGCGGATACCAAAAGCTTCACGATCTCCCCGCACCAGTTTGAGCGTCTTATCCGCGGTCACCCGCGCCAGTGCACTGCCGCGATCTGAAAGTAGCACCAAACCGCAGTGACAGGGGTAGTCAAAAGCAATGTCGTGCTCGAGCACTCCGCGTTCAAAAAGTTCATCAAGCTCATGACTTTCGATTTCCACTTCTGCCATTCCGGTATATCCCGATTCAATGGCTAATTCGGCTCGGTACTCCTCGGCTGAGATTCCCACCGAACTTGCCTTGACTCGCATGGGTAAGTCTTTGCTCACCAATACAACATCAAGTCCTTCAAGACTCAAGCTTTTCGCTAACGCCAAAATTCGGGTGTCGTTGTCACCCAGCCGAAGACCACTTGGCAATACATCCGCGTTGGAATGATTTACTTCAATGCGCAGCGTTCCACCTAACTCACCAATCGGCAGCCGTGCATCAAGCCGACCGTGCTCGACACGGAAGTCGTCAAGTAGACGAAGGGCATTGCGCGCGAAGTACCCCAACTCCGGGTGACTGCGTTTAGCTTCAAGTTCGGTCACCACAACTATCGGAATGACAACATCATGTTCATCAAATCTCAGCATTGCTTTCGGGTCTGACAGTAAAACTGAAGTGTCGATTACATAGGTCTTGCGGGCTGGGACCGAATTAGGCACGCCATGGCCTCCAATCTGCCCTGGTGGCTTTTCGGGAGCCGGTCGGGCTTGCGAATGGCTCCACGCTAGGCCCGTTTTCTCACTATCGCTCGCCGACACGCCGCGAAAATAAAGGCTGCAAAGCAAAAAATAAGTGCACAGAACGTTACGGAAATACCACGGTTGAATGGAACGAATGATGCAATGGCGGCGCCCGCCAAGGAAAATAGCGAGAGCGTTGCCTCACCTGGGTTTTCCTGTAGGCGCTCCCAGACCAGCACCAAATTGCCCGCTTGATTCGCAGTGAAAACTCCGTACACCCGGAAATCAAGGGCATCTATTGCGCCAGCTATCTCGGGCAGGATCAGTACAAGTGCTTAGGTGTGACGAAGGGCGGAATGCGCACTTGGAATGCATAGCCTCGTTGACTGGGTTGTTCAAGCTCCGTAACGGCGGTTCCGCTCGGCATAGGCTCGGACCGCTCGCAGGAAATCGATCCGTCGGAAGTCCGGCCAAAATGCTTCACAGAAATAGAACTCCGAATGCGCACTTTGCCACAACAAAAATCCAGAAAGTCGCTGTTCACCTGAAGTGCGAATGACGAGATCAGGATCTGGCTGACCTTTTGTGTACAAGTGCTCGGCAATCTGGTCAACGTCGATTAACTGGGCAAGCTCGTCAAGACTGGTTCCTTGGCTTGCATGGTCAGCGAGTAGTGATCGCACCGCGTCCACCACTTCACGGCGACCGCCGTAGCCAACCGCAACGTTGACCAATGAACCATCAATGTCAGCCGTTGCCTCAGCAGACTCCTTTAGGAGATTTGCCATGTGCGCAGGTAGTAAATCAAGCGCCCCGACCGGATGGATCCGCCAGCGACCTTCAGCAACTAAATTACTCACCGTTGACTCAATAATTGTCATGAGCTTTTCGAGTTCGACTTCAGGCCGACTCAAATTATCGGTCGAGAGCAACCACAGCGTGACAACTTCCACTCCGGATTCATCACACCACCCGAGGAAGTCAACAATTTTGGCTGCGCCCGCTGCATGGCCCTGGGCTGACGTTGAACCTTGGGCAGTAGCCCACCGGCGATTCCCATCAAGGATCACCCCCACATGGCGTGGCATTCGATCTGCAGGAATTTGGGCTGCGAGATTGCGTTCATAGATGCCGTAGACGAGATCTTTAAGACCCACCTGCACCCAGTCCTTCCATGATCGCGATCTGCCCTGACTTCAGAGCCCTGAGGTTACTCCTTAGCGGAAATCAGATGTCGCAGATGTGGCCTTAGGCCAATAAATGCGGCAAGTTCCTTGGGGTCGCTCGTGGGTAACTCACAGATCGTGAATCTACAGACCTGGGCCTGGTCTGCTTCGCCTTGTGACCAACGGATTTCCGGGCATAACGGTGAGAGCAGAGCCAGTCGGGCGAATTTTGCGCTTTCGGGGCCACTAACCGCGACCTCCCAGGGGCCTTGGGCGAGTGACCACATTGCCACCAGTCCCCAACCCACCGACCTTGGCGCACTGATTGCGAACTTAGGAACAACCCCCAATGCTTTTTCAGCCCTCGTTCTTAACTGCAAGAAATCGCTTTGAGCAAGTGCGCTAAATCGAGCAAGGAGATTCGCCATGGAAAGCCAGCCAGACGGCTCAGCATTGTCAGCGAAATCACGTGGCCTGCGAATCAACTTCTCAGAGTCACTTGCAGTATCAAAGAATCCACCTTCACCGTCATCGAATGACTCCAGTGCCGTGTCCATCAGGGCGCGAGCCAAGTTAAGCCATTCGGACTCCCCGGTTACTTCATAGAGAGTCAATAGTCCTTCCGACATATTCGCGTAGTCATCAAGTACTCCTGAATTTTTACCTGGAACTCCATCACGTGAAGTTCGCGACATTCTTGTTGAGTGCTCCCCCGCACCAAGGTGAACACTGATCACGCAGTCAGCGGCAGCCTCTGCCGCTTGGATCCATTCCGGTTCACTGAAAATCAAGCCGGCTTCCGCTAGCGCTGAAATTGCCAATCCATTCCAAGAAGCAACTACTTTGTCGTCTTGCCCTGGTCGAATCCGTTCACTGCGCGCATGGAATAACTGCTTTCAAAATTGGGACCATAAATGCGAATCTTGGGGATCAGTGAGTAATTGCAACGTTGACTTACCGTGCTCGAAAGTTCCGCTTTTGGTAACTTCAAACAGTTCACATGCGGCATTTGCGAAATCTGTGCCAACTACTTCGGCGACTTCACTCGGCGTCCAGGCATAAAACTTTCCTTCAACACCTTCACTGTCGGCGTCCAGTGCTGAAGCGAAAGCACCCTGAGGTGTACGCATTTCTCGCAGAAGGAACTCAATGCTTTCCCGCACAACCCGCTCAGCCAGCGGATTGCCGGTGAGACGCCACCAGTGGGCATAAACCCGAATGAGAAGTGCGTTGTCGTACAGCATTTTTTCAAAATGTGGAACAACCCAGGCTTCATCAACACTGTAGCGAGCAAAGCCACCACCAATCTGGTCGTAGATTCCGCCGCGAGCCATGGCCTCGAGTGATTTGAATGCCATGAACCCCGACTGCTGACCAGCTTGGGCATCCATGGTCATGCGCAAAAGAAACTCAAGGACCATGGATGGCGGGAATTTCGGAGCACCACCAAAGCCTGCATTCTCACTATCAAATGATTGCTGCAAGCTACTTACCGCACCACGCAGGTAATCCAAATATTGATCGTTGTCCAGTGTGGTCAGATCAGTTGGGTCAAATCCTTGGGTTCGGTTCTCCAACGCTGTAACAATTCGCTCGCCTGCTTGCAAGATATCTTGCTTTCGCTCAACCCACGTGTCAGAAATTGATTGGATCAGTTGACCTAAACTGGGTAGTCCATGGTGCGGGGTCGGTGGGAAATAGGTCCCGGTATAGAACGGTCTACCTTCGTGGTCGATAAATACTGTCATGGGCCAGCCCCCATGCCCGGTCATGGCAACCGTTGCTTCCATGTAAATAGAATCAATATCGGGGCGCTCTTCACGATCCACCTTAATATTGACAAAGTGTTCGTTGAGAAATGTAGCGACTTCTGGACTCTCAAAAGACTCATGGGCCATGACATGACACCAATGGCAGGCTGAATAGCCGATGCTGAGAAATACCGGAACGTCCCTTGCACGCGCTTGTGTGAAGGCTTCGTCTGACCATTCCCACCAATCCACCGGGTTTTCAGCGTGTTGGAGCAGGTAGGGGCTGGTGGCCTGTGCGAGACGGTTGGTCATTTCCATAACTCCTAACGAGTGACACGTGTATCATTTTGACCTCAGTGATACACGAAGTAAATTTCTGGGACGGTTCCGGACCGCCTACAGTCCAAGTCTAAGAGGGACGCCCATGACACCTCGCAAGAAGCCAACATTACTCGTGCAGGGCAAGCCGCGCACCCTGGGCGGCAGCGAGGGGGGCGGGCGGGGCTTGGCGCGCGCGGCTCTATGCCCCAGGGCTACCAGAACCTCAAGAACCGGGACCTGGTGCCGCCTCCCGTGATGACCCATCCGGATCGCTGGCGCCTGGGCCAGTTGCTGGCCTGGGAGGAACAGCGCATGGCGATGGCCGAGGCAGCACTGGAGGCTCTCGTCGCGCCCGATCGGGAACAGACGACCGTCGCCGACCTGGTCCCCCAGCCCAAGCGCCGCCGGTCAGCGTGAAGAACTGCTGCAACCTACTGTAAAAATGTTTCAGTAGTTTGTTGCAGTAGCCGGGGACGGCCGCCTCACTCAGCACCGCCCGCAAGTTCGCGCTCGATCTGCTCGATCGTGGGCAGATTGGTCTGGAGTTGCTCCGGGAGAGACTCCGCGAGCTGATACTCCGAGATTCCCAGCGGGCGGGCGCTGTCACGAAGGGCGTACTCGGCAACGACCTTGTTCTTCGTCTTGCAGAGGAGGAGGCCGATGGTCAGCGCATCGTCTTCATGCTTGACCTGCGCGTCGACCGCAGTCATGTAGAAGCCGAGTTGTCCGACGTGCTCCGGTTTGAACTTGCCCGCCTTGATCTCGATCACGACGTATGCGCGGAGCTTCAGGTGATAGAAGAGCAGATCAATGTAGAAGTCATCTCCACCGACCTCCAGCTGGACCTGCCGCCCGACGTAGGCGAACCCCGCGCCCAACTCGATGAGGAAATCGGCGACATGGTTGACGAGCCCCTGCTCGATCTCGCGCTCCCTGGCGTCATCCTCCAACCCGAGAAAGTCCAGCTTGTAGGGATCCTTGATGGTCTCACGGGCAAGATCAGACTGCGCGGCTGGCAGAGTGCGGTCAAAGTTGGTGATCGCCTTGCCCTGACGCTCGACCGTGCGGGCCTCGATGTGCATTTCCAGCACGCTCCGCGACCAGCCGTGATGAGCGGCCGCGCTCGCGTAGCCAAGCCGGGTCTCGGGATCCTTAAGCTTGAGCAGAAGTGCGACGTTGTGACCCCACGGCAATTGGTCAACAGGCTGTTGACCAATTGCTTCCTGTGGCCACGCGCCCGCAAACATGCGCATGTACTTCAGGTTGGTGACGGAGAACCCCTTCATATCGGGGAACGCCTCACGGAGGTCGTGGGAGAGCCTGTCGATGACCTTGGCGCCCCACCCCTGCTCTGCCTGCCGGTCGAGGATGTCTCGGCCGATCTGCCAGTAGAGGCGCAGGAGCTCGGTGTTGACCGCCAGCACGGCACGCTGCTGTGCAGCGTGGATCCGGCTCTTGAGGTCGGTCAGCCAGTCGACGTACCCCTCGGGCGGGTCAGTGAGCGCGGGAACCTTGTCAGCCACAGGTCAAGTCTCTCAGCCCGGACCGACATTCCTGGTCCAGGGCCGGAGCCGCGAGTCGTCGCGGAAGGCCCGAGTGATACACGAGAGTGATACACGAAGCCGTGGAAACAGCGTCAAACGGCGAAACTTGATGAACCGATGTGAACCGAAGTAGTGCCTCTGACCTGCGATTCCGTCACAACAGCCCAATCCCAGAGCGAACAAGCCATGACATGACACCAATGGCAGGCTGAATAGCCGATGCTGAGAAATACCGGAACGTCCCTTGCACGCGCTTGTGTGAAGGCTTCGTCTGACCATTCCCACCAATCAACGGGATTTTCGGCATGCTGCAGCAAATACGGCGATGTGGATTGGCGAAAAGGGGATATGCGAGGATGCGAACAGCAAAGGAGCACAGATGTTTGAGGACGCAAAAAAAGAATACGATCAAGCAATCGATCGCAATATCACCTTGGGTGAATTAGCCAATCAAAAAACAACCAGCTCAGATCCACGTCCCTATCGGGTACTCATCAAGGTCATTATTTTTGGCGTCATTGCAATTCTCATTGCATTACTCATTATTCTTTAGCAAACCCCTTTTTCAGCACTTCCATTGCACCGGTGAGTTCACTGGGGATTACCCACATTTTATTGGCATCTCCTTGGGCAATCACTGGCAGAGTTTCGAGGTACCGGTGCGCCAGAGCCGCAGCAGTCGGATTGGCCTCGTGGATCGCTCGGTAAACCTTCTCAATCGCTACGGCTTCACCTTCGGCTCTCAGGATTTCAGCTTGAGCCTCGGCTTTGGCTCGGACAACCTCGGATTGAGCGAATCCTTCGGCCGTAAGGATTGCACTTTGCTTTTGTCCTTCAGCGGTGAGGATCGCGCTCTGCTTTTGTCCTTCGGCCGTAAGAATTGCGGCGCGACGCTCACGCTCAGCTTTTAATTGCTTCTCCATTGACTCTTGTACCGAATGCGGTGGGTCAATCGCCTTGAGCTCAACACGATTAACGCGGATACCCCACTTGCCGGTTGCCTCGTCCAATACTCCACGCAACTGACTATTGATCGAATCACGGGAAGTCAGGGTTTGCTCAAGATCCATCGATCCAATGACGTTACGTAATGTCGTGACGGTGAGTTGTTCAATTCCCAGAATGAAACTTGAGATTTCGTAAGTGGCTGCTTTTGGGTCCGTGACCTGGAAATACACAACCGTGTCAATAGAAACAACTAAGTTGTCCTCGGTGATGACGGGCTGTGGTGGGAAAGATGCGACCTGCTCCCGCATGTCTACTCTCTCGCGAATCCGATCGACGAAGGGTATGAGAATGGTTAGACCCGGTGTCAGGGTCCGCTGGAATCGACCAAGTCGCTCAACAATTGCGGTACTTGCTTGATTCACAATCACAAGGGTTCGAGACAGCGTGAGCAGCAATACCGCGAGTACCGCTACAACACCGGCAATTACTCCAACAAAGTCCATAACAACTCCTTAATAGTTTTCAGTCGAGTGGGAAAATCAACGCGGTTGCGCCATCAATTCGTGAAATGGAAACGCGGGCATTGGGTTCAATAGGTTCAAAAGCAAGATCAGGGTCAAGCCGTGCACTCCAAGTTTCCCCTTTGAGTTTTACTTGACCTTCATGCAATGTGACACTCATAAGTGTCAGTGCCTCAGCACCAATGAGTGCATCAACTCCGGTGCGGGCACCAATTGGAACTCTGGCGAATCTTTTGAGCGCCAAAGGGCGAATAGCAACAATGCCAAATAATGTAATTGCAGCGCTTACCAGGACTTGGACAATTACCGGAGCTCCTATCGCAGCCGCTGCAAGGCCGCCTACTGCACCAACGGCAAGCAACCCAAAATAGAAAGTGGTCGTGGCAAACTCCAGGCCGAGTGCAATACCAGCCGTTAAGCCCCAAAACCAAATCATGTTCACTACTGTAATACCGAATTGATGCTTTGGCAGGGGTAGTTTGGCATTGCGTTGATCATCTAATCTTTCACTATGCTGCCACACGTTGAGAGTTTCGTGCACCCAAGTTGGTTGCCAGTATTTGCGGGCCTTTCCGCCGAAATTTCCGCAATTCAAGCATTCCTTGGCGCCGAGACGGCGGCCGGGCGCAACTGGCTCCCAGCATCCTCGCTCGTTTTGCGAGCATTTACTCAACCT